>CAJFVL010000088.1 GCA_904420465.1 uncultured Clostridium sp.
GATGGACTGGAGTACGGCGAACTCCCGCTTCCGGGCGATGATGCCGGTGAGGATGGCGTTGAAGAAGTTCAGCACCCCCACCAGCCCCACGATGAAGCTGAGCGCCCCGCCGCACAGCTGAAACATGGCCCGCATCCCCTCGAACTCCGAGACGTAGAGGGCCTTGCTCTCGTAGTCGAACTGGGGGTTGACGTTCTGCGTGTAGTCCCGGAGAAATGCCTCCATGGCGCTGTTGGCCCCGTCGGTGGTGTCGAAGGCGTAGTACATCACGTCCGACGTGCCGCTGTCCTGGATGAAGGTCTGGTCGTTCAGGATGAACTCGTCCGCGCCGTAATAACGGTAGGAGAAGGCGGAGGGCACCGTCACCAGGGCGGCCACCTCATACTCCACGTCCCGGTACTGTACCGGCTGCGCCACATAGTTGGCGCCGGCGGGCACGTCCTCCGGGCTGGCGTAGGCGATGCCGGTGTCCGGGTCCACATACTCCGTCTCCTCCACATACCGGACGGTGACGGTGTCCCCCAGCCGGGCCCAATGGGAGCCCATGTCCGCGCTGCCGTAATCGTCATCGGCATACACAGCGGCCATATACCGCCCGCCGTCCTCATAGAGCTTGGACAGGTCTCCCTCCAGCACCGTCAGGTGGTCCAGGGCGAAGGGGCTCATGCCGGAGAGCTGAATCCGGTCGGCCAGCAGTCCCGCTTCGTTCCGAGCCGTCAGGCGGACCAGGTTGTCCATCTGCTCCGGGGTATAGAAGCGCTCTTTATTTTGCCGGAACCAGTCCTCGGTGACATACTCCAGGGCCCCGAACGTCTGGCCGTAGATGACGCCGCTGCCGGTGATGCCGCCCTGGTCGCTGATGTCGTCGATGACCGACTGGGGCACGGCCATGTCGGCGGTGAAATCCAGGACGCTGTTCTGGAACTTCCCGGCGTCCGCCACGATGAAGTCGCTGGCGGTGAAATAGGACACATACTTGTCCATGTCGAAGCCGCCTGCGAAGTTCACCGTCACCGTCAGCAGCACCACCGCCAGGGAGAGGGACGTGACGGTGACGGCGGTCTTGCTCCGGCTGCGGCCCAGGTTGGCCCAGGCCATGGACAGCAGGGACACGCCTCTGCGGCCCTTTTTCTGCTTGCGCCTGATGCCGCTGCCCTCGGTGTACCGCACCGCCTCGATGGGGGAGACCCTGGCGGCGATGCGGCCGGGCTTCCGGCAGGAGAGGAGCACCGTCACCAGGGAGAACAGCGCCGCTCCCAGGAAGATCATCGGGCTTACGGAGGTCACGGGCACGATTCCGTCCAGCTGGGCCACGATGGCCGGCGTCAGCTGGCCGCCGATGAGCCAGCCCAGCACCAGCCCCAGGGGGATGCCCGCCAGGGACAGAACCAGGGCCTGGATACGGATGATGCGCCGCAGCTGCCGGGGTGTGGTGCCGATGGTCTTGAGCAGGCCGTAGAACCGGATATCGTTGGTGACGGAGATCTGGAACACGTTGTAGATGATGAGATATCCGGTGAAGATGATGAGCAGCAGCATGGCGGCAATGGCAGTGACCACAATGGGGTCCAGGTTGTCGCTGAGCTGGGCGCCGGTGTAGCCCCAGTTGACGCCGATGTCGATGTAGTTGTCCCCGGCGGTCTCATTCTGGTAGCCATGGTCGGCCAGGATCTGATTCAGATCCCGCTGGATGTGCCGGGCGCCGCTTTTCAGCATCACGTCCAGGTTCCAGGTGCCGGTCATGCCGTCGGCGGTGTGGGCGGGGTCCACGCCCGCCTCGGCCAGAACGGCGTCCACCCGGCTCTCCGGAACCAAGATATGGCTGGCCACGATGGCCTCGTCCCGCTCCCACCAGCCGGAGAGGGTAAAGGTCTGGGTGGTGGTGCGGCCGTCCACGTCGAAGGTGAGGGTGAATTTCGCGCCGATCTCCGGCTCGATCCCCAGCAGCTCCAGCACTGCCGTGTCGGTGGCGGCCTCGCCGGTGCCCTCCTGGGGCAGGGAGCCCTCCACCGGGTCGCAGAAGGACCAGTGGGCGTAGTTGGCGTCGGCGTAGCTCACCTCCACATGAGACTTGTTAAACGGGGCCTCTGTGGGCATCCCGAGAAAGCGCCGCAGGCCCCACTGGGCGATGCGGGGGTCATCCCGCAGCTCGTTGAACTGCTCCTCCGTCAGGTACTTGAACCCGCCGTGGGAGGAGCCGCCCGCCTGACGGAAGTTGGACTGCTGGAATCCGTCGTTGATGGATATGGCGATGGTGAACAGGGAGGTGAACAGCACCGTGGTCAGGGCAATCGCCAGGACGGCAATGCAGTTTCTGGTGCGGCTGGCGCGCAGGCTTCGCTGGGCCAGACGGCGGACACACCTGCCGTTGGATACCTTCATGTGCCCGCCCCCTTACCCTGTCACGATCCGGCCGTCCTCAATGCGGACGATCCGGTCGGCCAGCTGGGCGATCTCCTCATTATGGGTGATCATCACCATGGTCTGGGCAAATTTTCGGCCGGTGACCTTCATCAGGGACAGCACATCCTGGCTGGTGCGGCTGTCCAGGTTTCCGGTGGGCTCGTCGGCCAGGAGAATGGCGGGCTTGGCGGCCAGGGCCCGGGCAATGGCCACCCGCTGCTGCTGGCCTCCGGAGAGCTGGTTTGGCAGGCTGTTCAGCTTATGCTCCAACCCCAGGGCGGAGACAACCTGGGCCACATAGGTCTCGTCCACCATCTCCCCGTCCAGCTGGATGGGGAGGATGATGTTCTCACGGACCGTCAGCACAGGAACCAGATTATAGCTCTGGAATACAAAGCCGATCTTCCGGCGGCGGAAGATGGTCAGCGCCTCATCCTTTAAAGAGAAGATATCCTGTCCATCCACCGTGACCGAGCCCGAGGTGGGGCGGTCCAGTCCGCCCAGCATGTGGAGCAGGGTGGACTTGCCCGAGCCGGAGGTACCCACAATGGCCATAAACTCCCCGTCCTCCACAGCAAGGTCCACCCCGTCCAGGGCCTTAACCAGGGTATCCCCGCTGCCGTAGTACTTTTTCAGTTCCTTGGTCTCCAAAATGTTCATAGAATATTTCCTCCAGGAAAAAGTCTGTACTGCCTTGCGGCAATACAGACTTTATCATAACAATCTTTCCTGGCGCTTTCTCAAATCTAACAGAATGGAAAGATTTCTGTATTCATGCTGGCCGCTCCGGCCTATTGCTGTCCTGCGGCAGATACAGGGAAAAGACGCATCCGCACCCCGGCCGGGAAGTGACTTTGATATATCCGCCCTGCATCGTGATAATCTGCCGGGCAAGGCAGAGGCCAAGGCCAAGACCCTGTGCGCTGCGGGTGCCCTGTCCACGGAAAAAGCGGCGAAAGATCTCTGCCTGCTCGCGCTCCGGGATGCCGGGGCCGGTATCCGCAACATCCACCCGGCAGAAGGAGCCCAGCGCCTGGGCGGAGATAGTGACCGCACCGCCGGCGGGGGTGTATTTTACCGCGTTATTCACGATGTTGCCCAGCGCCTCCCCTGTCCAGCGGGGATCAAAGACCGCATTTCCCTGGAATGGCCGCACCGTCAGGGTGATCTGCTTGGCCCCGGCGGCATGTCCCTCCTGTTCCGCCGCCCCCTCCAGCAGTGCCCCCACCGGGTTTGGGGACGGGCGGGGGGCCACAATGCCTGCCTCCAGTCTGGAAGCCTTTACCAGCGCCTGGATCAGAAAAGAAAGCTTTTCACCCTGAGCGGTAAGGGCCAGGACCTGCTCCCGCTGCTCTGGGGACAGCTCACTTTCAGACAGCAGGGAGGCGTACAGCAGCAGATTGGCAACGGGAGTGCGGGTCTGGTGGGAGATGTCGGCAATGAGGGATTTTACTGCCGCCTGCTCCCGCTCCACCGTTTTTCGGGCGGCGGCGGACCCCCGGAGAAAACGGGAGAGCTTGGTCTCCAGTGCGGAGAGCTCTGTCTCGTCGAACCGGTCCTCGGAAAAGCCTCCGGCGATGGCCCGGTTCACCAGCTCGTTCAGCTGCCGAAGGGTGCGGCGCCGCTGGTGCCACTGCCAAAATCCAAAGGCCAGCCCGGCGGCGGCCAGAACCGTGAGAGCCCAAGTCAGCGCGTTCACCTGCCCGCCTCCCAGCTGTAGCCCACGCCATACACGGTTTTGATCGGAGCGTCCCCCAGCTTCGCGCGCAGACGCCGCACCGCCACAGACAGGGCGTTTTCATCCACAAACTCGCCTCTGTCCCATACCCGGTCCAGCAGCAGACTGCGGGGGAGGGTCCTGCCCCGGTTTTCCACCAGGAGCCGAAGCAGCCGCTGCTCTGTTCTGGACAGATCAACCGCTGACCCGTTTCTGGAGAACGTCATGCGGGAGAAATCAAAGACAAAGCCATCCAACTCAACCCGGTCGGACTGCGACGGAGCGGAGCGGCGCAGCTGGGCGTTTACCCTGGCCCTGAGCACCGCAAGGGAAAAGGGCTTTGTGATATAGTCATCCGCCCCGGCCTCCAGACCGGCCACCTCGTCCAGCTCCAGGTCGTTGGCGGTAAGGAGGATGGCCGGCGTCTGGCAGCCGCCCCGCCGGAGAGAGCGCAGCAGCTCCAGCCCGCTGCCGTCAGGAAGGTTGATGTCCAGAATCAGCAGAGAAAACGGCTCCCGCAGTACAGACTCCGCCTGCTTCAGCGTCTGAGCCAGTGCAACACTGCACTCCTGGGATTCCAGGGCCATGGCGACCCCGCGTCCCAGAGCCTCGTCATCCTCCAAAAGGAAAATGCGCTTCATGCGCCCACCTCCTTCTGTATTCCCCCGTATCATACCATATTGAAGCGATTTTGGACAGGTTCAGACGGAAAAGAGGAGGGAGAAAAAAGTCCGCGGGCGGTTACCAATCGCCCGTGACCCATTCCCGTCCGCGGAAGGCTTGCGGAATATAAAGCGGACTGCCTGATGTTCACTGATGATCCCATCAGATGGCTCAGAAGGGCGGTTGTATTTGCGGCGCTGACCGGAGGATATGCCGTTGCGCTGAGCGGCAGCGTCTGAAACGATCCGGTGCAGCGCGTTTTCTGCTTGTATTATCTCATCGGATGTGGTATGATAAAATAAAGATAAATTTATTGATTTGTTTTTATTGTGGGAGGGGACAGAGTGCCGAAGGTAGCTTATTCTGATGAGGATAGGGAACGAATCCGGACACAGCTTGCTGCAGTTGGGCTTGAGCTGATGGCAAAGCAGGGGATTCAGCATACAACGGTGGAGCAAGTATATAAAAAGGTCGGGATTTCCCGGACATTCTTCTATTCTTTTTTCCCGACGAAAGAAGATTTGATTGTTGAAACGCTTTACCTGCAGCAGCCCAAAATTATTCGGTATGTCCAAACGCTGATGGCCGATCCTGCGTTAAGCTGGCGTGACGCGGTGAAACAATTTCTCCATGCCTGCTGTTATGGAGAAAAAAACGGAATTGCCGTTTTAACGATTGAAGAACAGCAGCTTATTTTCAAGCGCCTGTCAAAGGAGAGCTATCAGGTGTTCCGCCAAAAACAGCGCCGCCTTTTTGGTGAAATTTTAGAAAACTTCGGAATCAGGGCAGATGCCGCAAGGATCAATTTATTTACGAATTTAAGCCTGACCGTGATGGTTGTACGCAGGGCGATCCCCAGTACCCTTCCCTTGTTTGTCCCGGAAGCGGCAGATGAAACGGTCGATTTTCAGCTGAATGGGATTGTGGACACCCTGGAAAAATGGAAAACAGCTCCCGCGCCTTGAGGTGGGAAAATAAAAATCCGTCCGGATATTATGTTTCGGCGTGATATTCAGACGGATTTCATCTCAATCAAAATAAAAACAAATTTAGATAATTGACTTTATTTTAAGAGGAGCTGAGAGAGACCAAAACGCCAGGGGGACCATGTGGTGAAAGAATTTGACCTGTTCGTAAGACGTAAGAAATATCCGCCGGACAATGATTTGAAAAAGCCAGCCGCTGAAATGCCGGCGCATATCCTGTCGGAGCAATGGTTTGGCCTGATCCCTGATTTGGGACCAGATCCCCTGAAGGGATAGAACTGCACAATCATAAGTTTAAGTTTATGATGCTGCGGGTGCCGCCCGATACAGCTTCATATAAAAACATCAAAACATTTAAGGAGGAAACAAGCATGGGACTGTTCAGCAAGCTGTTCAAGGGGCCGGAGATCGACATGGAAAAGAGCAATGCAAATGCAAAGAAAATGCGCGCTCTGTTCAACCAGGTCGTGGAAAACGGGGACAGTTATAGACTGATTTTCGGCTATACCGAGGACGTTGGCTGGTTCAATTACGGGTTTGTCCACGGCAGCAAGACGAAAATCGGGAATCTGATTGTCGGCTGGAATGAGGCTAGTCAGACGATTGTGGTCGTTCCCACGGTTCCCGATCTCTCCGGCTGCGGTGATCCGACCTACTATCGCCGCTCTGAAATTCTGAAGGCCTACCGCAACAAATACCCGACCGATGCGTTTATCATTTACCCGGACAAAAAAGGATATATCGGCATCAATGCCTATGACTGGCTGGAAGACGAAAAGCTGTATGTCTATGTGTCGCAGGACGAGGAATTGGCCGCTTTTACCGACTTCTTTATGAATAAATTTGCAACAAAGTGAGGTAAAAAATGCCGTTGGGAGAAATTGGAGCAGTCCTGCTGGTTCTTGTGGCGGTATTTATCTTTGGCAATCTGTGGTTTCATCTGGCAGAGGCAATCTTAAATCGGATTAAAAAGCGATTGACACGCCGCAAAAAACCCCCGGCATGGCATGCGCTTCCCCCTGATGAGGAGGACGGAAAAAATGCTTGATATCGACGAGATTCGGAAACGGGCACAGCAGGCCAGCGAACGAGCCGCTGACAGCATGAAAAAGACGTTTGAAAAAAGCGAGGAACTGGCTCAGAAAATGGAGATTTCCAGCGCTGAAAAAGAAGCCTCTATCTCTGCTGCTGAAGCAGAGGAGCAGATCAATGCCAGCACTGAGCGGCAGGTGGAAATTCTTGGTCAGATATTCGGCGCCGACAGTATGGCACAGATGGCCGTCAGCGAGGAGCTGCTGCAAAAAATGGTAAATGAAAAAGTCGCCGAGGCCTCTGCTTCCGCTGCGGAGAACTGGATGGAGCAGCTGTTTGGAGAAGATATGGGCGTTCTCGCGGCGGCGCTGGAAATGCTGGAGATGGAGGATGCCGGCGAAGAGGAAGAATTCGCATTTAGTTTAGAACTGGAGCAAACCCTCTATACGACCTTGGAAGAAACAATGGCCCGGCTTGAGGCCATGCCTGAACCGGAGCCGATCCCGTACCAAAAAAATGACGCCAAATGGGAACGCTTTGGCATCTTGCTGTCTGGCATTGTTTCTACCCTGAACAACCACAGTCTGTCCCGCATGGATGTGGAGGAACATATCCCTGTCATGGAACAGAAAGTCGCATCCCTGGTACGCCGCTCCTGGGGAATCAATGGCCGCAGCGACCTGCTGGATATGATCCGCTATTTGGCGCAGGAGGGCTACATTCTGCGGTATCAGCTTTACAGCGAGGCGCCCTCTCCGGAGGATCTGATGGACGAAACCATGGACGAGGATGACCGTGAGTCTGCCAGGCGGGCATGGAGGTTTGCCCAGCGGTATAAAAGCCAATATGCCCCCGGCTTTATGGCCGGGTGGGATGTTGGCCGGGCGGCGATGCTGACCCGCTGGGGATGCTATTTGGGCTGGATCACGGAAAGCGAGGCGGTTGGTATCCTCTGGGATCTTTCCCAAAGGGCTGCGGAGGAGCTGCACAGCTGGCGTGAATTTGCTCAGTCCTACCTGTTTGGCGGCCTGATGTGGAAACTGCTGTGTGGTGATCGCTCAGCCGGAGGCTACCTGGGCTATATCGCGGATGCCGCCGCAGACCTGTTGACTGGAACAGCAGAGCAAGACAGAGGTCAATGGCGCGATTGTCCCTGGCCTGCACAGAGGAAAATCGGATTTATATAATAAGCCGCCTGAAAATCCTTTACTGTGCTCGAATGGGGGCCATTTAAATATCTGGTCCTGTGTTCCCAAACGCTTGAGCCAAATTTTTTGCGGTGATTTGTAGTACTTTCCGGCACTTTCCGCTCAATATTGAATATTTTTTGACGCTCTTAAATCCACTGTTTCCACGTGCTCCGGTCCTGACTGTGGTCAAATATGGGGTCAAAAACGCTTCCTGACCAGGGGCGGCAGGTGTCTGCCGGTCCCGGCCGGGAAGCGTTTTTTTCGTGGATCTGGGTTTGGGGTATTGTACCTCTTCCGTGGCGGTTAGGCAAGTCTTTTCTCAACGGTAGGCATATCAGTTTTTCACACGCCTATTCAAAGAATAAAAGCCTACGGACCTCAGCCTATCTGTTCAGCAACCACTGGATGCCCGCAATGGTCCGTTCAATCCCCTGGACAAAGTGGTTTCCGGGGTTCAGCTGGAACACTGTGTCGATGCCTTTGCTCTGGTAAAAAGCCTGGATCTCTTCTGTATTTTCCTGCACTGTTTTCAGAACCGGATTGCGGGTCTTGGCCTCCCTGTCCCCCAGGGAGAAATAGATGCAGTCCGGCCGGCGCTTCGGCTCGTGGGAGAAGATGTACTCTTTGAAACCAGGAAACCACAAGGAGCCAGACGTGCACCCCACCCGTGAGAACACATCCGTCCGATAGATGG
>CAJFVL010000089.1 GCA_904420465.1 uncultured Clostridium sp.
CATCTCGGCTGGTGCTCGATTTTTCCCTCTGAAACGGCTGAAACCCTTGCCGCAGCAAGGGTTTCAGGGGTTGCATCTTTTTCAGCAACCTTAGTTGGTGCGCGAGGCGGGAGTCGAACCCGCACGCCCTTGCGAGCACTGGCACCTGAAGCCAGCGAGTCTACCAATTCCACCACTCGCGCGTACCGTATAAAGTGCTTTCTTCAGCGCAAGTAATATATTACCACAGGAATGAGGCACTGTCAACACCTTTTTTTAAAAACCTGTCTTTTTTTGTATGCTCCATTTCAATGGTACAGTCCGTCCCTCCCAGCATCCGTATATGCCCCGCCAACAAATTGACCTCGGGACATACCCGCTTCTCCTCTCATTTCGCGGTTCCATGATACCAGGCCGCGAACTCCCTTGTCCCCAGCGCCTTCTTCTTCAGAACAGGCCGCCCGCGCTTTCAAATCCCGGCCTCTTCCAAAATATCGCCGGCCACCGAACGGTTCGCCGTTGACAACCCATATCCGACCTAGTATAATCTGTCCTTGCGGAAAACGGTATTTTGTCGGAAATTCGTCTGTCCCGGCTGACTTATAAGGAGGATACACGATGGAGGAACAGGTGAGGGAAAATAAAATGGGCATCATGCCGGTCAACCGGCTGCTGCTGAATATGGCGGTGCCCATGATGATTTCCATGCTGGTACAGGCGCTTTACAACGTGGTGGACAGTTACTTTGTGGCCAAAATCAGCGAGGACGCCCTGAACGCCGTCTCTCTGGCCTTTCCGATGCAGAATCTGATGATCTCAGTGGGCGTAGGCACCGGAGTGGGCATCAACTCTCTCCTCTCCCGAAGCCTGGGCCAGAAAAACCAGAAAAAGGCGGACCGGGTCGCCATGAACGGTCTGCTGCTGGCCGCCGTCAGCTGCCTGGTCTTTACCGTGCTGGGCCTCACCTGCTCCCGGCTCTTCTATACGGTTCAGACCGATATTGTCCAGATTGTGGACTACGGAGCGGACTACCTCGTCATTGTGTGCGGTCTGAGCGTGGGGATGTTCGCCGGGGTGACGCTGGACCGGCTGCTCCAGGCCACCGGGCGCACCTTTCTCACCATGATTACCCAGGCAGTGGGGGCGGTGACCAACATCATCCTGGACCCCATCATGATCTTCGGGCTGTTCGGCTTTCCCCGGATGGAGGTGGCCGGCGCCGCCCTGGCCACGGTCATCGGTCAGATTCTGGGGGCTCTGCTCTCCCTGTACTTCAACCTGAAGAAAAACCCGGATATTCACTTCTCCCTCCGCGGGCTTCTGCCCAGCGCCCCCATTATCCGGGGCATTTACAGCGTGGGCGTCCCCTCCATCGCCATGCAGTCCATCGGCTCGGTGATGGTGTTCGGCATGAACCAGATTCTGATCTCCTTCACTGCCACCGCCACGGCGGTGCTTGGCGTGTACTTCAAGCTGCAGTCCTTTTTCTTCATGCCGGTATTCGGACTGAACAACGGCATGGTGCCCATTGTAGCCTATAACTACGGGGCCCGGAAGCCCGACCGCATCGCCAGAACCATCCGCCTGAGCGTCATCTACGCGGTGTGCATCATGCTGATCGGCCTTCTGCTGTTCCAGCTGATCCCGCAGGTGTTTCTGTCCATGTTCATGGCGGAAGGGGAGACTTCGGGTGACATGCTGACCATCGGCGTCCCGGCACTGCGCACCATTTCCCTCAGCTTCCTGTTCGCCGGAGTGTGCGTGGTGGCCTCCTCGGTGTTCCAGGCCCTGGGCCACGGGGTACTCAGTCTGATCGTGTCGGTGGTCCGCCAGCTGGTGGTGCTGCTGCCGGCGGCCTTCCTCCTGTCCCGGGCGGGCGGCCTGGACCTGGTCTGGTGGTCCTTCCCCATCGCCGAGCTGTTTTCGGTGGCCCTGTGCGCTCTGTTCCTGCGCCGGGTCTACCTGCGGGAGATCAAGCCCATGACCCTCCCAGAAAAAGAGAAGTGCGCGTAGACGTGCGGACGCGGCAGCCTGTTTCCAGGCTGCCGCGCATCTTTTTCGAGGGATGTCATTGGGAATAGTCCTTACAGGTGAAGTCCACCGAGCCGTCCTCCATCACCCGGCGGGAGTCAGCACAGCCATTGTGCGGTCTGTCAAAAAAGTCTGAGGACTTTTTTGACAGACCGATTTCGGATCGGTGTTCCGCTCCGAAATCGGATTTTGCCAAGTCACAGCAGGGCAATCACATGGTACATCAGGACAAAGTGGCACAGGGAGCCCAGCAGGATGAATAGGTGAAAGATCTCGTGGCAGCCGAAGCGGGGGTTGTTCCGCCCCGGCCACTTGACGGCGTACAGCACGCCCCCCACGGTGTACAGCACGCCCCCCAGCACCAGCCACACCATCCCGGCGGCGGGCAGCAGCCGGGACAGGGGGACGATGGCAGCCAGGGCCAGCCAGCCCATGAACAGGTAGATGGCGCTGGTGAGCCACCGGGGAATGTCCAGCTTGGCGATGGTAAGGACAATTCCAGCCAGAGCCAGCCCCCAGATGACAGCCAGCAGAGGGACGCCCCCATTCTCCCGCAGCACGGTGGCACAGATTGGGGTGTAGCTCCCCGCGATGAGCAGGTAGATGGCGCAGTGGTCATACTTTCGCAGGGCGATACGCCCGGGGACGGTGGTGTTGACGCAGTGGTACAGGGTGCTGGCCGTGTACAGACAGATCATGGACAGGCCGTAAATCAAAAAAACCGCCTCCAGCAGAAGGCTGTGCCGACCGGCGGCCCGGATCAGCAGCAGAACGGTGCCCAGCACCGCCAGCCCGGCGCCGATGGCGTGAGTCATGGCTGACCAGGGGCGCAGGCCGTCATAGGGGCTGCGGATTTCTTTTCTCCGGCGGGGTTTGGGCGCATAGAGTGTGGTTTGGGCGGTGATGGCGTCGGGACGCATGGACAAACACTCCTTTCCTCAGGTCATGCTGCCGTTGCTCTGATCTTCAGTATATCCAAACCCGGCCAAAATATCAATATCAATTATGACTAAATATAATATTTAAAATTAGATTCTGACATGCAGAATAGGGATATGGCGCAAAAGGACGGAGCGCTTTCTTCCATTATACCGGCCTCTCGTCCCGGCCGCAATCTCCTGCTTCCCTGTCAGCCGCGCTCCGTCTGAGCGCAAAAAAACAGCGCCGGAAAACCGGCGCCGTTTTTTCTGTTTTGCTCAGCCCTGGGAGATCGCGCTCATGGGGCAGGTATCCGCGCAGGAACCGCAGTCCAGGCAAGTGTCCGCGTTGATCACATAGTGATCATCGCCCTGGGAAATGGCACCCACGGGGCAGGCATCCGCGCAGGAACCACAGCTGATGCAGGCATCACTGATGACATAGGCCATGGTAAGTACACCTCCATAAAAATGTACTTTCATTTTAACACATCTTCTGAAAATTGCAATGTTAATTTTTGAAAAAGGAGGGTATGCTTACTGCAGATTTTTCGTCGAGGTGATCCTATGGCGGACAGCCAATTCACATCCACCGCCCTGGGGGCCATCCGTCTGGCCCAGGAAAACGCGGCCCGGCTGGGCCACAGCTATGTGGGCAGCGAGCATCTGCTGCTGGGTCTGGCCAGCCAGGAGTACAGCCCGGCGGCCAGCGCCCTGCGCAAGGCAGGGGCGGACAGCCAGAAGCTGCGCTCGGCCATCGCCCAGCGGGTGGGCATCGGGGTGCCCGCCCGGACCCCTCACCAGGGGCTGACCCCCCACTGCTGCCAGGCCATCCGGGAGGCGGTGGGCGAGAGCCGCCGTCTGGGCCAGCGGTCGGTCAACTCCGAACACCTGCTGCTGGGCCTGCTGGGAGAGCAGCAGAACGGGGCCTGTCAGCTGCTTCAGGACTGCGGCGTGGATGCGGGACAGCTTTACCGGACGGTGTCCGCCTCTCTGGGCGGGGAGGAGCCCGCCCCCCGGATCAGGCCGAGGGAACCGGAGCCCCGGCCCTCCTCCGACACCCGGCAGCTGGACCAGTGCTCCCGGGACCTGACCCGCATGGCGTCGGAGGGCCTGCTGGACCCGGTGATCGGCCGGGAGGCGGAGCTGGAGCGGGTCATCCAGATTCTCTCCCGGCGCACCAAGAACAACCCCGCCCTCATCGGCGAGCCGGGGGTGGGCAAGACCGCCGTGGCCGAGGGGCTGGCCCTGGCCATCTCAGACGGCACCGCCCCGCCCCACCTGCTGGGACGGCGGGTGTGCGCCCTGGATCTGTCAGCCATGGTGGCGGGCACCAAGTACCGGGGGGAGTTCGAGGAAAAGCTGAAGCATGTGCTGGGAGAGGTGCGCCGGGCGGGCAACATTATCCTGTTCATTGACGAGCTCCACACCATCGTGGGGGCGGGGTCCGCCGAGGGGGCCATCGACGCCTCCAACATCCTCAAGCCCGCCCTGGCCCGGGGGGAGATTCAGGTCATCGGGGCCACCACCATCGACGAGTACCGGAAGTATATCGAAAAGGACGCCGCCCTGGAGCGGCGCTTTCAGCCCGTCACTGTCCGGGAGCCCGGCCGGGACCAGGCCCTGGACATCCTCCGGGGACTGCGGGGCCGGTACGAGAGCCACCACCGCCTGACCATCACCGACGGGGCGCTGGAGGCGGCGGTGGACCTGTCGGTGCGCTATCTGCCCCAGCGCTTTTTGCCCGACAAGGCCATCGACCTGGTGGACGAGGCCGCCTCCCGGGCCCGGCTGTCCGGCCGCAGCCTGCCCCCCGAGCTGCGGGAGCTGGAGCAGCGGGCGGTCCAGGCCGGACGGCAGATGGCCCAGGCCATCCGGGGACAGGACTTTGAGAGGGCGGCCATGCTCCGGGACGCGGAGGGCAGCTTCCGCCGCCAGCTGGAGGAGAAGCGGGGCCGCTGGCTGGCCCAGCAGGGCCCCCGCCGGGTGGAGGAGAGCCACATCCGGGCGGTGCTGGAGCAGTGGACCGGCGTCCCTGTCTCCCACCCGGACGAGGCCGACCAGCGGGCCCTGTCCAGTTTGGAGGGAGAGCTGCGCCGCTCCCTGCTGGGCCAGGACCGGGCGGTGGCGGCGGTGGCCCGGGCCATCCGCCGCAGCCGGCTGGGGCTGAAGGACCCCAGGCGGCCGGTGGGGTGCTTTCTGCTGCTGGGGCCCAGCGGCGTGGGCAAGACCCAGCTGTGCCGCAGCCTGGCCGCCTCCCTCTTCGGCAGCCAGGAGGCCCTGCTCCGCTTTGACATGTCCGAGTATATGGAGGCCCACTCCGTCTCCCGTCTCATCGGCTCGCCCCCCGGCTATGTGGGCCATGAGGAGGGGGGCCAGCTCACCGAGCGGGTGCGCCGGGCCCCCTGGTCGGTGGTGCTTCTGGACGAGCTGGAGAAGGCCCACCGGGACGTGTGGTCCATCCTCCTCCAGGTGATGGAGGAGGGGGTGCTCACCGACGCCCAGGGGCGAAAGACCGACTTTCGGAACACCGTGCTGGTGATGACCTCCAACCTGGGGGCCCGGCACTTTGCCAGGGGTCAGCGGCTGGGCTTCTCCTCCGGCGGGACAGCCCAGCGGGAGGAGGTGGAGCAGGAGGTGCTGGCCGACGCCCGAAACACCTTCGCCCCCGAGTTCCTCAACCGCCTGGACGAGGTGCTGGTATTCCACCCCCTGGATCAGGGGGTGCTGGAGTCCATCGCCCGCCAGCTGCTCTCCGAGACCGGGAACCGTCTGGACAAGCTGGGGGTGCGCCTGGACGTGGAAGCGGAGGCGGTGACCCTGCTGGCCGGACAGGGGAGCAGCCGGGAATACGGAGCCCGCCCCCTCCGCCGGGCGGTGGCCGCCCTGGTGGAGGACCCCGCAGCCGATCTGATGCTGACGGGACAGCTGAAAAAGGGCGGCACTCTGCGGGTAGCCGCCCGGGAAGGACAGGTACAGGTGGAGGCGGAGTGACGAAAGACCGGACCGTCCCGCTCTCCCGCTGCTCCCAAGTTTTGTGTCAGTCTCACGCCCTCCCGGAGGAGATCCTGTCCCCGGGAGGGCCTTTTTGACAAGCAGAGAGGCCAGCCGCGAAGGGCTGGCCTGGGACTGTCGAAAAAGTGGCAAGCCACTTTTTCGAGTTAGGCTTCACGCAATTTGTTTCTCGATTTCTCGCGAAATTGTCGAATCAAATTGCGTGAGATGAGTCATTTCCGACGTACACGCCGCCGGAAATGACGAAATTTCACTTTATTCCGTCGTCTGCGGACGACGGAACTCCTTGCAGGAGGGCTTTTTTGACAAGCTGAGGCCAGCCGCGAAGGGCTGGCCTCTCTGTTTCGCCATGATATGGGACTTCTTACTTCAAAAAGCCGTTGACAATCTGCTCCTCGGCCTCCTTCTCGGTCAGGCCCAGGGTCATCAGCTTGGTGAGCTGCTCCCCGGCGATCTTGCCGATGGCGGCCTCGTGGATCAGCTCGGCGTCCACACAGTTGGCGGTGACCTCCGGGATGGCGGCCACCACGCCGTTGTCCATGATGATGGCGTCGCACTCCGAATGGCCGTGGCACCTGGCGTTTCCGTTGATTCGGGCCAGAAACACCTGCTTGGAGTCCTCCCGGGCCACCGAGCGGGAGATGACGTTGGTGTGGCAGCCGTCCCCGTCCAGGTCCACGGTGAAATCCGACTTGGCCAGCTGATGGCCGTGGGTCATCACCTTCTCCTTGATGATCAGGGTGGCGTTGGGGCCCAGCTTGGCCCTTGTGGTGCGGACAGTGGAATCCACTCCCTTGATCTGGGTGGTCTCCATCTCCATGTAGCTGCCCTCCTGCATCTCCACTACAGTGGTGGGGTTCATGATGTTCTCCCCCCGGCCGTCTCCCTCACCGTAGTGGCGCTCCACATAGCGGACACGGGCATTTTTGCCCACATAGAAGGTGTGGATGCCTGAGTGCTCCGAATTCTGCACCCCGCAGTTGTGGATGCCGCAGCCAGCCACGATGGTCACGTCGCAGTCATCCCCGATGAAGAAGTCGTTGTAGACCGTCTCGGTCAGGCCGCTCTCACTGAGGACCACGGGGATGTGGACCGACTGGTTTTTCGTCCCCGGCTTGATGATGATGTCGATGCCGTCCTTGTCTGTCTTGGAGACAATGTCGATGCTGGCGGTGGTGTTCCGGGCGGCCGCCTTGCCGTTGGCCCGGATGTTGTAGGCCCCCTCGGGCACGTCGTGAAGCTCGGCCACCTGCTCCAGCAGGCTGCGCTGAATTGCGTCCATACGAAAAATCCCTCCTTTGGATCACCGGACTTTGTCCGCCAGGGCGCTGCACACGTCGGGCACGCCGCCCAACAGGGTGGGCAGCACATCCTTCCGGGCGCCGTCCCGCTGCACCCGGCCGTCGGCCAGGACGATGATGCGGTCGGCGATGTTCAGAATGCGCTCCTGGTGGGAAATGATGAGAATGGAGCCGTTGATTTTCTCGTGCAGGTGCTCAAACACCTGAATCAGGTTGGAGAAGGACCACAGGTCGATGCCCGCCTCCGGCTCGTCAAAGACGGACAGCTTGGTGCCCCGGGCCATGATCATGGCGATCTCGATGCGCTTGAGCTCGCCCCCGGACAGGGAGGCGTCCACCTCCCGGTCAATGTAGTCCCGGGCGCACAGCCCCACCTCGGACAGGTAGTCGCAGGCCTCCGAGACGCCGATGTTCTTGCCGCTGGCCAGGGTGATCAAATCCTTCACCGTCAGCCCCTTGAAGCGCACCGGCTGCTGAAAGGCAAAGCTGATCCCCTTCCGGGCCCGCTCGGTGACGCCCAGTCCGGTGATGTCCTCCCCGTCCAGCAGAATTTTCCCCTCGGTGGGGACCAGGATCCCGGCGATCACCTTGGCCAGGGTGGACTTGCCGCCCCCGTTGGGGCCGGTGATGGCCACAAAGCGCTCGCCGATGGTCAGGCTGATGTCCTGCAGGATGTCCTTGCTCCCGCCATCCTGCTCCACGCCATAGCTGATGTGCTGTAATTCTAACATGGATGTTCCTCCGTATATCCTGCCGCTCCGGCGGAGCGGCTTATACCCTCATGGCTTCCCGCATCCTTATCAGGAAGCATTCTTATTTTATCACTGCATGTACCGTTTGTCCAACCTTATTTTAACAAAGTATCCCCAGATCTTGCACTTTTTCTCCTGCGGATTGTCAAAGATGGGAGCTGTGCAGATAAAATACCTGTTTCGCTCTTGCTTTTTCCCGAAATTTGTGATATAAAGGGGTGGAAATTGCGTGGAACGGGAAAATAGGGAGTTTGCTTCCCCAAGAGAGGGCGGGCCGCCGGCTGAAAGCCTGCCCGGGAGGTGTCCCTTGGTTCGCCCGGGAGCGGCCTCTGAGAGGGGGACGGGTTTTCCGCCGTTATCCGGAAGCAAGTGCGTATTGCGGAATACGAATGCGGGTGGTACCGCGGAAGGGTTGCCTTTCGTCCCAGCTTGGTGGGGCGGAGGGCTTTTTTCATAATCTTAACGGTAAGGAGAAGATATAGATATGATCATCACCACAACCAACACCATTGAGGGCCGCCAGATCCAGGACTACCTGGGCGTCGTCTTTGGAGAAATGATTTCAGGCGTCAATTTCGTTCGGGATTTTGCCGCAGGGCTGACCAATTTCTTTGGCGGGCGGTCCAACAGCTATGAGGAGGAACTGGTGGATGCCCGGGAGACCGCCCTGCGGGAAT
>CAJFVL010000090.1 GCA_904420465.1 uncultured Clostridium sp.
TCCAATAAGGTATGGAGTGCCCAGCTGCTGGAAGAGGACACGGGACAAGAGCTGTTCGTTACACTGACCGATCCGTACACGCTGTACCTCCAGGAGCATTACCAGCACAATGGCTCCCCGGCAGTCCGAACCGCCGTCTATGAGCGAGAATATAGCTTCTTCCCGGAAATTCTGCAACTTGCTTTGTATGAGGAGCCGTCTGACAGCCTGATTTTCTACTGGACCAACCCGCCGGAGGAGGTCTGTACGCCGCTGGAGGCGATGGCCGTCACAAAGCTGGAGGAAAAGGGACTTGACAAGCTGCTGTTGGTGGGACGCTGTTATGAAACGCAGATCCAGTTCTGCACAGGTGAGGGAATCTGGGATGAGGACGGAATCCTCCTGGATTGGGTGACAGATGAAACGCTGTACGACGGGACCATCGGCATGGACGAACCCCTTTGGTTTTCTCTGACGATCCCCGAAGGAGTGCCCAATCTGTGCCTGCACATGAAGCGCTTCTGGGATGATTCCTGGTATCTCTGGCCCATTACCGATACCGGTGGGTATCTTATAGACGGATGGACGTTCCTGACACCTTAACCAAATAAAAATAAGAGAGGAGATTATCTACTATGGGACTGATTAAAGCTGCATTCGGAGCTGCCGGCGGCGTAATGGCCGACCAGTGGAAGGAATTCTTCTACTGCGAAGCGATTCCCGCAGATGTACTGGCCGTCAAGGGAAAAAAGAAGGCCACTGGCCGCTCCAGCAACACCAAGGGAGATGACAACATCATCACCAACGGTTCCATCATCGCGGTAGCCAACGGCCAGTGCATGCTCATCGTGGAGCAGGGCCAAATTGTGGATATGTGTGCCGAGCCGGGCGAGTACACCTACGACACCTCCACCGAGCCCAGCCTCTTCACCGGCGATCTGGGAGAATCCATCAAGGGCGTGTTCCAGAACATCGGCAAGCGCTTCACCTTCGGCGGCGAGGCCCCCAAGGACCAGCGGGTCTACTACTTCAACACCAAGGAACTCACCGGCAACAAGTACGGCACCCCCAGCCCCGTCCCCTTCCGGGTGGTGGATCAGCGGGCGGCGATCGATATGGACATCGGCATCCGCTGCTTCGGCGAGTACAGTGTCCGGCTGACAAACCCCATGCTGTTTTACAAAAACGTCTGCGGCAATGTCACCGAGGACTTCAAGACGGAGCAGATCGCGGGGCAGATGAAAACGGAACTCCTGACCGCCCTCCAGCCCGCCTTTGCCAAGATTTCGGACATGGGCATCCGCTACTCCGCCCTCCCCGGCCACACCCTGGAGCTGTCCGAGGCCCTCAACGAGCAGCTCTCCTCCCGCTGGCGGGATCTGCGGGGCATCGAGATCGTCTCCTTCGGCGTCTCCAGCGTGAAGGCCAACGAAGAAGATGAGCAGATGATCAAGGAGATGCAGCGCAACGCGGCCTTTCTGGATCCCAGCCGGGCGGCGGCTCATCTGGTGGGCGCCCAGGCCAGCGCCATGCAGTCCGCCGCAAGCAACCCCAATGCCGGCCCCGCCATGGCCTTTATGGGCATGGGGATGGCCGGACAGATGGGGGGCATGAACGCCCAGAACCTCTATCAGATGGGCGCCCAGCAGCAGGTACAGCCTGCTCCCCCGCCTCCCCCGGCGCCGGCGCCCGCACCCGCGCCTGCCGCCCCCAGCGGCTGGGTCTGCTCCTGCGGGGCCACCGCCACCGGAAAATTCTGCCCCGAGTGCGGCAAGCCCAAGCCTGCCGCCGACGGCTGGACCTGTTCCTGCGGCACGGTGAACAAGGGCAAGTTCTGCGCTGAGTGCGGCAAACCCAAGCCCGCAGGTGTCCCCCAGTACAAGTGCGACAAGTGCGGCTGGGAGCCGGAGGACCCCGCCCATCCCCCCAAGTTCTGCCCCGAGTGCGGCGATCCCTTTGACGATGGAGATATCCAGGGATGAGACAAGGCCGAAGAGCCGCGGTGCTTTGCACCGCAGTCCTGGCACTGATCCTACTGTTTTTGGGGGCGTTCTATCTCATGCAGCAAGGGGGCGATGCACCGATGCAGACGGAGTCTTCCATGCCGCCCGGCACATTGACCGGCGTCATGTACAGCGATTTCGGTGGTATGACTGTCCGAAACGACTTCTTTATCTGGCTTTCCCCGGATGCCATCGTGGAAACCTTCTATTACCCGGAGGAGCCGCCCAAGGGCGTGGGCTGGCATGATCGATTCGAAAAAGAGAATGTCCCCATCTCTGCCGAGCAGTGGACCGATGTGGAGCAGGTCGTCCTGGAGCTTTACCCGCTGATGAAGCCGAAGCCGGAGCCGAGGATAGACCTGTGGAGCATCCTGGGACGCTGGTTGGGCGGCGTGAAGGACGAAGTCAGTTCCTCCAGCATCACCCTCATCTGGGACACGGAAGAGGGTGAGCAGAGGATAAAGTACGCATCTCCTAACGATAAACGCATTTCGACGCTGGTAGCTCTGCTGAAAGAGCTGGCCGACCCCATCGGGCGGGAGATCCCCCGGTATGACCCGTAGCGCAGGACCATCCGTAACACGCAAACCCATTTATAAAAATATAAAACAGGAGGTATTGCAAAATGAAAGGTCAGAAGATTTTGAAGGTGACATCCATTCTCATGATCATCGGCGGCTTGATCGCTGTGGTCGTAGGCGTGCTCGCCATTCTCGGCATCAGCGCTCTGGCGGCGCTGTCGGGCAGTACGGAGGGCATTGGACTGCTCTATGCCAGTTCCATTCTTGTAACGGTGGCCTCTGTGATTCAGTTCATTGCAGGCATTAAGGGGATCGGCGCCTGCAGCGACTCCCAGAAGGCAGCTTCCTGCATCAAGTGGGGCATTATCATTGCAATTTTGACCGTCATCTCTATGATCATCGGCCTGGTGGGCGGCGGAACCTTCAGCATTACCAGCCTGGTGCTCAACCTGCTGCTGCCGGGGCTTTATGTCTATGGCGCCGTGCAGGTAAAGAACAGCATCACCGCTTGATCTGATTTTAGGAAGGAGCGAGGGACATGGGACTGTTTGGAAAGCTGTTTGAGAAAAAGGAGTGTTCCGTCTGCGGCGGTGAGATCGGGCTGCTGGGCAACCGCAAGCTGGAGGACGGCAATCTGTGTAAAGGCTGCGCCGCCAAGCTCTCCCCCTGGTTCAGCGACCGCCGCCAGAGCACGGTGGCAGAGATTCAGGAGCAGCTGGCCTACCGGGAGGCGAATCAGGAAAAGGTCGCTGCCTTCCGTACCACCCGCACCTTGGGTGAGCGCACCAAGGTGTTGCTGGACGAGGACGCCGGCCTGTTTATGGTCACCTCCGCCAGAAATTGGGAGGAGGCCAATCCGGATGTACTGTCCTTCTCCGATGTGACCGGCTGCAAGCTGGACATCGACGAGAGCAAGACGGAGATCGAATACAAGGATAAGGATGGGGAGCGGAAGAGCTTCAATCCCAGGCGGTACGCCTACTCCTATGACTTTTACATCGTGATCAACGTCAACAATCCCTATTTCAGCGAGATCCGGTTTCAGCTGAATAGCAGCGCTGTAGACAACGATGAGGAGACGCTGCTGGATGGCCCGGAGGCGATGCGCAGGCCCCGCGGCGGGATGCGCGGAGGATTCGGCGGCATGAGAGGCGGTTCCCTCACCTCCAATGCGGAGGAAGTCCGCGCCAGTGTGGAATACCGGCAGTATGAGGAAATGGGCCGTGAGATCCGGGATGCCCTGCTTCAGGTGCGCCAGCAGGCGCGGGAGGAGGCGGCCGCAGCCGCGGCACCCAAAGCGGCGGTGACCTGCCCCTTCTGCGGTGCCACCACCACACCGGACGCCAGCGGCTGCTGCGAGTTCTGCGGCGGAGCGGTGAACGGATAAGAAAACAATCGAGAAACAGAAAACAAGAAAAGCGGAGGGAATTACGGCATGAAAAACTATGAGATTTTGGGTGGAAACCTTCCTGTCGTGGTATGTGAACTGTCCGCAGGCGAATCCATGATCACAGAAAGCGGAAGCATGAGCTGGATGAGCCCCAACATGAAGATGGAGACCACCACCGGCGGCGGTGTGAAGATGATGCTGGGCCGGCTGGTATCGGGAGACTCCGCGTTCCAAAACAAGTTTACCGCAGAGGGTGGAGACGGGACCATCGCCTTTGCCTCCAGCTTCCCCGGGGCCATTAAAGCGCTGAACATCAGCGCCGGTCACTCTATGATCGTGCAAAAAAGCGCGTTCCTTGCCTCGGAAGCTGGTGTGGAGCTGTCCATGCACTTCCAGAAAAAACTGGGGTCCGGTTTCTTTGGCGGCGAAGGCTTCATCATGCAGAAACTGAGTGGACACGGAACCGCCTTTATTGAGATTGACGGCCACGCAGCGGAGTATGAGCTGGGCGCCGGGCAGGAGATGCTGGTCAGCACAGGTTATCTGGCGGCCATGGAGGAGAGCTGCTCCATGGATGTGGTGATGGTCAAGGGCGCAAAGAACATGCTCCTGGGCGGCGAGGGCATTTTTAATACCGTTGTCCGGGGGCCCGGAAAGGTCATCCTGCAGACCATGCCTCTCAGCAAGGTGGCTGAACTGTTGATGCCGTTTTTTGGAACCAAAAAATAAAAAATAGGAATCCTTTGTTAGGAGGAGAATGGCAATGAAAAACAAGTTCAGTATATCGTGTTTGAGTCTTGCGGTCCTCATGCTGTTCACCCTCGCGGCCTGTGGCAAGAAGGGGCCGGAAAAGCCCGACCCGGAGGCGGGAGGAAGCACCCAGGAAGATCCTGTCAAGGGGAAGAACGCAAAGACCGTCAACACAGACCTGTGGGACCTTACTTACGACGAAGCGGACGGCTGGGTCTACGAGGAAGATGATGTTTATGATAATGAGGACTACGCCAGCATCAGCATGTCCATTCCCGAGGAAGGAAAAGATGCAAGTGTCGTCATGGTGGATATCTATGTTTCCTTGGAAGATCCAGGGGACTTCCGCGACTATCTTACCAGCTATGGTTTTGACGAGTATGAATACGCGGTCAATCAGGCCTATGAGTTTACACCCGTCGGCGGCATCGACTGCCTCAAAGCAGAAGGAAACTATTGGGGCTCTCCCTGCCTGCGGTATCTCAGCCGCGTGGAGGGTGCTAGCGCAACCGTTTTGATCGAGATCATCGGCGAGTACGAGGACGAGCGGGTGGATAAGCTGCTGTCCGGGCTGACGATCAACCTGGAGGACACCGGAAATGTGGATGGCCCCTGGTACTGGGAAGGTGAGCCCTTCTCTGCTCAGCCCCGCAGCGCCATGGTGGGTACCTACACGGTCAGCAGCCAATGGCTCCCCATCACGGACTGCATCGTGACCAAGGAAACCTTCGAGCATACCGCTGCCGTGATCGGAGATCAGGTATTCCTCCTGGTGG
Organism: uncultured Clostridium sp.; assembly: GCA_904420465.1. Taxonomy (GTDB): domain Bacteria; phylum Bacillota; class Clostridia; order Oscillospirales; family Oscillospiraceae; genus Lawsonibacter. Next base: position 5,420 of record CAJFVL010000090.1, read on the forward strand.
ACGGACAGCTGAAGCGCTACGATTACGACGGCACATCCCTGAAATTTGCAGAGGACATTGCTCTGGATTCGGAATATGAAGCGATTTTCGCCGATATCACCGGAACGATCTGGCTTTCCAATTTCATGGAGCCGCTAATTAGCTGGAAGGATGGCGCGCAGACGGCATCCTACGAGGGACCGAGCTATGTGGCTATGCATCCCTCCGGGACCTGGGGCATCAACTGGTTCTCCGGCCCGGAGTGTGAGAAGATCACCCTCTCCGGCGGCGCAGTAGCAACGGGGCCCATCGTGTTCAAAGAGGTCGACCTGATCAGCCATCTGCTGGTGGATGAGAACCATATCTATGTCACCGGGTCTGCTGCGGATGAAAGCGGCCACAAGGTTTTTGTCTACGATACGGCAGGCAACCTGCAGCTGACACTGGCGGATTCGGATGGCGGCAGCCTGGGAAGCGTCACCTTTGTCGCAGAGACGGCAAACGGCTATCTCGCCTTGGATGGAAATATGCGCGAGGTGGTGCTCTGGGCGAAGGACGGCGCCTATATCGGCGAGGCGGATGACAGCGACCTGTTCGGCACCAGTTACCCCTGGTTCTGCGGTGGAGTGAAGCTGGCCGACGGCAGTATCCTGGCGATTATGACCGAAGACCGTGCAGACGAGTCCGCGATGGAACTGGTGGCATTCAAGCTCAGCGGTTTCTAAGAAGGAGGAGTGAACATGAAACGGAGGAAACTGTTTTGTCTGCTCCTTGCGGCTGTGATGCTGTTCAGCCTGGCGGCCTGCGGCAAGGGGGAGGACGAAACCAAAGACCCCAATCTGCTCAAGGTGGGAGACTATGAGCTGCTCTATAAGGGCGCAAGTATCATGAAGGATCGCGAGGGAAACGACGCCCTAGTTTTGACGCTGGACTTCACCAACAACAGTGAGGAAACCACCGACTATTTCTGGGCTATTTATGAAACAGTCATGCAGAACGATACAGAGCTGGAGACGGCCGTAGTCTATCTCAATGAGGAAACCCTGGAGGCCGTGGACGACAGCCAGTATCAGAATGTGGACCCCGGCGCCACGTTCGAGGTCCAAACCGCCTATGAGCTGATCGATACCACTGGCGAGGTAGAGGTGACCTTCGAGGAGATGGAAGGTGACAAAAACGACTCCATCACCATCGATCTGTCCTCTGTCAGCCGGGAATCTGCCAGCGGCGGCACAGCACAGCTTACCGGCGGCAATAAGGGCGAGGGAACCGGAGGCGGAGGCGGTGCGCCCGGCGGCGGAACCGGTGCCTCCGGCGGTGACCAGCTGCTAGACTGGTGGAACGGAGACTGGTACGGCTGGTGGATCATGACCGGCTGCTATGGCTATTACGAGGACATGGAGGGCGACTGGTGGGACATCTGCGGCACCATCGACATCGGTGAGGACGGTGTGGGTACCGTCACCCTCTGGGACGAGGACTACACGGAATCTGAGCCTATGGCATCGGCCGCCGTCAGTTTGAGTGAAGCCGGAACCGGCGAGTTCGGCACCCTGATGTCCGAAGGCGGACGGTTCACGGATATTGACCTGGAACACGCGGACTGGATCGTTGACCCGGGCCTTTTGGATTACCCGGACATGATCCACATCAGCGGCTACTATGAAAGCGGCGAGGATGAGTATACCTATGATATCTACCTGCGCCCGTGGGGAACCTACTGGGATGATGTGACCGAGGAAGATCTGCCTTACTACTATTACGACTGGTATCTGCCTTTGATTGAATCGGGCGAGTCCATGCCGGACAGCATCGGATAACAACCAGAATGGGGATCGCTCCCACCCCATTTGGGGCGGAGCGGTCCCCGTTTGCGCAATGGTATGGAGTGATGTCATTTGAAAGGAGCCGTTATGAACAGGATATCAAAACGAGTGATTGCGTTTCTTCTGACACTGGTTCTGATGCTGTCTCTCTGTGCCTGTGCACAAATGGCGCAACTGTGGGCCGGAACAGACGAGCCAAATATAAGCGTTGACAGCGAGACTCCGCCTGGTAAGCCCGATAAGAAGCCACCGGAAAAGCCGCGCCCAGGGGCCGGGGGATCGGATGTACAGCCGGCGCAGGCGGGATTTTCCGCGGAAGCAGAACAATCTCTCATTTGGCTGCGGGACAGAATCGATTTTCCCCAGACCATGTTCGGTGCAGCGTATCTGGGCTATGTGGAAGAAGATTCGAGGGGCGATTGGCTGTCAGCGGCAGACCAGGCCATGCTGGAGGCATATCCCTTCCTTGCAGAGATCGATGAAAATCATATCATCGGCAGCACGGGACATCTGTACTGTATCGTGCCGGTGGATGAAAACGCGACGGTCGCCATCAATCGTGTGCAATGGAATGAGAATACCTATACCTACGAGAACACAGAGGTCTGCTATCGGTCGGAAAGCGGGGAACCGGTGCTGTTCTTTGCCAATCTCAATGGCGTTGCATACGAGGCAGACACGCAGGTCTGGATCACTGACAACAGCGGGAATTCCTGCGAATGGTACCCGTCCCTCGACTCCATGAGCTATCTTTGGCCGTGCATATCGGAAACCGGAGACTACCTCTCCTTCGACTTTACGGAATACGGCTGGCAGGACGTGTCTTCGGAGCTTGCACCGTGGCTGAGTGATGGCTATAGCGGAGTCTATTCGTGGTGGCTTGAGGGCTGCTGGACCACACAGGCAGCGGCGTGGGATACGGGCCGCACAGCAAATTACTACCTGTGGTTCTTCCCTGAGGATGAGAACGGCGGAAGTGTAGATCTGGATTGGCAGTACGAGGGCTCGGATCTTTTCGAAGAGATGTGGGGCGGCTACTGGGAGATCACATCCGTCATGGACGGGCCCAGCTATGTGACTATCAGTCTGTCCCTGGTGGGCGGCGAAAACTATGGCGTCACAGACGGCCCGTATTATATCTCTGAGACTTATCCCCTTCTGATCAGCCCCAGCGGCGAGGAGATGGTGTTGGGCGCCGGTGAGAACGGTGTCAGTCTGCCGTTTATGCCGCAGGATGACCCACAGCCGTATACGCTGACGCTGGACAGCTGGTTCACTGAAAGCTCGGTCTGGTAAACTGCTGCGGATTCTGGGCTGTTCCCGGTCTGCTCCGGTACGGAAAGACCAGCTATAAAAAGTCAAGAAGTATAAGCGAAAAAAGTGGGAGGGATATGAGGTGGAATCAAAGTATGGCAAGAGGCCGCAGCTGTGGCTG
>CAJFVL010000091.1 GCA_904420465.1 uncultured Clostridium sp.
GGGAAAGTCCCCGCTTCGTGGGCCGCACGCCTTGCAAAGCAAGGCTTTGCGGGGCATTTGATTGGATTCGAGGCGGGCTTTGCCCCCTCGAGCTCCCCCTGCGCTGTACAGCTTTTTACTTCTGGAAGGGATTTCTTCGATACGCTAAGGGATGCGCCTGCGGGCGCATCCCCTTTTTCAACTTTTCTGACTCTGATCTCCAGCCCCCCGGGCCGCAATCTTTTGGTCATGCCAGGCAATTTTTTCATTGAGCCGATCCAAAGAGCGCTGCATGTCCGACATCCGGGCCGCCAGCTGCTCCCGCTGCCCCTCCAGAAGCGCCCTCCGCTCCTCCAGGGTTCCGTCTCCCTGCCGGAACAGGGCTACATAGCGGATCAGCGCTTCAATCTGCACCCCTGCGGCCCGCATACACTTCATCAGCTCAATCCAGCCGCAGGAGGCCTCGTCATAGTCCCGAACCCCGCCGCTGGTGCGGGGGACCGGCGGAATCAAGCCAATGCGCTCATAGTAGCGCAGAGTGTCCGCCGAAATATCATATTTTTTACTTGCTTCCGTGATTGTCACTTGCACTGCACCCCCGTTTTTCCGCCTGCCGCCGGGCCGGCCTCTGTCCTGTTCAGCATATCACCTGGAGCGGACTCCATGTCAAGCAATTTTTTGCTTTTGCTCGGAATCCCTTGACATGGAGTGTACTCCAGGTAGTATGATGATGCAAATTGTTAAATGAGGAGGACATCTATATATGCAGTACAAATCATTCCAGGGACTCAGGCTGTCCGCGCTGGGCATGGGCTGTATGCGCCTGCCCGTGCTGGAGGGCAATGACGCCAAGGTGGATGAGTCCGCCGCCCGGGAGATGGTGGACTACGCCATGGCCAACGGGGTCAACTACTATGACACCGCCTGGGGATACCACAGCGGCACCTCCGAGACGGTGCTGGGCCGTGCTCTGGCCCAATATCCCCGGGAACAGTTTTACCTGGCCGACAAGTTTCCCGGCTACGACCTGTCCAATATGGACAAGGTGGAGGAAATCTTTGAGGAACAGCTGAAAAAGTGCGGGGTGGATTACTTTGATTTCTATCTCTTCCACAACGTATGTGAGAGACGGAGCAGAAGAAAAACGGCCGCATCCGCCACCTGGGGTTTTCCTGCCACGGCGGCATGCCGGTGCTCCGGCGGTTCCTGGAGGCCTATGGCGGAGACATGGAGTTCTGCCAGCTGCAGCTCAACTACATTGACTGGACCTTTCAGAACGGGAAGGAGAAGGTGGCCCTGCTGGGTGAGTATCATATCCCTGTGTGGGTCATGGAGCCCCTGCGGGGCGGACGGCTGGCCCGGCTCAGCGAGGAGGAGGCCGCTTCTCTGAAGGCGCTGCGTCCCGACGAGACCGTTCCCGCCTGGGCCTTCCGCTTTCTTCAAACCATTCCCGGCGTCACCATGATTCTGTCCGGCATGTCTGACCTGGAGCAGGTTAAGGCCAACATCGCCACCTTCCAGGAGGACAAGCCTCTCAGCGAATCGGAGCTGTCCGCCCTGCTGTCTGCGGCCAGAGCTATTACGGGCAGATCGGCGCTCCCCTGCACCGCCTGCCATTACTGCGTCAGCCACTGTCCTCAGGGTCTGGATATTCCTGAGTTGCTGGCTCTCTACAACGAGCACGCCTTTACTGGGGGCGGTTTTCTGGCTCCCATGGCCCTGTCCGCCCTGCCGCAGGACAAGCAGCCCAGCGCCTGCATCGGCTGCCGCAGCTGCGAGGCGGTCTGTCCCCAGCAGCTGAACATCTCCGAGGCCATGGCCGACTTTGCGGCCCGCCTGTAACCGGAATCACCGATCCAGACCACATATTCTGTATCAAAACATTATTCTCTCTTCCAAGGCATGTCCTGTACAGGATCTGCGGCGCATATCAACACATAATTTTGCAGCCGGGCCATGTGTCCGCCGCCGCGGCATGGATCAGGGTTCCCAAATTGCTGCGCGCATCAAGACTGACGCATACTCCAGACAACAGCACGGATCAGCCCTCCGCCTTTGATCTGTCACCGTCCAGAGCCTCATACAGCATGTTCCTTTTTCCCGCCGGATTCCAGCCTCCTGCCGCGCCTGAAGCGGCGTACCAGCAGCCATGCCCCCAAAAGGACCAGCCCCCCTCCGGCGGCAAGGGCTGCCAGATCCTCCACCCCCATTGTCTGTTCCGCTATACAAAACCGGATCTCCTCTTCCTGGCTGCCCAGCAGCAGATACTGTCCGTCGATCTCATACTCCGCCCGGGACCACCCTTCCCCCTCCTGCACCCACAGGACGTACCGCTTGCCCGGGTCAGGCATACGGCAGTGCACCGTGTAGGCGACCTGCTCCAAATCCGGGTCATGCACGGACACAGTATAGACGGTTCCGGTATATGTCCCGCTCCATTTTTCCGTCCAGGTTACCGCTTCGGCGGTATGGGTCATGTCCGCCCGGCTGCTGAAGCTTCCATCCACCAAAATCTCCGGCAGCGCTCCCCCGTCCGTCAGAGCGGAGGTATATGGCGTATACACTGCCTCCAGGGTCTGACTGGCGGTTAAGTGGGTGTAGTCCAGCTCCGGCCAGGCGGCGGAGTATCCCTTTTTCGCCGGAATTTCCGGCAGCGCCTCAATTCCCTCCCCATATTGAAAGGGCACCACGCCAACCGTGACCCCATCGGCCACAAATGTCAGCTCCAGCTGTTCAAATCCCTCCGGCGCGCCCGGCACAGCACAGAGTGTATCAAAATCCACCGGCTCCGCCTTCCCGGCGTAGCTGATCCCATCCAGAGCTCCCAGAACGTCGCTGGTAAAGGTGTTTCCAGACACGGTGCCTCCGCTGTCCACATCTCCCGCCACAGCACCCAGATAGGCGGAGCCCTCGTCAACGGTCACCAAAGTATGGCAGTTTACCAGGGTGGCCCCCAGTCCGGCCACGCCGCCCACATAGTCTCCGCCGGACAGCCGGCATTTGCTCCAGCTGCTCCGGATACTCCCCCAGGACGCGCCCGCGATTCCGCCCACATAGTCTCCGTCCTCGCTGGCGACAGGGCCGTAATTTTCACTGCCGCTTACCAATCCCAAGTCCATCAGCCCAACAATTCCGCCGGCATAATTCTCCCTTCCGGTAACCGCCCCTGCGTTGACGCAGGACTCAATCACCGCCCTCGTCTGATAATGGAAGTCCAGAGAGCGGTCGCCCTCCTGAATCAGGTCATCCTCCGGGTCAAAGTCGTACTCGACAGCCATGGAGCCCACGATTCCAGCCACATTGACATCGCCCTCCACGGCGCCTTCATTCCGGGCGTTGGACAGATACCCCGTACCTGTGTCCGCAGCCACTTCGTCCGACACATCCTCAAACCGGTCCTCAAGCTCCTCGTCAGAACCATCCAGAATATCCCGGAGCAAGTCGGTGATGCCGCCGAACTGTTCATTGATTGCGTCCAAATTGTCCAGCAGGATGTCCGTGCTGTTGGACACAGACTCCCGCAGGGCGTCTCCATCATCCAGCAGGCCGGAGAAAATATCTCCCAGGGCATCTCCCTGCTCCTGAATTTCACTGCTGATAGGGCGGATGACAATATCAGGCTTTTCAGACAGCTCCTGAAAAACGTTGTAAAGGTCCTCACTGAGGCTGGAAGCCAGATCAGAAATTTCTTCCATAGTGCCGCCGACATCCCGCAGCCCATCCATGGCATCCCCGGACTGTTCCAGTACCTCTCGCAGCCGCCGCACGGCATCCGCCCCGCTGTCAACAGCGCCGGAAACCCCATGCAGAGCGGAAGAAAAGCTTTCTCCAGCCGCCTGTACCTCCCTGAGAGCAGCCTCCCACTCTTCCGGATGAACCGTGGGCAGTACAAGCTTTGCCGCGGCAGTACCCAGCGCCTGCGCAGCGGTCTTTGCCTGCTCCAAACTGCTGCGCACCGCGGCCAGCGCTAATTTCAGTTCGTCAATCTCCTCGTCATCCATACCTGCCCCGCCGGCTTCAGCCCAAATGGTCACAGCCCGCCCAAACGCATCGGACATTGCGGACAGCGCATCGGCGAGCTGAGCCGCCGCGTCCGCAACCTCCTTGATGGCCTCAGCGCTGGACTCCGGCTTTCCCAGTACATTCCGCAGATGGGTCAGGGACGCCTTCAGATGCTCCACCGCGTCCCGGCCATGCCGGGCGGCGGTGCCCAAGGCTTCTATGGCATCCTCAAGCCGGTCTGCGGCATCTGGAGCCAGATCGCCGGCCTCCCGAGCCTCGTCCATCACATCGTTCATCTGGCCGGCCAGGTCCTCCATCAGCTCCATTGCGTCTGCGGCGTCATCCATAATGGGGACCAGTTCGTCCGTGAGCCAGGAGGTTCGGGCGGACAGGTCATTGATCTCGTCAATATTCTCATTGGCCCAGTCTGTGGTGGTGTCCATCAAATCGGCGATGGCATCCTGGGCCTCTCCCGCCCGGTCAGAGATCGCCTGCATCCACTCTGAAAGTTCATCGGAGGAGCCGCGGACGTCATCCCCTGTCTGGTCAATCAGCTCGCGCAGAACATCCAACTCGTCCAGCAGATCGCCGATCTTGCCCTCGTTGTAGAGGAGCCGCACCTCCGGCACCAGCTGCCCGGCGATGCCGCCCACATCCTTCCGGCCTAAAACCGTCCCGGAATTGATGCAGCCGTTCAGATAGCCGGACTGACGCCCCACGACGCCGCCGATGTTGTACCCTACATGGGCATACCCCACCGCCCCGGCATTGACACAGCTCTGAAGAATACCGGAGGAGTATCCGGCGATCCCGCCGATATCGGTGCACACGGGCACATTCTCCGCGGCGTTGAGCTGGTCCTGGTTCAGATTGTCCAGGTTCAGCTCCGCGTCCACCTCTGTGGTATTGATACTTCCGCTGTTCTCACACTGGATGATGGAGCCGTGGTTCAGCCCGGCAATGCCGCCCGCATAGTGCTCCCCGGTGACAGAGCCGGAGAAGGAACAGTTGATGATCTGTCCCTGGGACTCGTTGATGCCAGCGATCCCGCCGATGCTGTCCGCGCCGCTGACCGCCCCGGAAAACGAACAGTTTGTGATAATGCCCTGGTTTTTGCCCACCAGACCGCCCAGGGCGTTTTTGCGGCCGGTAGGGGCGACGGTGCCTGAGACATGGAGATCCCGCACGGCGCCGGTGGGCTGTACATAGCGGAACAGGCCCCGCACATTGCCGCTGCCTGTGAGAGACAGTCCGGAGATGGTATGCCCCTTCCCCTCAAAGGTGCCGCCGAAGGTGGGGATGGGGGTAAATTCCACGCCGGTCAGGTCGATATCCGCTTCCAGGCAGACGGTCTTTCCCTGGGACCAGCTGTCCAGAGAGCAGTTTTGGGACAGCCGCACCAGATCCTCCACCGTGCGGAGAGAGACCGTATCCGAGCGCTCCGCCGCCAGAGCCGCAGGGCTCAGAAGGGAGAACGCCAGAATTCCAGCCCAGGCGAGGCATAAGAGTCTATGGCGCTTCTGTATCATCGTCCTGAGGCACCTCCTCTGTTTGATAGCTTCCAGTCTCCAGCATCCCGGAGACATCACCATGGATCACGCCCTGGATATGGGCGTCCACCACACCAGAAATCCGTCCCCGGACGCGCCCGTTCACATAGACCGTTCCGCTGACGCTCCGGGTGACCTCCGGAACCTTGAGGTTAAACCTGGTTTTTTCCACAATCTGATCCCCCAAAAACAGGATCTGGGGCAGGATGAACATGACCAGGAACATGGAGATCAGCGTCCCCCGGCACAGGCACTCGCCGATGCCCACGATGGCGGGTTCCGTGGTGATCTGGCCGATCAGGAACCCGGCGGAGGACAGGATGCTCCCCGAGGTCAGCACCGTGGGAAAGGACAGGTTCAATGCTTGAATGATGGCCTCCCGCCGGGACATGGTTTCCTTCAGCTCGTTGTACCAGGAGGAGATCACAATGGCATAGTCAATGTTGGCCCCCATCTGGATGGAGGTCACCACCAGATAGCTCATGAAGAAGATGGGCTGCTGGGTGATGCCGGGGAAGGAGAAGTTGATCCAGATGCTGCCCTGGATCACCAGGATCAGCAGGATCGGCAGGCCCACGGATTGGAAGGTGAAGAGCAGGACAATGATGACAAAGACCACCGACAGTATGCTGATCATCACATTATCTCTGGCAAAGGACACGGAGAGATCGTAGTCGCTGGTGGAATCCCCCACCAAATAGACGCTGCCGTCGTCGTAGTACCGCTCCGCCTCCTGGTGAATGGTGTGGAGGAAGGCAAAGGTCTCCTCCCCCTCCTCCGGCAGGTCCAGACTGACCAGCATCCGGGTGTAGCGTTCTCCCAGCAGCTGCTCCCGGGCGTCGGACAGCTGCTCATACAGGTCATCCAGATCCGCCTGGTCCTCCTCGTCCAGATCCACATAGCCCTCCCCCACCTTGTCGTAGGCAAAGAAGAACATATCCATCAGCGGGACCGCATAATCGTTCAGCCCGCCCACAATCCGGCCGTACTCCTCCCCTTCCGCCGCATAGGCGGTGTACAGCAGACAGACCAGTTCATAGTCCAAATCCGTCATCTCAGAAAACTGACGCGGAGTCAGGGAATCGGTGAGCATATAGCCGTCCATCACCTCCACATTGGAGAGACCCATGGCGTAGTCCACCTGCTCATACGTCTCCAGCTGCTTCAGCAGCGCTTTCTCTCCGTCATAGTTTCCTTTAGGCACCAAAAGGGCCATGACATTCTGTGTCCCAAAGGTCTCGTTGACCCGCTGCTCCGCGATCTGGGTTTCATTCTGCCGGGCAGTCCTGATCTGGCTGTACCCGTACACATAGGGACACTGATTGGACAGCAGAAAGCCCGCCACAACAGCCACCGCGAACAGGGGCGCCCCCACATAGCGCAGCTTCAGGGTGATCCTGCCCCAGCGGTCAATCTTGGGGATAAAGCTGCGGTGCCGGGTCTTGGCCATCGCGCCGGAGAAGAGCATCAGCAGGCCGGGCATCAGAGTAAAGACGGACAGCATGCTGAACAGAATGGCCTTGATGAGGACAATTCCCATGTCAAACCCGATCTGAAACTGCATGAACATCATGGCCGCCAATCCGGAGATGGTAGTCAGGCTGCTGGCGGAGATGGATGGAATGGAGGCACTGACCGCCGCGATACAGGCCTCCCGGTCCCCGGCGCACTCCCGTTCCTCCAGAAACCGGTGCAGCATGATGATGGCGTAGTCGATGGCCAGGGCCAGCTGGAGTACCACAGTCACCGAATTGGACACGAAGGAGATCTCTCCAAAGATGAAATTGGTGCCCAGGTTCAGCAGAGCCGCCGCAATAAAGGTGATCAGCAGCACGGGAAGCTCGGCATAGGAGCGGGAGGTCAGCAGCAGAACCAGCACAATGATCACCGCCGCCACTGCCAGAATAATGCCCATTTCACTGGCTAGGGAGTCCGCCTGAGAGCTGCCCACGGCGCTGTCGATGTAGTAGTCATAGGGCTCCAGCAGCTCTCGGATGGCAGCCAGTGCGTCGAGGCTGATTTCATCCGTTTCCTCTCCATCAAAGGTCACGGAGATCAGGGCGTCCGCCCCCTTGAAATACTCCGCAATATCCTCCGGGGATTCCGGTTCGCTGTCCTCCGCGTCCGCCCCAACGGCGCTGCTCCCGAAGGTGGCCGAGGTGACTCCCTCAATCTGCTCCATCCGTTCCGCCAGCTCCTCCGCGATCTCGTATGTCACATGGGAAACCATGACCCTGGCGGTGCCGAATGTGGTAAACTCCTCCTCCATAAGAGTCAAGCCCTGCCGGGTCTCCGTGGTCTCCGGCAGATACTCTGTAATATCGTTGCAGACACTGACCCAATTTCGGGAAAACAGGCAGAACACCATGGCGCAGGCATAGAGGAAAAAAATCAAATTTCGCTTATCCACAATAAAGGTGGCTAATCTCTCGAAAAACGACGTCTTTTCCGCTTCTTTCTTCACAGCCTTAACTCCTCCCGGGGCGGCAAAGGGCAATTTCTCCTATGGCTCACGGCGCAGCAGGACCCCTTCCCATTGCATCCCGGCATGCTCCGATTTGGTTGTTCCATATAGGCCTCCTTCATACAGCTTCAGCCTTGTCTCGCACTCAAGCGTGCTGACCGCCGTTCGAATCAAATGGGAGAGGCAGAGGACTCCGTCCTCCGTCCGACTGCCTTGAACAGCATTGACGAAGCCCACCAGACTCAGAGAGCCGGTGACACAGCTCTCCCTGTACTGAAGGGTCAAAACACCGTTTCTGGGGCCCAGCTGGCTTTGTATGGTGATTTGATACTGTTCTGTCATGACGCGCCCTCCCTCCTGTTTTCCTTCAGGATATGAAAGCAGACCGTCAGATACAAGATGCAGAATAAGGTCAAGTGTCAGAATTCTGACACTTGACCTTATTTTGTACTTGTGATATGTTTAAGTTGGTACGATGGAATCAATCTTGAGGTCAGACAGATGGATTTTCGGAGGTCACCATGAAGCAGCGAACCTATGAGGCAAGCGAGAGAAGCAAACGAGAGATCTGCGCCGCCCTCAAAAAGCTGATGGCGCAGAAGCCGCTGAATAAAATCACCGTTGCGGAGATTATGAGGGTCTGCGGTATGGCACGGCAGCACTTTTATTATCACTTTGAGGATATCTACGACGCCGTCCGCTGGATGTTTGAAGAGGAGGCTGTGGCGCTGCTGCGGGAGCACGAGGGGGTCATGCTGTGGCAGGATGGACTGCTCCAGCTTTTTCACTATCTTCAGGAAAACCGCGCAGTCTGTCTGTGTGTGCTTCATTCCATGAGCCGGGACCACCTGAAGCGTTTTTTTCAAACAGATATTCAGGCCATTATTCAAAATACGATTCGGAGTATCACTTCAGAGCTTCAGTATCAGACCAATGAGCGGGAGCTTGCCCTATTGACAAAGGTCTATGTGGGAACTCTGGCCAGCATCATGGAGGACTGGCTGCTGGGAGAAATTCAGGAAAGCCCGGAGGAGCTATTGCAGTTTGTGGATCAAATCCTCAGGGACCATGTCCGCGGGGCCGCGATTCGTCTGACAGGCACGGCCCCAGAGCCAAAGCCGCGTCACGCAGCTGTTTCCCAGCAGCTGTGTCTGCACAAAGCCGACTGACGCATCCGCCGCCGGACTTGCTGTCTGCCGTTTTATCCGACAGATCCCTCCCTCCCCTTATAGGCCAACTTTGCATTGCTCCGGATCAGTGTGCAGGCTTGCTTCTCCCCATCACCGGTATTCCGGCAATCAGCCCTTTGTCTCACAAGACAAACCATATTTCCGGCCATTGGCCGGCGGCATCAGCAGACTCCGCCTGCCAAAGAACCCTTGTATTCAGAAGGAGAAAGCAAGGGTTCTTTGACAGACTGAGACAGCGCCAAGGCCTTACTGCCTTGGCGCTGTCTGTTCTGCTGCCGCAAATACATTCCTCACCACAAAGAGGGTTCGTATCTGCGCGCTATGGAACATCCCAACACTATAGATGCCGCTGCTTCAGGTTTGCAGCCAAAACCAAACCGAAGCCCAGCGCAGCGGGTTCGGTTTGGAGAGGAGGAGCGAC
>CAJFVL010000092.1 GCA_904420465.1 uncultured Clostridium sp.
GGATACGTTATAATTTTTTCTTTCGATGATTCCACACTTTCTTTTTATCTGAGCGATATAAAGCTGGCTTACTTTTAGTCCGTACTTGTTCAAAACATAAGCTTTGATTTCATCGTAGGTTGCTTTACTTTCCGCCGCCGTTAAATCCAGCTCGTCCATCTTGATTTCTATTTCGATATGATGGTCGACTTTGAGTTTGGACAATAATACTACCGTCTCGACGTGGGCCGTGCGGGGAAACAGGTCCACCCCCCGGGCGCTGACAGCCCGGTAGCCCAGCTCGCTGAAGCGCTTCACATCCCGGGCCAGGGTGGCCGGGTCGCAGGAGACATAGACGATGCGCTCCGGCTCCATCCCGGCCAGAATACCGGGCACCTCCGGGGCGAGCCCCTTCCGGGGCGGGTCCACACAGACCACCCGTGGCCGCACCCCCTCCGCCGAAAGCCGGGCGGCCGCCTCCCCCGCGTCGCCGCAGAGGAAGCGGACGTTGTCCACCCCATTTCGGGCGGCGTTGGCCCCCGCGTCCTCGATGGCCTGGGGGACGATCTCCGCCCCGATGACCTGTCCCGCCCTCCGGGCCAGGGCCAGGGAGATGGTGCCGATGCCGCAGTACAGGTCCAGTACCGTCTCCTCCCCCGTCAGGCCTGCAAGCTCCAGGGCCAGGGCGTACAGCCGCTCGGTCTGGGCCCGGTTCACCTGAAAGAAGGAGGGGACCGACAGCCGGAAGATCATGCCGCAAAGCTCCTCCTCCAGCCAGTCCCGGCCCCACAGGGTGCGGTACTCCGGACCCAGGATGACGTTGGTGTCCTTCCGGTTGACGTTCAGCACCAGCCCCGCCAGGGACGGAACCGCCCGCCGCAGCCGGTCTGTCAGCTCGGCGGCATGGGGCAGCTCCGCCCCGTTGGCCACCACGCAGCACAGCGCCTCCCCCGCCCGGTTGGTGCGGACATACAAGTGGCGGATCAGCCCCGTACCGCTCTCCTCGTCATAGGCGGAAATCTGAAACTGCTCCATCCAGTCCTTGAAGGCCCGGCGCAGGGCGGTCACCGCCTCCGGCTGGAGGCGGCAGTCCGCTACGTCCAGCACATGGTGGCTGCGTCCCCGGTAATAGCCGACGGCCAGCCCATCCCGCTCCTCCCTGACCGGAAACTGCACCTTGTTGCGGTAGCGGTCGGGCTCCTCCGCGCCGATGACCGGGGGCAGGTCCAGTCTGACGCCCCCCACCCGCTCCAGGGCATCCCGGATGCGCATGCCCTTGGCCCGCAGCTCCTCCTGATAGGTCATGTGGCGGTATTGGCAGCCGCCGCACCGCCCAAACAGGGGGCACCCCGGCTCTATCCGCTCCGGAGAGGAGCGCACCAGCTCCACCCCCCGTCCCCAGGCCACCGACTTGTTCACCTTTTCCAGCCGGACCTTCCACCGCTCGCCGGCAATGGTGAAGGGGACAAAGACCACCCGGCCCTCCAGCCGGGCCACCCCCATCCCCTCGGCGGTGTAGCCGGTGATGTCCAGGGTGTGGACGGTATTTTTCTTCCAGTCGGCCATGTCAGGGCCTCCTTTTATTTCTCTTCCTTTTTATCATATCATATACAAGCCCCTGGGGTAAAGCGGAAAAGCCGCCGCCGGACCTTTTGATCCGGCGGCGGCATGCAGAGCGCCCGAGCGCTTTACTCCTTCTTTCCTTTTTTCACGCCCACGCCGTGGGTTGTGCGCAGCACCATACTGCTCAGAGCAAACAGGGCGATGGCATTGGGAATGACCATCAGGAAGTTGAACATGTCGGTCAGCGCCCACACCAGGTCGTTGGAGGTGACGGTACCCAGGAAGATGAACACCAGAGCTCCCAGTGTATACACCAGGGTGGCCTTCTGCCCAAACAGATAGATCACGTTCAGCTTGCCGAACAGGTTCCAGCCCAGGATGGTGGAGAAGGCGAAGAAGAACAGGCACACGGCCACAAACGCCGAGCCCACCTCGGCGCCCATGACGGTTCCGAAGGCGGTCTGGGCCAGGTTGGCGCTGTTCAGCTGTCCGGTGACCTCCCCCACATAGCCGCCGGCCAGGGGGCCGTCTGCGGTGTACAGGGTGGAGATGATGACCAGAGCGTTGAGGGTCAGCACCACAAAGGTGTCGATAAACACGCTGGCCATGGCCACCACGCCCTGGTCATGGGGATCGGTGACGTTGGCCTGGGCGTGGGCGTGGGGGGTGGAGCCCATGCCCGCCTCGTTGGAGAACAGGCCGCGCTTGGCGCCCTGGCTGATGGCGGTCTTGAGGGCGGCGCCAAAGCCGCCGCCGATGATGGCCTGGGGCTCAAAGGCATAGCGGAAAATCATGGCAAAGGTTTCGGGGATGTACTGAATGCGCACAATCAGCACGGCCACCGCGCCCACCAGGAAGATGGCGGCCATGACGGGGACCAGCTTCTCGTTCACCGAGGCCAGACGCTGGATGCCCCCCAGGAAGATGAACCCGCAGATCACCACCAGGACCACGCCCACAAGCCAGCTGGGGATGCCGAAGGCGGTCTGGAAGGTGGAGCCGATGGAGTTGGACTGGACCATGCAGCCCATAAAGCCCAGTGCCAGGACAATGGCCACGGCGAAGAAGCCGGCCAAAAACCTGCCGAAGCCGTTCTGGAAGGCGGCATTGATGTAGTATACCGGGCCGCCGTGGTAGCTGCCGTCGCCCCCCTTGCGCCGGGTCTGGATGGCCAGGGTGGCCTCGGCGTAAATGGTGGCCATGCCGAAGAAGGCGATGATCCACATCCAGAAGATGGCGCCCGGGCCGCCGGTGAGGATGGCTCCGGCGGAGCCAACAATGTTGCCGGTGCCCACCTGGGCGGCGATGGCGGTGGCCAGGGCCTGGAACGAGCTCATGCCGTGCTCGTGCTTCCCGCCCCGCAGGGACAGGTTGCCGAACACCTTTTTCATCCCCTCGCCGAAGCAGCGCACCTGGACAAAGCGGGTGCGGATGGTGTACCACAGGCCCACTCCGATCAGCAGGAAAACCAGGATGTAGTCCGACAGATACGCATTGATGGTTTGTACAACTTCCAGTAACATGTTTCTGCTCTCCCTCCAAAAAAATAGAACGGCCCGACAGCCGCTCCGGATGGGAGGCGCCCCGGGCGCGGTCAGGCGTCCGGTTCTCCTCCTCTGTCCTTTCGCCTGAGAGATTGGCGGGCGCTTGTCCCGCTTTGCCCCTTCGGCACCCGGCAGGCCGGGATTCTCCAGAGTGACATCCGCGTCCAGTCCTCATCTCTGCGGAGACGCCTGAGAGTTTTGCTCCTTCGGCAGGCCGCGCGGCCGTTTTCCTGGACGCTTCTTCTGTCTGTTCTGTTGTTTTGCTATTGTAACACAGCGGGCCGCGCCCTGTCAACCACAGGCGTACATTTATGCGCCTGCGACGGATTCTCTTCGGGGGACGGCCCGGTTCTTGGGCAACTTTGCAGGGAAAGTTTACAATTTGCTCTTTTTTCTCCCGGGGGAGTGTGGTATACTTACCGGGATAATGATTAAACTGTGGTATTGCGTCCATTGATGCAAATCTGCCACCGAGAGGTGTTTTTGCTATGAGTCTGCTGACAAAACTGTTCGGCACCTCCTCCCAGCGGGAGCTGAAGTCCATCTATCCCATCGCGGACAAGGTGGATGCTCTGGAGGAGGAATACAAGGCCCTGACCGACGCCCAGCTTCAGGCCAAGACCCCGGAGTTTAAAGAGCGCCTGCAAAACGGCGAGACCCTGGACGACATTCTCCCCGAGGCCTTTGCCGCCTGCCGGGAGGCGGCCTGGCGGGTGCTGGGCATGCGCCCCTACCGGGTCCAGGTGGTGGGCGGCATCGTCCTCCACCAGGGCCGCATCGCCGAAATGAAAACCGGCGAGGGCAAAACCCTGGTGGCCACTCTCCCCGCCTACCTCAACGCTCTGGCGGGCAAGGGGGTCCACATTGTCACCGTCAACGACTACCTGGCCAAGCGCGACAGCGAGTGGATGGGCAAGGTGTACCGCTTCATGGGCCTCACCGTGGGCCTGGTCATCCACGGGGTCCGGGGCGACGAGAAAAAGGCCGCCTACGCCGCCGACATCACCTACGGCACCAACAACGAGTTCGGCTTTGACTACCTGCGGGACAACATGGCCATCTACAAGCAGGAGCTGGTTCAGAGGGGCCATGCCTTTGCCATCGTGGACGAGGTGGACTCCATCCTCATCGACGAGGCCCGCACCCCCCTGATCATTTCGGGCATGGGAGAGAAGTCCACCCAGCTGTACACCGTGGTGGACCAGTTCGTCTCCCGCCTGAAGTGCCAGCGCATTGCCAAGGTGGATGCCAAGGAGGAGGAGGACGTCAACATCGACGCCGACTATATCGTCGATGAGAAGGCCCGCACCGCCACCCTCACCGCCCCCGGCATCAAGAAAGCCGAGCAGTTCTTCAACATCGAGAACTTGGCCGACCCGGAGAACACCACCCTGTCCCACCACATCAACCAGGCCATCAAGGCCCACGGGGTGATGAAGCGGGACATCGACTATGTGGTCAAGGACGGACAGGTCATCATCGTGGACGAGTTTACCGGCCGCCTGATGTTCGGCCGGCGGTACAACGAGGGCCTGCACCAGGCCATCGAGGCCAAGGAGCACGTCACCGTGGCCAACGAGTCCAAAACTCTGGCCACCATCACCTTCCAGAATTACTTCCGCCTGTACACCAAGCTCTCCGGCATGACGGGCACCGCCATGACCGAGCAGGAGGAATTCGGCACCATCTACGAGCTGGATATTGTGGAGATCCCCACCAACAGGCCCCTGGCCCGCATTGACCACCCCGACGTGGTCTATAAGACGGTGAACGGCAAGCTGCGGGCCATTGTCAACCAGATTGAGGAGTGCCATAAAAAGGGACAGCCCGTGCTGGTGGGCACCATCTCCATCGAGAAGTCGGAGGAGCTGTCCGACCTGCTGAAAAAGCGGGGCATCCGGCACAACGTCCTCAACGCCAAAAACCACGAGAAGGAAGCGGAGATCGTGGCCCAGGCGGGCAAATTCGGCGCCGTCACCGTGGCCACCAACATGGCCGGCCGCGGCACCGACATCATGCTGGGCGGCAACGCGGAGTTTCTGGCCAAGGCCGACCTGCGCAAGGCGGGTCTGTCCGACGAGCTCATCGCCGAGGCCACCGGCTTTGCCGAGACCGACAACGAGGAGATCCTCAACGCCCGGAAGATGTTCACCCAGGCGGAGGCCAAATATAAGGACGAGATCCGCGAAGAGGCCGACAAGGTCCGCGCCGTGGGCGGGCTGTTCATCCTGGGCACCGAGCGCCACGAGTCCCGCCGCATCGACAACCAGCTGCGGGGCCGCGCCGGCCGTCAGGGCGACCCGGGCGAAACCCGCTTCTACCTGTCCCTGGAGGATGACATCATGCGCCTGTTCGGCTCGGAGCGGGTGATGGGCATGATGGAGAGGCTGGGGGTGGACGAGGACACCCCCATCGACGCCAAGATGCTCTCCGGGGCCATTGAAAACGCCCAGAAGCAGGTGGAGTCCCGCAACTTCCAGACCCGGAAGAACGTGCTGCAGTATGACGACGTCATGAACACCCAGCGCGAGGTCATCTACAAGCAGCGCCGCCAGGTACTGGATGGGGAGGATCTCCAGGCCTCTATCCAGAACATGCTTCACACCATGGTGGAACATGCCATCCACGGCCACATGGGAGAGCAGAAGCACATGGACGCCGAGTCCTTCCGGGCGGCGGTGACACCCTTCCGCGCCATGTTCCTGGCCCCCGGCGAGCTGGAGCTCACCGATGAGGAGCTGCAGCAGTACGACGCCGAGGGTCTGGTGGACCTGGTCAGCGAAAAGGCCCGGGAGGTCTACGCCAGGAAGGAGCAGGAGATCGGCTCCCCCATTATGCGGGAGCTGGAGCGGGTCATCATGCTGCGGGTGGTGGACGAGTACTGGATGGACCAGATCGACGCCATGACCGAGCTGCGCCAGGGCATCGGGCTGCGGGCCTACGCCCAGACCGATCCGGTGGTGGCCTATAAAAAGGAAGGCTACGAGATGTTTGAAAACATGATCGCCGCCATCCAGGAGGAGACCCTCCGCCGCCTGTTCCTGGTCCGTCTGCGCCGCAACGAGGAGGTCAAGCGGGAGCGGGTCGCCACGGTCACCTCTGAATCCGGGGCCTCCGACGGCTCCGTTCAGAAGCGCCCCCAGCGCAGGGTCATCAAGATCGGCCGCAACGACCCCTGTCCCTGCGGCTCCGGCCTGAAGTGGAAGAAATGTACCTGTAAGGAATACCACCCCGACCAGCAATAACGGCCGCTGCGGCCGCAGGAACTCCTTGCAGGAGGGATTTTTTCACGATATGAGACGGCTGGGCGCACACCGTGCGCCCAGCCGTTTTTCTGAAATTTCTTCCTTTTGAAACGAAAAAAATCTTGCATTTGCGGGCAGACTATGGTAAAATATTGCCGCATTATGCGTGGGAGTGTGGATTCTTCGCCCGGTGCCCGGTCAGGCCGGGTTGGCGGAGGAGATGATGCCCCCAGAAGAATCAACTGAAATCAGGAGGAAAGAACTATGGCAGTCGTATCCATGAAGCAGCTGCTGGAGGCCGGCGTACACTTCGGCCACCAGACCCGCCGCTGGAACCCCAAAATGGCGCCCTATATCTACACCGAGCGCAACGGCATCTATATCATCGACCTGCAGAAAACCGTGAAGAAGCTGGAGGAGGCCTACAACTTTGTCCGTGAGCTGGGCGAAAAGGGCGAGACCCTCCTCTTTGTGGGCACCAAGAAGCAGGCCCAGGAGGCCATCAAGGAAGAGGCCGGCCGCGTGGGCATGTACTATGTGAACGCCCGCTGGCTGGGCGGCATGCTCACCAACTTCAAGACCATGCGGGGCCGCGTGGACCGTCTCAACCAGCTGAAGAAGATGCAGGAGGACGGCACCTTCGACATGCTGCCCAAGAAGGAAGTCATGAAGCACCTGGGCGAGATTGCCAAGCTGGAGAAGTATCTGGGCGGCGTGGTGAACATGAAGAAGCTGCCCGGCGCCCTGTTCGTGGTGGACCCCCGCAAGGAGCGCAACGCCATCAACGAGGCCCGCAAGCTTCACATCCCCATCGTGGCCATTGTGGATACCAACTGTGACCCCGACGAGATCGACTATGTCATCCCCGGCAACGATGACGCCATCCGCGCCATCAAGCTGATCTCCTCCGTCATGGCCAACGCCATCCAGGAGGGCAAGCAGGGCCAGGACGAGGTTCCCGAGGCCGAGGCCGCCGAGACCGCTCCCGCCGCCGCTGAATAATCAGATTTTGAGTTGAGACAGCGCCCGCCCGCGCGGGCGGGCGCTTTTCCTGTCGCTCCCATTTATCATTTTATTGGAGGTAATACACTATGGCAATTTCCGCTAAGGACGTACAGAAGCTGCGTGAGATGACCGGCGTGGGCATGATGGACTGCAAGAAGGCCCTCACCGAGTCCGACGGCGATTTCGACAAGGCTGTGGAGTGGCTGCGGGAGAAGGGCCTGGCTGCCCAGACCAAGAAGGCCGGCAAGATTGCCGCCGAGGGCGTGTCCTACGCCGTGGTCACCGAGAAGGGCGTGGGCGTGGTTATCGAGGTCAACTCCCAGACTGACTTTGTGGCCAAGAACGACGTGTTCAAGGAGTTCGTCATGGCTCTGGCCGTGGTGGTGGCCGAGGAGAATCCCGCCGATGTGGAGGCCCTGAAGGCCTGCCGCTATCCCGGCACCGACCGCACCGTGGCCGACGTCACCGCCGACAAGGTGCTGGCCATCGGCGAGAACATTCAGATCCGCCGCTTCGTCCGCTATGCCGACGGCGTAAACGTCCCCTATATCCACATGGGCGGCAAGATCGGCGTGCTGGTCAACCTGGAGGTGGAGGGCATCGAGGCCTCCAAGGTCACCGAGCTGGGCAAGGACGTCGCCATGCAGATCGCCGCCATGAATCCCGCTTTCCTGGACAAGAGCGATGTGGACCAGGCCACCCTGGACAAGGAGAAGGAGATTCTCATGGTCCAGGCCAAGGAGGACCCCAAGAACGCCAACAAGCCCGAGAATATCATCGAGAAGATGGTGCTGGGCCGCATCGGCAAGTATTACGAGGAGAACTGCCTGCTGCAGCAGGCCTTCGTCAAGGAGAACAAGGTCTCCGTGGAGAAGCACATCGCCGAGGTGGCCAAGCAGCTGGGCGGCAAGATTTCCGTCAAGGCGTTCACCCGCTTCCAGACCGGCGAAGGCATCGAGAAGGCCGAGGAGGACTTTGCCGCCGAGGTCGCCTCTATGATTAAGTAAGCGGTCTGAGCTTGTCCCCCGCAAAACAAGCGCATTGTCCCTGAATCATGACTCCCATAAGAGTCCGAGGAAATTCGTTTCCCCGGGCTCTTTTTTCATTTCTTTTCTGTTTTCTCCCGGTTTTCATCTTGATTTCGGAGTGTTTT
>CAJFVL010000093.1 GCA_904420465.1 uncultured Clostridium sp.
GAGCCCGCTTCAGGTTTCTCATTGGGTATTCCTCCTTTTAGATTTCGGGTCCAAAGAACCGGCCGGGCCGGCGCGGAAGCAGCCCCCGCATTGGCTTTTTCCGTTCCGACCAGATTCGACTTTTTGGACCACTTTTTCGGGCTTTCTGCCCTTTTTTCGAGGTTTTGGTGACTTTTCCGGGCATTAGCCCAGTACAACGCCCCTCACACTTCAAAAAAGCTTGCGGAAAACGGCCCGAATATGAAAAAAGGGGGCCTTTTCCTTCGAAAAAGTCCCCCTGGTAGCCATCTGGTAGCCACCCAGTATTTTACATTTTCCGCAGCCCCTGCGCCCCAAGGGTTTCCGGCCTTTTTTGGTAGCCATTTGGTAGCCATGGCACGGAAAAGACACATGGATAGTATTTCTCTGT
Organism: uncultured Clostridium sp.; assembly: GCA_904420465.1. Taxonomy (GTDB): domain Bacteria; phylum Bacillota; class Clostridia; order Oscillospirales; family Oscillospiraceae; genus Lawsonibacter. Next base: position 410 of record CAJFVL010000093.1, read on the forward strand.
TCAATATATGGTTAAAAAAGCAGCGCAGCTGCCAACGACAGCCGCGCTGCAAAAAATTGAGCTTTGTAAAATCAGCCTGCGGACAAATACTCGCCCAGCACATAGCCGGTGACATTTCCTCCGATATCCACCCGATACCATCCGTCGGCGGCTGCCTCCAGCACTGTGACCTCGTCTCCGTTGGAGACGCTGGCCACCCGGTCGTAGCTGGTCCCTGGCCCTGAACGGACATTCAGGCCGCCGCCCGCGTTGACTACCACAGCCCGGGTATTGGGAGACAGCGAACCTGTGGCGGAGCCGCCAGTCTCGCCGCCGGTTTGCTCCTCTCCGGAGGTGTCCGTCTCGCCGCCGGAGGACTGCGCCGGCCGGCAGCGCACAATACAGGTTGCAGTCTGCCCGCCGCAGGTGGCGGTAATGGTGACATTCACGGTCGTGGTTCCGCTGTTCAGATTTTGAATGGACCCATCCTCTGCAATCGGAAGGATCGACGGATCACTGCTGGTCCAAGTCACCTGGGCACTGCTGCCGGCAGGGGTAATGGTGGCCATCATCTGATAATCCTCTTGATATTGGAGCGTACAGTCGGTGCGGCTTAGCGTAATGGATGTTACGGTGTCAGACGAGGGATCTGTCTGCGTGACGTCGCCGCCGGAGCTGGAGCTTCCATCTGTCCCGCCGGAGCTTCCGGAGCCTGACGTCTCCGAACTGCCGGACTGGGACTGCCCGCCAGAACCGGAATCACTGCTCTGGCTGGCGTCGGGCTGAGAGGACTGCCCGCCGGAGCCGGAGTTTCCAAAGATCAGAGGCCCGATGTAGGTAAAGACAATAAACAAGGCCGCAATAATGACAACCAAGGACACCACAAGCGTGATGATCTGGATGGGGTTGACCGGCCCATTGTGCTCAGCTACCCGCCGGCCGGTTACACCGCCCCGGCTGGGGCGCTCGTCACAGAAGGGGCAGCGCTTATATGTAATGGAATAATCCTCCCCACACTTCTCACAGCGGATTACATCGCTGCGCCGGGGGGAGGAGTTTTTACTTGTATGGTCCGTGCCGCGGCGGGAAGGCGTCTGCTGCCTGCTGCTCTGAGCTGTGCCGCGGCGGGGGGGAGATTGTCTGTCTGCCATGACCGTTCCTCCACTGTCTACCTGGTTTTGTTCTCTCTGAAGAACTGTCTCTATTGTACTAGCAGTTCGACGTTTCGTCAACGGAAAAAGTCGAAATGGCGGACGGAAAATTGTTTTTATGTATACCATTTCCCACCTTGACCGGATACCCCCTTTCCCGTATAATGAAATGAAAGCTGATTGTCCCAGGGAGTGTGATTGACATGAGAGGGACGCTAACCGCCAGCGAGGTTCACAAGCAGTACAGCGAGGCTGTGGCCGCTTTTCGAAAACTGATCCCAGACCCCACCCTGCGCATGACCTTTGGACGGCAGGTGGACGAATATGTGCGCCAGTGTGCCCTGGGTGTGTGGCAGGCGGACAACGCCAGCGCCATCACCCCCCGGCATGTGGAGTTTTACAACGCGATTTACTGTGCTGGCAATCCGGCGCCCTCCGCTCTTTACTGGGAGGTGGCTACCGGAGTAGCCAACTTTGACCTGTTCCGCCCCCCTGCCTTTTTCCAGGACCTGCGCCAGTACGACCGGAGGAAGGGCACCTGTCTGGCCCGGCGCTTTGCTGATGACCTGACGCTGATCCTGCTGCTCTTTGCCGCGGTGGACGATGTGGTCAGCGAGAGCGAGGCCGGCTTTGTCAATGCCTGCAACGAGGCGCTGGTGAAGCTGTGCGAGGAGGACGGGCTGTCCTCTGACCGGCCGCCTCTGAAGGCCGACCAGTTTGTTACCCCCCGCCCCGCGATCCAGCAAGGTACCCCCAAAAAGAAGGAGCAGCCCAAGCCGGCGCAGGAAGCCGAGGCCGCCCCGGAGCCTCCCAAGCTGGAGGAGGTGCTGGCCGAGCTGGACGGCCTGTGCGGCCTGGAGCAGGTGAAGAAGGACGTCAAAAGCCTGATCAATCTGGTAAAGGTACGCAAGCTCCGGCAGGAGGCCGGCCTGCCTGTGCCCCCCATGTCCCTCCATCTGGTGTTTATGGGCAATCCGGGCACGGGCAAGACCACGGTGGCCCGGCTGCTGGCCAAGATCTACCACGCCATCGGGGTGCTGTCCAAGGGACAGCTGGTGGAGGTTGACCGCTCCGGCCTGGTGGCCGGCTTTGTGGGCCAGACCGCCATCAAAACCCAGGAGGCGGTCCAGAAGGCCATTGGAGGGGTGCTGTTCATTGACGAGGCCTACGCCCTGGTCAACCAGGAAAACGGCAACGACTTCGGCCACGAGGCCATCGAGGTGCTGCTGAAAAACATGGAGGACCACCGGGACGATCTGATTGTCATCGTGGCGGGCTACACCAACCTGATGGAGAAGTTCATCCACTCCAACCCAGGGCTGGAGTCCCGGTTCAATAAATATTTCTTCTTTGAGGACTACGACGCCGGGCAGCTGACGGAGATTTTCCGCTCCCTGTGCAAAAAGAACGGCTACACCCTCTCCTCTGAGGCGGAGCAGTGGGCCCAGGAGAATTTCAGGGACCTGTACGAGCACCGGGACGAGAACTTCGGCAACGCCCGGGACGTGCGCAATTTGTTTGAAAAGGCGGTGGCCCGGCACTCCGACCGGGTGGCCCAGCTGGAGGCACCCACCCGGGAGCAGCTGATGGAGCTGCTGCCCGAGGACCTGAAGGGTGGAGTGGAATCTGAACAGAACAAAGAGGAGGAAGCAGACTGTGAAGATCCTGTTTGACGGGGCGGAGAGGCCGGGCTTTTGCACCGCGGTCCCGGAGCATCGGGCATGAGGGTGGCCTTTTACACCCTGGGCTGCAAGGTCAACCAGTACGAGACCCAGGCTCTGGAGCAGATGCTGACGGCCCGGGGACATACTCTGGTCCCCTTCGAAGGGGAGGCCGACGCCTACGTCATCAACACCTGCACCGTCACGGCGGTGAGCGACAAAAAGTCTCGGCAGGTCATCCGCCGGTGCCGCAAGATGGCCCCTGACGTGGTGGTGGCGGTGTGCGGCTGCTACCCCCAGACCCATCCCGGCGATGTGGACAGGCTGGGGGTGGACCTGATCGCAGGGACCGGAGACCGCACCGGCTTTGTCTCCCTGCTGGAGCAGGCCTGGGCGGAGCGGCAGCCCCTGGCCGCCCTGGACGACCCCTTTCAGCGGCGCACCTTCGAGGCGCTGCCCGCCGGCGGCCTGGAGGGGCGCACCCGGGCCATGCTCAAGGTGGAGGACGGCTGCGTCAACTTCTGCTCCTACTGCATCATCCCCTACGCCCGGGGACGCATCCGCTCCCTTCCGCTGGAGGCGGCGGCGGAGCAGGCCGCCCGGCTGGCAGAGGAGGGCTACCGGGAGCTGGTGCTCACCGGCATTGAGATCTCCTCCTGGGGACAGGACCTGGGGGAAGGCCTCTCCCCCATTGACCTGATCGAAGGGGTGTGCCATGCCGCTCCGGACTGCCGGGTGCGGCTTGGCTCTCTGGAGCCCCGCACCGTCACCGAGGACTTCTGCCGCCGGGCCGCAGCGCTGGACAACCTGTGCCCCCACTTCCACCTGTCCATGCAGTCGGGGTGCGACGCGGTGCTGAAGCGGATGAACCGGAAATACGACACCGCCCGCTTTTATGAGAGCGTAGCGCTGCTGAGGACCTGGTTTGACCGCCCCGGCATCACCACCGACCTGATCGTGGGCTTCCCCGGGGAGACGGAGGAGGAGTTTGGGCAGACCCTGGACTTTATCCGGAAATGCGCCTTCTCCGCCATGCACATCTTCCCCTACTCCCGCCGCCCGGGCACCCCGGCGGCCAAAATGCCCGGACAGGTATCCAACGCCGTCAAGGAGGAGCGGGCCCACCGGGCTGCCCAGCTGGCCCGGGCCATGCAGCGGGCCTACCTGGAGAGCTGGGTGGGGGAGACCGTTCCCGTCCTCTTCGAGGAGGAGCGGGAGGGGCTTTGGCGGGGACACACCACCCGGTACTGCGAGGGGGCCGTCTCCAGCCGGGCGGACCTGCACAACCAGGTCCGCGCTTTAAAAGTAGAACGGGTGGAGGGAACCGCCTTGGCAGGCACACTGGTATGAAAAAGCGGACACGCTTCCGCGCCCGTTCAGCTTGTCAAAAAAGCCCTCCTGCAAGGAGTTCCTGCGGCCTTTCTCAAAAAAGTGGCTTGCCACTTTTTTGACATCTATTCCTCCTCCCTGGGGTCGGGCAGGTCGATGTACACAGGCTCGTGGCCGGTGGAGGAGACGAATCGCAGCAGGTCCTCCCGCTTCAGCCGCAGGGTGGATGTGGAGATGCCCGGGTGCCCGCTGATATCCTCGTCTGCCATCAGCGCCCGGTCGATGACCAGCTGGACGTGATGCCCGGTGTCAAAGAGGAGCTCCAGGGCGGACACCGAGCCGGGCACCGTCTGGAGGTACTGCTCCATGTGCCCCGCGTCGGCAAAGGAGAGGCGGGCGCAGCCCAGCTGGGCGGACAGGTACTTGGTCTTGAAGGGCTTGTCCCCCGGCATCATCAGCAGGTAGAACTGGGTCTGCTGCCGGTTGCAGAGAAACAGGTTCTTGCAGATCTTGCTGCCCAGTACCTTCTCCACCTCCTCGCAGATCTCGATGGTGTCCGCCCGGTCGTGGTCCACCCGCACAAAGGGGATGTTCAGCGCCTCCAGCCGGTCGTAGATGGCCAGCTCCTGAGGAATCCGGTCGTCAGTTGGACGGCTGGAGTATAAGATTGGGTCGATATACATCAAGGGGCCTCCTTTTTACTGTCGCTGTCCCACATGATAGCACAGCTGAGACCCGCAGGGCAAGTATTCCTCGCGGTTTGATCCTGGATGACACCATAATAACAGCAGTACACGGCGGAGGGTGGGACACATGTATTCTTATTCAATCGGCGAACGGCTGGTTATGCTGGACCGGCAGCCCAGGGCGGGGGAGCAGGTGCTTGTCCTGCTGACCTCTGAGGAGCTGGACCGGCAGCCTTCCCTGCCCGGTCTGGAGGAGGTGCTGCACCACACCCCGCCTGCCCGGGATGCCCGGGTGTGCAAGGCGGAGGTCCGGCGTGACTGCCTGTGCGGGACCATCGCCACCCCGCGGCATACCAAAGGCGGGGCACCCATCGCATTCGGCTATCTGCTCACCCGGGACCGGGCGGTGCTGTGTGACGACAGCGGGGCAGCCCATGCGCTGATCCGGCGGCTGTCCAAGGAAAAGCGCTGGCGGGAGAGCGGGCCTGGACGGCTGCTTTATGAATTCCTGGAGCTGCTGATTGCCCGGGACCTGCACCACCTGGAGGAGCTGGAGGACCAGCTGTCCCAGATGGAGGACCGGGGACTGGCCGGGGAGCTGGAGAACTTCAACCCCCAGCTGTCCCAGCTGCGGCGGGAGGCCATCGGCTGGTTCCGCTACTACAGCCAGCTGGATGACGTGGCCTGTGAGCTGGAGGAGAATGACAACGGCATCTTCTCAGACGGAGAGCTGCGGCTGTTTCATATACTGGAAAAGCGCCTGGGCCGCCTGCGGGACGAGGCCCAGCTGCTGCGGGAATACTGCCTCCAGGTGCGTGAGCTGTTTCAGGCTGAAATTGATATCCGCCAGAACCGGATCATGAAGATTCTCACCATTGTCACCACCATCTGTCTGCCCCTGTCTCTGCTGGCCGGCTGGTACGGCATGAACTTTGAGGGGATGCCTGAATTGACCTGGAGATATGGGTATCCCGCAGTCATCGCGGCCGGCGCCCTGATTGTGGCCATCTGCCTTTGGATCATGAAGAAGAAAAAATTTTGGTGAACTGTGAAAGGAGTATATCTGCCATGGAAAAACCCACCGAATACACCCTGACCTGGACCGTTACCGACGACATGACCGCCAAGCGCATCGGCAGCGCCGGGTCCAAAATCCTGTCCACCCCCAACATGGTGGCCCTGATGGAGGCGACCGCCCTGGAGCTGGCCAAGGCCTATTTGGAGGAGGGCCAGACCACCGTGGGGGCGGAGATCCACTGCCGCCACCTGGCCCCCACCCCCGTGGGGATGAAGGTGAGCGCCACCGCCCGCCTGCGCTCCATCGAGCGGCGGAAGATGTGGTTCGACATCGAAGTCAACGACGAGAAGGGCAAGTGCGGCGAGGGGTCCCACCTGCGGATCATGGTGTCCCAGCAGGGCATGAAGGAAAAAGCGGAGCAGAAGGCGGAGGGTTGAGTCCTCCATGCGGAATAGACTGTTTGACAACGGCCGGACCGCCCGATAAGGGCGGTCCGGCCGTTGTTCTGACGTGGCTTCAGCCGTTTCCGGCACAGCCGTGCTTATCCTCCCCGCAGGAGTGGCTGTGGCAGCTGTGCGCTCCGTCATGGTGGTGGCTGCACACCGTGTCGGGATCGTACTCCAGCCGGCCGGCCAGCAGGTCGGCCACCGCCCGGTCCGTATCCCCGGTGACGCCGGGGAACAGCCGGATGCCCGCCTGGGCCAGGGCCGTGCGGGCTCCGCCGCCGATGCCCCCACAGATCAAAGTGTCCGCCCCCTGGGCCTTCAGAAAGCCGGCCAGCGCCCCGTGGCCGCTGCCGGCGGCGCTGACAACCCGGGATGACGCCACCGCGCCGTTTTCCACGTCATAGAGCTTGAACTGCTCACAGTGGCCGAAGTGCTGGAACACCTGGCCGTTTTCATAGGTAACTGCGATTTTCATGGCATAGACCTCCTGTTGTTCCGCCGGGGGAACGCGCGGAGCGGGGCCGCAGCCCCATCCGCCGTCCCGCCCGCAGCCCCCGCAGGGTGCGGGGGCCTCCCGGGCCAGGGACTCCAAGGCGGAGGCAACGGCGCGCAGCGCCGCCCCCTCCACCCGGTAGTGGATGAAGTAGCCCCGCTTCTCGCCGGAGACCAGCCTGGCTTCCCGCAGCACCTTCAGGTGCTGGGAGACGGCGGCCTGGGACACCCCCAGCTGCCGGGCCAGCGCCTGGACGCAGTAGTCCCGGCGGCCCAGCAGCCGCAGGATCAGCAGCCGGTTCTCGCCTGACAGGGCCTTCAGCGCAGCGGCCAGCTCCACTTGCGTTTCCCCCTTCGGAATCTTGTGATACCCCTATCTTAGCACGCTTTTTAAATAAGTCAATACTTAAATAAAATCGCAAAAAAGGAGGGACGCCAGCGGCGTCCCTCCAGCCAGTCGAAACCCCTTCGTTGAATCAAATCCACTTAAGCCTGGGCGGGGGAGCTCGAGGGGGCAGCCGCCCGCCTCGAATGGGATCAAATGCCCCGGGAGCCTTGCCGTGCAAGGCTCCCGGCAAGCGGAGCGAGGACTTTTGTGCCGCTGTGCGGCGCAAAAGTAACGGCATTTTTGCTGGCTGTTGAAAAAGTCCAAGGACTTTTTCAACAGCCAGGAGGGACGCCAGCGGCGTCCCTCCTGGCTGATTCAGTTTTTCAGGCTCTGCATGGGGGCGGGGATACGTCCCCCCCGGTCCACAAAGGCCTTGGCGGAGAAGGGATGGACGGGCTGCACCGGGGCGGAGCCCAGCAGGCCGCCGAACTCCACCGTGTCCCCGACCCTGCAGCCGGGGGCGGGGATGATGCGCACGGCGGTGGTCTTGGAGTTGACCATGCCGATGGCTGCCTCGTCGGCGATGATGGCGGACAGGGTCTCCGCCGGGGTGTCCCCGGGGACGGCGATCATGTCCAGTCCCACCGAGCACACGCAGGTCATGGCCTCCAGCTTGTCCAGGGTGAGGGCCCCGGAGGCGGCCGCGGCGATCATGCCCTCGTCCTCGCTCACCGGGATGAAGGCGCCGGACAGGCCGCCCACATGGGAGGAGGCCATGACGCCTCCCTTCTTCACCGCGTCGTTTAGAAGGGCCAGGGCGGCGGTGGTGCCGTGGGTGCCGCACACCTCCAGGCCCATCTCCTCCAGAATGCGGGCCACGCTGTCCCCGATGGCGGGGGTGGGGGCCAGGGACAGGTCCACGATGCCGAAGGGGGTGTCCAGGCGGCGGCTGGCCTCCTGGGCCACCGCTGGCCTCCTGGGCCACCAGCTGGCCCATGCGGGTGATGCGGAAAGCGGTCTTTTTCACCGTCTCGGCCACCACGTCGAAGGGCTGGCCCTTCACGCTCTGGAGGGCGTGGTACACCACGCCGGGGCCGGAGACCCCCACGTTGATGACCTTTTCCGGCTCGCCCACTCCATGGAAGGCGCCGGCCATGAAGGGGTTGTCCTCCGCCGCGTTGCAGAACACCACCAGCTTGGCGCAGCCAAAGCCCCCCTTGTCGGCGGTGCGGCCCGCCAGCTCCTTGATGGTGCGGCCCATGAGGGCCACCGCGTCCATGTCGATGCCCGCCTTGGTGGAGCCCACGTTGACGCTGGCGCACACCAGGTCGGTGGCGGACAGGGCCTCGGGGATGGAGGCGATCAGCTTCCGGTCGGCCTCGGTCATCCCCTTCTGCACCAGGGCGGAGAAGCCTCCGATGAAGTTCACTCCGCAGGCCTTGGCCGCCCGGTCCAGTGCCAGGGCAAAGGGGGTGTAGTTGTCGGTGTCCGCCGCCGCAGCCACCAGGGCGATGGGGGTGACAGAAATGCGCTTGTTGACGATGGGGATGCCGAACTCCTTTTCAATGGCCTCGCCGGTGGCCACCAGCTTCTCGGCATACCGGGTGATCTTGTCATAGATGGCGTCACAGGCCGCCCCCGCGTCGCTGCGGGCGCAGGACAGCAGAGAGATGCCCATGGTGATGGTGCGCACGTCCAGGTGCTGCTGGTCGATCATCTGGATCGTCTGCAGGATTTCGTTCTGGCTGAGCATGGTGTGGCCTCCTAATTATCAGAGAAAACGGGGCGCGGTCTCCGCGCTTGGCGGTATCACGCTGCGGCACGCTCGCGGCCGGGTCGCTTTCACTGCGACTCCAGACACAAACAGCCGGGCCGCGCCCGTCTTGGTTTGTGTCCGTCGCTCCGCTCCAAGCGCCCCTGCTCGCGGCCTCCGCGTTTAAATGGTATCACGCTGCGGGCTGGGCGCACGGCCGGGTCGATAACTCCGACGACTCCGCCAAAACCCACTCACGCCTGGGGCGCTCCCTGGGCTTATGGCATCCGCTCTGTCGTTATCTCCCCTGTGCGCCTATGGGTCGCGCTTAAATTCGATGCATGGCGTTAAAAATGTCCTCCCGCTGGATGCGGATGGACAGGCTCTGCTCCCGGCCGGCCTGCTCCAGGATGTCGGACAGCTCGGCCACCGAGGCGGTGCAGGCGGCGGTGTCCACCAGCATGACCATGGTGAAGTAGTCCTGGAGAATGGTCTGGTTGATGTCCAGAATGTTGATGCTGTGCTGGGCCAGCAGGGAGCAGACGGCGGCGGTGATGCCCACCCGGTCCCTGCCGATGACGGTGACAATGGCTTTCATAGGGGTTCTCCATCCTTTCCAGATGTTAAATTCAGCTTGGTCTGGCCTGAAAGCTCTTCTCCGCTCCTTTGAAGCTCGTCCAGCGTAAGCTGGAAGCCGGGCAGGAAGTGCTCCATAAAGTAGGCCAGGGAGGGCAGCGGATTTTCCCGCAGCGCCGCGTGGATCTGCTCCTCCGCGCTGCGGAACTCCATGTTGCCCGCCTTCCGCTCCTCCACACATTTCAAATAGGCGGACAGCTTGTCCGCCGCCTTGACCAGGGCGCGGATATGGGGGTCGGGCATGGTCAGGGCCTCGCCGTACACCGGGCGCAGGTCCTCGGGCAGCATGGCCAGCAGCTTTTGCTCGGCCACCGCCTCCACCGCCTTGTAGGCCCCCTGGATATCCGGGTTGTCATATTTGATGGGGGTTGGCATGTCTCCGGTGAGGATCTCGCTGGCGTCGTGGTACAGCGCCGCCACCGCCACCCGGCCCGGGTCCACCTGCCCGCCGAATTTTTCATTTTCAATCACCGCCAGAGCGTGGGCCAGCACCGCCACCTGATGGGAGTGCTCCTGAATGTTCTCCGGCTGGGTGTTGCGCATCAGGCCCCAGCGGGTAATATACCGCATCCGGGCAATCATAGGGAAAAAATGGTTGGCCACAGAGGTTCCTTCCTTTTATCTTTATGGTCTGAAAGCATGGTGTATTGTACCATAAAGACCATGGGTTGTAAACCATTTCCACGGAAAGGACGCGCCGGCCTTTTGGCCGGCTGGTTTTGCAGAAATTTTGGAAATTGATGTATGAAACCGTACAACAAATCTCCCTCTCCCGGGAGGGGTGGAGGGAGTTTTTCCAAAGGATGTTCCGTCGCACCCTGCGGAAAACCGAGGGGGTTATAGGGGACTTGCCCCCGTTCCGAGAAAAGGGCGGGTACGAAAAACAAGGAGGATGAAAACATGGCAAGCAATTACACGAGCAGCTACCAGCTGTGTCAATGGGAGGCAAATGACAAGGTGCTGCGCACCGACTTCAACGGGGACAACGCGAAGATCGACGCGGCGCTGGCGGCTCACGACGAGGAGCTGGACGCCCTGACAGCCGCCCTGGCGGGGAAGGCGGACGCTTCAGCTCTGCCTCAGTTCGTTACGGGCAGCTATGTGGGGACGGGGGAGGAGGACTTCACCGCCCACTACAATCTGGGCTTCCGGCCCAAGATGGTGGTGCTGCGGACAGAGAACACCTACAGCGGCAACAGCTACGACGTGGGGCTGATCCTCACAGAAGTGGCCACGATCACCTTCCGTTCCAACGGGGCGGGGATGCGCAATACCGACTCGGCGGGCCTGGAGGACACCGGCTTCTACATCACTCACGGCAGCCCCGCTGTCCTGGGGCTGAACAACACGGGCAAGGTGCAGCACTACTGGGCCTGGCGCTGAAGATCAAAAGGAGGACGCCCCCGGAATGATCCGGGGGCGTCCTTTTGTGCTCTGAATCCTCCAGTTAGAGAGAAATTACTGGGCTTCCCAGCCGGAGACAGTTTCACCGTTGTAGTTGATGGAGTTACTCCATTCATAGGTACCAGCGTCGACATTACCTGTGATGAGCGTAGCGGCGCCGCTGGTGTAGAAGTTGCTGTTGCTGCTGGTGACAGAGATCGTGCCGTTGACAGTCAGGTCAACAGAGGTGCTGGCGCCGACCAGCTGCGCATTGCCGGTGAGGACCAGTTCGTCGCCGGTGCTCAGAGTCATGGAGCTGCCCAAAGTGATGGTGCCGGAACTGGCGCTGATGCGGATTTTGCCGCCGCTGATGACAGTCACAGTCAGCTCGCCGGTGCTGGTGATATCGCCGGTGCCGATGGTGGTGCCGTTGGGCAGGGTCAGGGCAGCACCGCTCTCCAGGGTGACAACACTTCCAGCAGGCTGGGCCGCATCCACTTCCAGGGTGACATTGCTGGGCACAGTCACGTCAATGCGCTGATTCAGGGTCACGTCAATATCATAGGTGCCGCTAGTCATGCTATCCAGCACACTCTGGATGGCATTGGAGCCAGAATCGGCGTTGACGGTCATGCCGGTCACCGCGATCAGCAGGACGTTGCCGTCATCCAGGTACAGCTGCACCTGCACGTCGCCCTGATTCATGGCGGAGTTCAGCTTGCTCAGGGTGTCGATGTCGTTGGTGTACAAGGTCTTGCTGGACCGGGCGTCCACCACCTGGGTCTCATTCTCGATGATATTGATGCCATAGAACTGGCCGATATCGCTTCCGGTTGCACCAGTGATATCATCCAGAGACAGGGTTGTATTGTTGTGGATGCTGTCCAAGGTGCCGGCGACCCAGCCGGTTCCATCCGAATAGGTGTAGCTAGTGGCGGTGCTGTTGTCGAACAGCGGGCTGCCAATGTTGCCGGAATTGCTCAGCTCATAGACGCCGTCGCTGTTCACGGTGTAGTTGTAGAAGGTGGCGCCGGTGTAGCGCTGGTCCACGGTGACATCCTCATGGCTGCCGTCCATGAAGTACAGGGTGGCAGACCAGCCGTCCCGCACCGCATCCTTGGGCTGCTTCGCCAGGTACACCACGCTGTCGGTATCCACAGCGTTGGAGACGTCGGTATCGGCGGCCACGACCACGGCGGCCTCATAGGAGGAGCCGGAGCGGGTGGCGATCACGAACACGGGAGTGAGGCTGGGAGTAGTGGTATCCGTATCGATGGTGGCCCCGCCGGTGCGGACGGTGACGTCAATGTCAGCGTCAGCAGCAGTCCGGTCGATCAGGATGTACTTGGTAGAATCGGACAGATAAGCGCGGCTGTAAGTGCCGCCGGAGATGGAGATCGCACTGCTGGACTGGCTCACATTGCTGGCCAGGCCACCAACCGAGATATAGTAGTCGCCATCAGCGGCGTCGTTGTCATACACCACGGCGGAATACTTGTCGTTGCTGGTCTTGGGATCAGCGGGTGTGACAGAGTTTTCCTGCTTGATCTCGTCCTCGTTGGCATTGTAATAAGGATTGTTGCCAGTCTTGGCATCGTTGTCGGTAAAGGTGTAGAGACCACCGACATCATAGAGCTTTCCGGTGACAGGTGCATCGCTGGTGTTCTCATGCGCCTTGAAGGTGTTGATGAAGGTGGTCGCCTCGATCTCGATCTCGGATTCCACGCCGTCCATGTCCACCACCTGGGCGTAGTAAGTGGTATTGCCGTTGGCAGCCTGATCCATATAGGCGCCGTGGACATAATACACATCATCCAGGTTGATGGCCTCGGCACCGTCGATACCCAGGACATAGCTCTCATTGGTCAGGTACAGAATGTAGGCGGTGTCATCAAAGTCGAAGCTGCTGACAGAAGCGGTATCCCGCATGGCACTGATCTCATAGGCAGTGCCGTCCAGAGTAACGCGGGTGTGGTCGTTCCGGTAAGCGGTGACAGTGCCCTCGGCGGTATCAGCCACATAGGAGTCCACGATCTCGCCGGCGGCGTTCAGAGCCACGGCCAGGAAGGTGCCCTCCTCATAGGTGGAGGCATTGTAGCCGTTGATGTCGGTGTCATCATAGGTGCCCTGGCCCACGGCGCCGCCGCTCAAGTTCTCCAGAGAGATGTAGGCGGTGACGTCATCCCGGGCGTCAGAGTCGCTGACGTCGGTGTCCACGTCATCGATCTTGGCCAGCTGATACTGGATGACCACGACGGTGTCAACCTCGTTGTTGTCATTGCGGAAGATCTCCACCACGTCGCCGGCCTGCAGAGGATTGCTGGCAACGGCGGGATCGCCGTTCAGGTTGTAGTCGACCGAGCTGGCGATAGAAGAGTTGCGCAGGTTGAAGTAGTCGCTGCTGGTCAGAACGGAGCTCATGGTGGCATCATCATCGTTGTTGATGACGATGGAGTCATCGGCGCTCTCGTTATAGGTGCCAATCTCATCGCCCTCATAGGTCCAGGTGTTGGCGGGACGACCCAGGTCATCGGCGCTGCTGGTGGCCTTGCGCAGGTCGTTGCCGTACAGCCGTTCAGTGAGCTGACGATACTCCTCATCGTGAGAACCAGAGGCAGCACCGTTGTAGTTGTAGTTGCTCTCAGAGACGGGGCTGTACTCGGAATTGAAGCCCACGGTGACGGACTGGCCGTTGCCCATGTCAACTTCCATGCCCACGTCGCCGGTGAAGCGCACCATGTCAGACTCCAGGGTGTTCAGAGCCAGCTGAGCGATGTCGTTGCGGGTCAGGGGCTGCTCGGTCTCGGCGTCGATGCCGTCGTACAGATCGATGTCAGCGGCCTGGCGGATGGTGGCCAGAATCCAGCCGCCGTTGTTGTCGAAGTCGCCCTGATACTGGAAGTACTCCAGAGCTTTCAGCATCATCAGGCCGGCCTGGCCGGTGGTGACGGGGTCGGCGCCGCCGAACTGGGTGTCGCTGTAGCCGGCGATAATGCCGTTGGTGTAGCAGGCCTCCACA
>CAJFVL010000094.1 GCA_904420465.1 uncultured Clostridium sp.
TCCGAACCTAACGCTGATTGGCGAGGGGTTCGGATTTGTTGTTTTCTTTGACCGCTGCGAGGCCACATACTTCCGCAACGGGGTACGGCGCAGGCCCACTTCCAAGCCGAGAGGCCCACGGAAGAAGAAGCAGGCAGGGTAAAGCGCGGCGGCGGATTTCCCTTGGATGGATCTACGGCACGGGCGCGAGAATCCCTTGATTTTCTCTGCGGAATGGTATAAAATGGAACTGAAAATGCTGAAAAGCAGCAGCCTGCAAGGTGTTCCAGCACTCTGCAGGCCTGTGATGAGTGACGAACCCACTCAACACGACAGTCCAATGATTGCATTGCGGCCTTATGATACCTGTGCGTCCAGATTCCGGAAAGGCGGAAGGGGAAATAGGGCCTATTGTGTTACGCTCTGAATGATTCAGGCGGTGTTGAGTATTCACGCTCGGCACCGCTTTTTGCGTTTTCGGCAAAACCCGCCAGTCTGGGGAGGGGCATGAGACGCGGTCCTCCTCCGCAGCCCTCCTGTCGGAGGCCGATTTGCATCTGGAAATAAAAATTTTTCTTTCATCTTAAACCCGCTCCCCTCTTTTTTGTGTCTGAAGTATTGGAGACCAGAGAGGGGAGGTTTTGTGACATGACCTTTTTTGCATGGATTCAGGAGTGTCTGTATCGAGAGGCGATGAGAATGATCCCGGACAACCCTGCTGTTGTCCAGAAAACAATGGAGGAGAGGGAGAATAGTGAAAATGGAACGGAATCAGATTGCGGAACTGGTCCAAAAGGCGCAGGCCGGCGACAGCGAGGCCATGAACCAGCTGCTGCAGACGGCATACAAAAATGTGCTGTTTCAGTGCCGGAGGATCATGAAGCATCCGGAGGACGCGGAGGACATGGCCCAGGAGGTCCTCCTAAAAATCTATGAGACTCTGGGGGCCCTGCGGGAGCCGGAGCGCTTTATCAGCTGGGCCAATACCATCGCCACCCGGCGGTGTATCAATGAACGCATGCGCAACCCCAAGGATCTCCAGTTCCTGGAGGACGAGGAGGGGAACAGTATTCTGGACGATCTGGAGGAACTGGACCAGCAGTCCATGCCGGAAGCGGCACTGGACAACGAGGAGACCCGGCGCATGGTCCGGGAGCTGATCGACAAGCTGCCGGAGGCCCAGCGGGTGGCCGTCATGTCCCACTACAACGCGGAAATGAGCGTCAAGGAAATTGCGGAGCTGCTGGGGGTATCGGAAAACACCGTCAAGAGCCGCCTGAACTATGGCCGGAAGGCCATCGAGAAGGGGGTAAAGGAGTACGAAAAGCAGGGGATCAAGCTCTACGGTCTGTCCCCGCTGCCCTTCCTGCTCTACTTCCTCCGCTCGTCCGCAGAGATGGGCAGCGACGCTGCCGCCTCTGCCGCGGCTTCTGCCGTTCTCTCTGCCGGCGCGGCGGCTGGTACGGCGGCTGCCGAAGCTGCCGGCTCCGCTGGAGCCGTTGGGAGCACCGCAGAAGCGGCAGCCTCTGGAGCTGCGGCCGGCACAGGTGTCTCCTCTGCGGCCGGCACAGGCGCGGCGGCCAGCGCCTCCGTGGGGGCTTCCACTGCCGCCGCCGGGACAGGAGCCGCCGGAGCCGGGGCTGCGGCCGGCGGACTGCTGGGCGGACTGGGCGTCAAGGCGGCTGCCATCCTCCTGGCCGGCACGGTGGCCGTAGGGGGCGGCGCGGTGCTGCTGTCCGGGCAGCAGAGCGAGCCCGCGGCCTCCAGCCAGAGCGGCCAGACCTCCGCGTCAGCCCAGGAGGAGCCGGAGGAGGACAGCGTCCCCGCCGACCCCGACGCCCCCGCCCCCCTGGCCTCCTACACTACGCGGCGTACCACGGTGGCAGAGGAAGCGGAATTTGGTTTCCGGGGGATCTACCTGGAGACGCCGCTGTTCGAGGAGGTCAACGAGGGCTACCGCCAGATCAACGCCTACTTTGACCAGCTCCACCAGGCCTTCAACGCCGCGGACGACCCAAAGGTGGCCACCGTGCTGGCCCGGTATGAGAGCACCTCGGAGCGGGAGAATGCGGAGTACACCAGGACCTACGGGGTGTCCTATCAGGACGGGTACTACCTCTCCGTCTCCTTCCGGGAGTCGGTGTGGCCCCAGGGGGAGGTCCCGGCGGACGGGCGCATCGACTATACCTTTGACGTGCGCACCGGCGAGCTGCTGGAGCTGTCCGACCTCCACCCGGGCACAGACGAGGAGGTGGCCGAGTGGGTGGCCGAGGCCATCCGGGCCAGCGAGTTCGGCAACCTGCTCTCCAGCAACAACTACCCCAGCGCCGACGACGGCTTCTATATCGCGTCGGGGCGCGTCACGCAGGAGGACATCGAACGGAATCAGGAGATCGCCACCAACTACCAGGGCGGCCCCCACGAGGCGGGGACGCCCATGTATACCTGGCATTTGAGCGACACGATAGACGACGTGTACATCCCCCTGCCGGCGGAGCTGACCGCTTCCTCCGAGGAGGATCAGTCCCCGGAGGCGGAGTCCTCCGCTGCCCAGGAGGGCCCTGTGGCCCGGTCCTCCGACGTGATCGGGAGCTTCCGCGTTAGGGTGCTGACGCCCCAGGGGATAGACGATGCCAACAACCACGGACTGGTATTCCAGTCGCCGCGGTATTACGTTGAGGAGGGCGCGGAGGGGGTGCTGCCCCCCGTCTATCAGCAGGTCAACGAGATCTGCATCGCCATGCAGGAGGATTTTACCGCCAGGGATCCCACCAGCAACCTGAACCTGGCCCACGCCATCGAGCTGCTGCGGGCGGGCCAGACCGTGTATTACCGTGAGAAGTTTGAGACCGTGACCTGGGATGACCAGAGGCTGATCATTTCCCACACCGTCGAGGCCTACCCGGAGGGGGAGTTTCAGCTCCCCGCCCAGGACACCATCACCATCGACTTGAACACGGGGGCGGGGCTGGAGCTGCTTGTCCCCGCCGCCCAGGGGGAGCCCCAGGAAAATCCGCTGGAAAATTTTTTTGAAAATTTTTTAAATGGATAAAACCTGAGGGCGCTGTTTTGTGACTAATACTTCAGAAAGCCAAAACACGGCTTAAACAAAAGGAGGATACACCATGAAAAAGAAAAATCTGACCAAGCTGATGTCCCTGACCCTGGCCCTGGCCGCCGCCCTGACCCTCACCGCCTGCGGCGGGAGCGGCGGTTCTGACGCCGGCAGCGGCAGCTCCGCCGGGACCGGCAGCGTGTCCGCGTCGGTCTCAGAGGAGCAGACGGCCGAGGAGGCGGGTACCACCCTGAGTCAGTACCTCAGCGGCGGCGAGAGCATCTGGTACCTGGTGGGCGGTCTAGGCACCGCCGACCTGGGCAAGGACACCGAGGTGAAGCAGATCTTCCTGCTAGAGCCCGACGGCACCGCCTACTGCGGCGAGGTGGAGGATCTGACCTTAGGGGACCTCTCCCAGATGGAGGAGGCCGAGATCGCCGACCTGGCCCGGGAGGCCTATCAGGAGAAAGTCCTGGGTGAATTTGGCGGCGTGGACAGCGCCGCAGATCTGATCGCGTCGGTGTTCTCCCGCCGGGGTATGTTCATGGAATTTATCGACATGGTTTATTTCGGGGAGCCTTGGGAAGGATACATTCCCTCCTCCTCGAATCCGGAACTGAACCGGCTGCTGGATGCCTGGGGACAGACGGCCGCAAACCTCGCGGAACGGTTCCCCGACGGAGAGCTGCCGTTTGATTCCTACGCCCTGATGGATATCGTGATGGACACGGAGGAACTGGACGCCAGCGGGACCCTGGAAACGACGCTGGAATCCTATGTTTATGACCCGTCGGCCGTGGAACAGACCGCCGCCTTCTGCCGGGAGTTTACGGCGGCCGCCAACGATATTGTCAACTATCTCAGCACCTATGAAGCGGCCCCCTGCCAGTACCAGCTGGCCCTGAACACCGACAGCACCGGCAACGAGACTGAGAACGTCACCTTCGCCTGCAGTATCCCCTCGGCCACCGGGGATGCGGAGATCTTCAGCTTTACATACCGGGACACCGCTGGAACGCCCCAGACAGTCTACGACGTGGCCTACGGCGGCGTGGGCCTGCCGGGCCGGGGCGCGGGCGCCTTCGTCACCCGGATGGAGGGGAACTACTACCACTTCTCCCTGGAGCAGCCCGGCACCAGCGATCTCCCTGTGGACGTGGAGCCGGAAGAGCTGTTCTCCTGAGCTTCCGGCGGTCCCCGCTTTATCACAGAGAAAGGAGCGCACAGTATGAACAGAATGCGAACGAATCGGCGGCCCTCCCGGCTGCTGGCCCTGTGTCTCAGTCTGGTACTGTCCCTGGGGCTGGCCTCCCCCGCCCTCGCGGCAGGAGAGGACGGCCAGGGCGGCTCCATCGGCGGCGTGTACGAGACGCGGTACGGCGAGTCCGGCAAGGGCGACACCCTTCTGAAAACCTACAACGAGAACGACCCCAGCTCCTACAGCGACAGCGTGCGCTGGACCCTGGAGGACGGCGTGGTGACCATCTCCGGCCAGGGCCCCACCGCCGACTTCGGGCTCACAAACAGCCCCCTCGCCCAGCGCAGCGACATCGAGGCGGTGGTGGTGGAGGAGGGGATCACCAGCCTGGGCACCCACATTTTCTCTGAAATGCCCAGCCTCCGGGCGGTGATCCTGATGGACGCCTCCACCACCCTCCGGTTCGCCTTCAACGGGGACTTTCCCAGCCTGGAGGCGGTCATTGTGGGAGCCAACCTGGAGGGAGGCACCTACACCAGCCCTGTCTTTCCACGGGCCGAGGAGGTGCTGTCCAAGATCCTGCCCCTGACCCGAAACGTGCGCCTGGGTGCGGAAAACAGTATCCTGGCTGACGACAGCGACCTGTACATCCCCCGCGGCGACACAGACGTCCTGGTCGTGGACGGCGGGCAGCGGGTCTACCCGGATATCACCGGGATAGAGTTTGACTACTGGTCCCTGGTGGAGAACGCCAACGCGCGGTTCTTCCCCTATGACAGCATCCTGGCTATGGCCCGCGGGGTCATTCAGGACCTGCCGGAGGCGGCCAAAGCGGGCCTGCCCGCGGAATTGACCAGCGGCGCCACCATGGCCGTCCCGGGGCCGGACGACCCCGGCCAGTCGCCGGCGCCCGGGGAGGGCGGCAGCACCACCCAGCCCGTGGACCCCGGCCAGAACACGGACCCTGTGGTACCGGAAGCGCCAGAGGACATCACCGAGACCGCACAGCCTGTGGTCAACGGCCTGACCCACCTGCGCACCTCCTACAGTGAGAACGACTACCTGGACCTCTCCATCAGCGGCTCCACCCTCACCGTCTCCGGCCGCATCCTGGCCGACGGCCTGCGGCAGGTCCGGGTGCGGTGCGGCTCCAGCTGCACAGTGGACGCCGCCAGCGGGGAGTACTTCTCCGTCCAGCTGAACCTGAGCTTCAGCGGCAGACAGTCGGTGGACGTCTACACCAACCGGGGCGGCGGCTCCACCTTCTCCAGCTACGTCTATGACCGGATTCTCGTCCAGAACACCGGCAGCGGCTATCAGATCATGCCCTCCCTGGTAATGGAGAACAATGAGAAGTTCAACAGCATCGACATCGACCCCCAGTCCCTTCTGAGCCAGGAGGTGCCCGCCTCGGTGGCCGCCATGTCCGACCAGATCGTGGGAAACGAGACCGACCCCTATACCCAAGTTTTCCTGCTCCACCAGTGGGTGGCGGAGAACATCGCCTATGACAACACCATGCTCAGCGGCGCTGCGCGCGTGACCGACTCCGCCGGCGTGCTGGAGATCCGCCGCAGCGTCTGCCAGGGCTATGCGGAGCTGCTGCGGGACCTGATCCTGGCCCAGGACATCCCGGCCATGTTCTGCGGCAACAGCGCCCTGTACAGCTCCTACGCGCTGACCACCACCGGCGGGGAGGGCCACGCCCATGTGGAGGCCTACGTCAACGGCCGCTGGGTGGTGATGGACCCCACCTGGGACTCCCGGAACAAGTACTACGGCCCCGGCAGTCAGGAGTGGGAGAGCCCCAACGGCTACTACTACTTTGACATCACCCCCGAGGCCTTCGCCATGGACCACCTGATCACTGCCCGCGGAGGGATCAACGGCGTGACGGATGACAGCGGCTTTGTCATTGGGGACAACTTCCGCGACCTGGTCCGATATGAGGGCCCCGGCGGCGTGGTGGTGATTCCGGAAGGGGTCAAGATGATCGCCAGCGATGTCTTTGCGGGCCGGACGGACATCACCGCCGTCATTCTCCCGGAGGGCCTGGAGACCATTTGGGACAGTGCTTTTTCCGGGTGCACCGGCCTGACTGAGGTGCGCATCCCCGACTCGGTGACGCTGATCAGCGGCTACGCCTTCAACGGCTGCACCGGCCTGACCAGCCTGAAGCTGCCGGCAGGCAGCACCTGCGTGATCCAGGTGAACGCCTTTTCCGGCTGCACCGGCCTGCGCTCCCTCACCCTCCCCGGCAGCATTCAGCTGACCGGCACCGGCGTCTTTGAGCGCTCGGGCCTGCGCACCGTGGTGGTGGAGGAGGGCGTCACCAATCTGAACCTGGGCACCTTCCTCAATTCCCCCGAGCTGATCGCGGTCCAGCTCCCGGCCAGCCTGCAGCAGATCCACATGAACGTGTTTTCCTCCGACGACCGGAAAATCACAGCGCCGCTCCAGGTCTACTACATGGGCACCGAGGCCCAGTGGGCGAATGTGGAGATCTTGGCGGGCAACGACCTGCTGGAGGACGCCGTGTTCCACTTCGGCACCGCCATGCCCGAGGGAATAGACGCGCCCGAGGAAGAGCCCCTGCCTGGAGAGGAGCCGCTCGTCAGCGGCTGGGCCGAGGGCTATGTCCTCCAGTCTGAGGAGCTGGGGCTGATCCCCGACGGGGTGCTGGGCAGCGACTACACCCGCAGCATCACCCGCGCCCAGTTTGCCGCCCTGGCCGTCCAGACCTATGAGGCCGCCACCGGACAGACCGCTCCCCTTGATCTCCAGGCGGGGGACGCCGTATTTGCCGACAGCCGCGGCAACACCTTTGTGGCCAAGGCGTATAATCTGGGTATCCTCAGCGGTTACAACAGCGCGGACAGCCGGTCCGCCATCGAGGTGGGACCCGATGACCTGATTACCCGGGAGCAGGCGGCCGCCATGCTGGCCCGGCTGAACGAGTCGCTGGGCCATCCCCTGACCCCCGCCGGACAGATGCCCTTCACCGACCCCATTTCCGACTGGGCCCGGGACAGCGTGAGCCGAGTCTATCAGGCGGGCATCATGACCGGAACCGGCGCGGATACCTTCGGCGCTGCCGAGAATTACACCATCGAGCAGGCTGTCACTACGATGTGCCAGACTTATGGGTCCGTTGACAAAGTCGAAAACGAGAGAGAAAGTATGGTAAAATAAGAAAAAGGGTGCGGAAAAGGTGATAGGAATACAGCTGGCACTACACATGGTAACGATAGAGGATCTGGTGCCGAGGGAGCACATTCTGAGGCGGCTGGAGGCGGTGCTGGACCTGTCCTTTGTTTACGAGGAAACAGCCCGGTTGTACAGCCGGCAGTACGGCCGTCCTCCCATTGACCCGGTGGTAGCGGCACGGTCCAGGCATTGGTCGTAGTCGCTGGAGTAGCCCACAAAAATCGTGTCGTACTGCTCCCAGTTCTCCACCTGGCCTTCCAGTTCCGGCCGGGCGTTGTCCGACTGTTCCTGCTGGGCGATGTCCAGAAGTTCGTTATAGTCGTCTGTGTACGGGGTCGCCGGGGCAATCTCAAACAGGTCTCCGCCCGTCTCCTGCTGAATGATCTGTGCCACCTGCTCCGTGTTGCCGGACCAGGAGAAGTAGGCGATCAGCACGGAACTGGAATCCCCGGTAGTGGACGTTTCACTCTCGGCAGGTTCCTCCGATGGCTCCTCTGCGGGTGTTTCCGTGCCTGTTGGGGCAGGTGTTCCTTCCCCAGTGGAGCCGCTGACGGATGCCGGCGGCTCCGAGGTGTTCTCCTGAGTTCCAGAATTGCCGCAGGCGGCCAGGGAAAGAGCCATCGCCAGGGCCAGAAGCAGAGATGTCCATTTTTTCATGGGGATCAATCCTCCTTTTACTGTTCAAATTGGATGCCGTGGAGTCGATAGACCTCATTGACGCTGGGCACATCCAGAATGAGGCTGTGCCCCAGATCCAGGGCCTGGATCTGCACCATGTCCGCCGGAGAGAGCTGGAAGTCATCCACCGCGAAGTTCTCCTGAATGCGCTGGGCGTGAACGGACTTGGGAATGGCGATGATTCCCTCCTGCCGCAGCCACCGCAGCACTACCTGGGCGGGCGTCTTGCCGTACTGCGCCCCG
>CAJFVL010000095.1 GCA_904420465.1 uncultured Clostridium sp.
ACCAGCTGCTGCTGGGTCAGCTTCTTGCCGGACTTGGGCTGGATATAGCACTTCTGCTCCTCGTCCCACCACTCGGAGGAGGCGGCGTCGATGGCGATCTTGAAGTCCTCGCCGGGCTTGTAGCCGGCCTCTTCGATGGCCTGCACGATCACCTTCAGAGCGTCCTCATCCCGCTTCAGGTTGGGGGCGTAGCCGCCCTCGTCGCCCACGCCGGCGGCGGGGGTGCCGTTCTCCTTCAGGGTGGTCTTGAGCTGGTGGAACACCTCGGCGCACATGCGCAGCGCCTCACGGAAGCTGGAAGCGCCCACGGGCATGACCATGAACTCCTGGATCTCCACGTTGTTGGTGGCATGGGCGCCGCCGTTGAGAATGTTCATCATGGGCACGGGCAGCTGCTTGGCATTGACACCGCCGATGTAGTTGTACAGGCTGGTGCCCAGGCTCTCGGCGGCTGCCTTGGCGCAGGCCAGAGAGGCGCCCAGAATGGCGTTGGCGCCCAGGCGGCTCTTGTTGGGGGTTCCGTCCAGGTCGATGAGCATCTTGTCAATGGCCACCTGGTCCAGCACGTTGGTGCCGATCAGGGCCTCGGCAATCTCGGTGTTTACATTCTTGACGGCGGTCTCCACGCCCTTGCCGTTGTAGCGGCCCTTGTCGCCGTCCCGCAGCTCGCAGGCCTCATAGATGCCGGTGGAAGCGCCGGAAGGAACCGCGGCGCGGCCCATGGTGCCGTCCTCCAGATAGACCTCCACCTCCACGGTGGGGTTGCCGCGGCTGTCCAGGATTTCGCGGCCCACTACGTCCACAATTTCGATCATCTGCTTCATGAGATTTTATCTCCTTTCAATTTGAAGCGGCAGGGCGTGCGGGCAGAACCATCTTTCCCGGGAAACGCCATGCAGCTTTTTATCGTATGGGCGGCCCCTGCCGCCCGGGTACGCCTAATCATATTGAGGATCAGCGTCTGCCCGCCCATCTCTGCGGGCTTTTCCAGGCATCCCAAACGGGCAGGCCCGTTTGGGGGCCTTTCTATTTTAATGCTCGGGCGAAATGAATTCGCCCCGCGCCAAGGTTTTCGCCTTCCGGCGAAAACGCTTGTACGGCGCTGCGCGCCGCCCGCCCTTTGGGCGGGAATAGGCCTGGGAAAGCCAAAACCATCCATTTATTCCAGATTTGGTGCGGTCAATTTAAGATCAGCGTCTGCCCATCCATCTCTGCGGGCTTTTCCAGGCCCATCAGATCCAGCATGGTGGGGGCGATATCAGACAGCCGGCCGTCCCGCAGCTTGACGCTGGCCCCCACAATATAAAAGGGCACCAGATTTGTGGTATGCGCGGTAAACGGCTTGCCGTCCGCATCCACCATCTGCTCGGCGTTGCCGTGGTCGGCGGTGATGAGGGACACGCCTCCCATTTTGGAGGTGGCGTCCACCACCTTGCCCACGCACTCATCCACCGTGGACACCGCCTTGCAGGCGGCCTCGTACACACCGGTGTGGCCCACCATGTCGCAGTTTGCAAAGTTGAGAATGATTACATCATAAGCTCCGCTGAGAATACGCTTGACCGCCTCCTCGGTGACGGCATAGGCAGACATCTCGGGCTGCAGGTCATAGGTGGCCACCTGGGGTGAGGGAATCAGGCAGCGGTCCTCGCCCGGAAACACCTGCTCATCGCCCCCGTTGAAGAAAAAGGTGACATGGGCATACTTCTCAGTCTCGGCGATGCGCAGCTGGGTCAGCCCCAGCTTGGAGATATACTCCCCAAAAATGTTGTCCAGCTTCTCCCGGGGATAGGCCACGGTGACATTGGGCATGGTGGCGTCGTACTCTGTGGTACAGACAAAGTCAACCGGGATAAAGCCCGTTTTCCGTTCCACATCGGTGAAATCCTCGTCCACCAGGCAGCGGGTGATCTCCCGGGCCCGGTCCGGGCGGAAATTAAAGAAGATCACCGAGTCGTTATCCTGGAACCGGACCTCCTTCAGGCAGACCACCGGCTCCATGAATTCGTCCGTGACACCGGCGTCATAGGACTTCTGAACGGCCTCGGCGGCGTCCGCCTCGTAGGGGGCCTGACCGCAGACAATGGCGTCGTAGGCCCGCTGCAGCCGCTCCCAGCGCTTGTCACGGTCCATGGCGTAGTACCGTCCCATGACAGTGGCAATCCGGCCCACACCCAGCTGCTGCATCTTGGCCTGGAGCTGCTCCACATAGTGCCTGCCGGAGGTGGGCGGCACATCCCGCCCATCCAGGAAGCAGTGGACGTAAACCTTTTCGATGCCCTGCTCCTTGGCCATCTTCAGCAGAGCGAACAGGTGGGTGATATGGCTGTGAACTCCGCCGTCAGACAGCAGCCCCATCAGGTGCAGGGCGGAGCCCCACTCCCGGCAGTTCTCCATGGCCTCCACATAGGCCGGGTTCTGGAAAAAGGCTCCCGTCTCAATGTCCCGGCTGATGCGTGGCAGATCCTGGAACACGACCCGGCCCGCGCCGATGTTGGTGTGCCCCACCTCGCTGTTGCCCATCTGCCCCTCGGGCAGACCCACATCCAGCCCGGAGGCGGACAGCCTGCAGCCGGGGCACTCGGCAAAGATCTTGTCCAGATTGGGTGTAGGGGCATTGGCCACGGCGTTCCCAGCAGACTGGGGCGCCAGGCCAAAGCCGTCCATAATGATCAAAGTGGTAGGTGTTTTCATATAGACCCCTTTTTAAAGAGTGGAGAGTCGCAGGTGAAGGACACAATGTCCGGCAAAACCGGAATACTCCCCCGCCTCATTCTATATATATCCAGCTTCTCTCCGATCCGTTCTTTCATCTGCGGCCGCCAATCATTGGATCGCACCCGGCCGCCGCATGGATGCCGCTTCGCCGGACTCCGCGGCGGTTTTCCCGTCCGCTGCGGACGGCGCTCCGTTTACTCCTGGTTCGCGGCGTTGATGATCTCCACAAAGTCAGCCGGCTTTCGTCGTCGCAGAGTCCGCTTCAGTTCGGGACGGCCTGCCGGCCATCCCTCGCCCGCTTCCTTGCTCCTCCTCTCCGAATGGGACCCGCTCCGCTGGGCTCCCATTCGGTTTTCTGATAACGCCGCCGATCAGGCCGCCGTCCTCGTCGTCGCAAAGTCCGCTCTGTTCGGGACAGCCTGCCGGCTATCCCTCACTGCGCTCCCTTGCTCCTCCTCTCCGACACGGACCCGCTTCGCTGGGCTCCGTGTCGGTTTCAGATTCTCCAGCCCGACGTGGACGGCTTCGGTTTATTCCTGGTTCGCAGCGTTGATAATCTCCACAAAGTCAGCCGGCTTCAGAGAAGCGCCGCCGATCAGGCCGCCGTCCACGTCGGGCTGGGAGAGCAGCTCGGCGGCGTTCTTGGCGTTCATGGAGCCGCCGTACTGAATGGTGATGGAACGGGCCACATGAGCGCCGTACAGCTTGCGGATCACCGAGCGGATGGCCTGGCACACCTCGCCGGCCTGCTCCGCGGTGGCGGTCCGGCCGGTGCCGATGGCCCAGATGGGCTCGTAGGCAATCACCACATGACGCACCTTCTCAGCGGGCACATTGGCCAGGGCGCAGCGCACCTGATAGGCAATCAGCTCCATCGTTACCCCCAGCTCCCGCTGCTCCAGGCTCTCGCCCACACAGATGATGGGAGTCAGGCCGGCGTTGATGGCGGCGTGAACCTTTTTATTGACGGTAAAGTCGGTCTCATTGTAGTACTGACGGCGCTCGGAGTGACCGATGATGACGTACTTGGCGCCCGCCTCCTTAATCATCTCGGCGGTGATCTCGCCGGTGTAGGCTCCGTGGTCCTCATAGTGGCAGGTCTCCGCCCCGATGGCAATGTGGCAGTCCTTAAACAGCCGCACCGCCGCCTGAATGTTGGTGGCGGGCACGCACAGCACCACAGAGCACCACTTGCCCTTGGGCATGATGGGCTTGAGCTCCTCGGCGAAGGTCTTGGTCTGGGACAGGGTATTGTTCATCTTCCAGTTTCCAGCGATGATGGTCTTGCGGTAACGACGATTCATGATAATTCTCTCCCAATCTAATATCTTTTATTTCAAAGTGCCCGCTGTTTCATGCGGAAAGCAGCCGGGAAATCAAGGGGTCGGTTCAAATGCGAGGCAGGCACCCGTACGCCTGCTTCTTGCTCACTTGTCCAAGAGGCAGGCCACGCCGGGCAGCTCCTTGCCCTCCATAAACTCAAGGGAGGCGCCGCCGCCGGTGCTGATGTGGGTCATCTTGTCGGCGTAGCCCAGCTGCTGCACCGCGGCCGCGGAGTCGCCGCCGCCGATGATGGTGATGGCGCCGCTCTCAGCCAGGGCCTTTGCGACAGCCCGGGTGCCCTCGGCGAAGGCAGGAAATTCAAACACGCCCATGGGGCCGTTCCAGATAACGGTGCCCGCGTCCTTCACCGCATCGGTGTACAGGGCGATGGTCTTGGGTCCGATGTCCATGCCCATCATGCCGTCGGGGATGCCGTTGCCGTCCACCACCACGGGAGCGGCGTCGGCGGAGAACTCAGCCGCGGCCACACCATCCACGGGGAGGAGCAGCTTGACGCCCTTCTCCTCGGCCTTCTGCATCATCTCTTTGCAGTAGTCCAGCCAGTCCTCCTCCAGCAGGGACTTGCCCACGCTGGCGCCCATGGCCTTGGCAAAGGTGTAGCACATGCCGCCGCCGATGATGATCGTATCGGCGATGTCCAGCAGGTTGTTGATGACTCCGATCTTGGAGGACACCTTGGAGCCGCCCAGAATGGCCACCAGAGGGCGCTTGGGGTTGGACAGGGCGCCGCCGATGATCTCCAGCTCCTTCTGGATCAGGAAGCCGGACACGGCGGGCAGGTAGTCGGCCACCCCGGCGGTGGAGGCGTGGGCGCGGTGGACCGCGCCGAAGGCATCGGACACATACACATCAGCCATGGAGGCCAGCTTTTTGGCCAGCTCGGGGTCGTTCTTGGTCTCGCCGGGCTCGAAGCGGGTGTTTTCCAGCAGCATGATCTGACCGGGCTGGAGGGCGGCCGCCTTGGACTGGGCGTCAGGCCCCACCACATCCCCGGCCATGATCACCGGCTTGCCCAGCAGCTCACTCAGGCGGACGGCCACCGGCTTCAGGGACAGCTCGGGCTTGACCTCTCCCTTGGGCTTGCCCATGTGGGAGCAGGCAATGACCGCCGCTCCCTGGTCCAGCAGGTACTGGATAGTGGGCAGGGCGGCCCGGATGCGCTTGTCATCGGTGATGACGCCGCTGCCGTCCTTGGCCATGGGCACATTGAAGTCACAGCGCAGCAGAACCCGCTTGCCTTTGACGTCCACGTCCTTGACCGTCTTTTTGTTATAGTTCATTTGGGACAAAGCTCCTTTCTGAATTTACAGACTTTGTCAGGCGGCCGCAGGATGAACCGCAGCCCGCGCGACGGATCAGGCATCCTACATGTTTTCCTCTGCCTGCTGCCGGGCCACGGCCATCTCCCCTTCCCCGGACAGGCCGGGAAAGCCCTGCTGCCTCAGGGCCTCGTAGGCCAGGATGGCCACAGAGTTGGCCAGGTTCAGGCTTCTGGCATCCGGCCGCATGGGGATTCGGACGCACCGGTCATAGTATGCCCGGCGAAGCTCCTCCGGCAGCCCGGCGGTCTCCTTGCCGAACATCAGCCAGCAGCCCTCCCGGAACCGGGCGGCAGTATAGGGCCGGGGGGCCTTGGTGGTGGCCAGCCACAGGTCGGGCTCCGGATTCTCCGCGAAGAAGTGACCCAGGCTGTCATAGACCCGCAGGTCCACCATGGGCCAATAGTCCAGACCGGCCCGCTTTACCGCCCTGTCGCTGATATCAAAGCCCAGAGGGCGCACCAGATGGAGGCGGCTGCGGGTGGCGGCGCAGGTGCGGGCGATGTTGCCGGTGTTCATTGGAATCTCCGGCTCCACCAAAACAATGTTCAGCACATGGGACCCTCCTCGTTTCGCGGGTATCATTGTAGTCCAAAACCGGAAGAATTTCAACTATAAAATGGTCGAAAAATTGCAAAAAATTCAAAAAACAGGCCAAAACTCCGGACAGTCCGCTTTATTTTTGGCGTTTATCATATTTACCGGCGGCTTCTGGCTTATTTTTCCGGCATAGTGCTGAAAATCCCGCTGCTTTGTGCGGCCCAATGGGAACTTTTCTGCGGCCTCCCTCCCTGTTTTTCAACCAGAATGACGAAACTTTCTCCCTTTTTCCAAAAATCCGGACGTCCGCTTTTTTTCTGTCCGCGGCCGTGCTATAATGGGATCACGACTTCTTTTGGAATAAATTGAATCCCCCGGGCGCAGGTCCGGGGGATGAAAGGAGCACTGTTATGAATATCATCTGGAATGGACACTCCTGCTTCACACTGGACACCACCCAGGGTGTCGTGGTGCTGGACCCCTATCAGGACGGCTCGGTCCCCGGCCTGTCTCCCCTGCATCTGACGGCCGACCTGGTTCTCTGCAGCCATGAGCATAAGGACCACGGCGCCCGGGAGATGGTCACCCTCACCGGAAAGCCCGTCTCCCTTCAGGTGGAGGAGCTGCCCACCTTCCATGACCCGGAGCAGGGGGCGCTGCGGGGGACCAACATCATCCGCATCTTCACCGCCGAGGGGCTGCGGGTCGCCCACCTGGGGGACCTGGGCTGTGACCTCACCCCGGAGCAGGCAGAGAAGCTGCAGGGCCTGGACGCCCTGATGATCCCGGTGGGCGGGTACTACACCATCGACGCCAGGCAGGCCAAGGCGCTGGCCGACGCCCTCCGCCCCAGGGTGGTCATCCCCATGCACTACCGCGGCGCCTCCTTCGGCTATGAGGTCACCGGCCCGCTGGAGGACTACCTGGCCCTGTGCGGAGGAGAGAATGTGGTGCACTACTCCGGGAACACCCTGGAGCTGACGGCGGACACCCCCGCCCAGACCGCCGTCCTCACCTATCAGCCCTGAATTCCATCCACCTTATTTCGGGAGGTCTTGTTCCATGTCCCATACCGTAGAGATCCTGTCCGTGGGCACCGAGCTGCTCCTGGGCAACATTGCCAACACCGACGCCCAGATGCTCTCCCAGGGGCTGAGCGAGCTGGGGCTCAACGTCTACTACCACACTGTGGTGGGGGACAACCCCCAGCGGGCCCGGGAGGCGGTTGCCATCGCCAAGAAGCGGGCCGACATCATCATCACCACCGGCGGCCTGGGCCCCACCTGCGACGATCTGACCAAGAATGTTCTGGCCGAGGCCTTTGGCAAAAAGCTGGTCTTTGACGAGGAATCGGCCCAGCGTATCAGGAGCTACTTCACCCGCACCGGACGGCCCATGACCGAAAACAACCTGCAGCAGGCCATGCTGCCCGAGGGGTGCACCGTCCTCCCCAATGACTGGGGCACCGCCCCCGGCTGCGCCTTCCTTGCCGACGGAGTCCACGTCATCATGCTCCCCGGCCCCCCCAGCGAGTGCCGGCCCATGTTCCAGTACCGGGCCCGCCCCTATCTGCTCTCCCTGTCCGAGGGGGTCATTGCCTCCCACACCATCAAGCTCTTCGGCATCGGCGAGTCCTCCATGGAGGCCCAGCTGCGGGACCAGATGAACGCCATGACCAACCCCACCCTGGCCCCCTACGCCAAGGAGGGGGAGTGTGAGCTGCGGGTCACCGCCAAGGCCCCCACCGATGAGGAGGCCCAGGCCCTGCTCAAGCCCACGGTGGAGCAGGTCAGGGCGCTGTTCGGCCCCAAGGTCTACGGGGTGGACGTCTCCTCCCTGGAGGAGGTGGTGGAGTCCCTGCTGAAGGAGCGGGGCCTCACCCTGGGGGTGGCGGAGAGCTGCACCGGCGGCCTGATGGCCAAGCGGCTCACCGATGTGCCCGGGGCCTCCCAGGTGTTCAAGGGGGGCATCGTCTCCTACACCAACGAGGTGAAGGCCGGGGTGCTGGGGGTTCCCCGGGAGCTGCTGGACCAGTACGGCGCCGTCTCCGCCCAGGTGGCCCAGGCCATGGCCGAGGGGGCCCGGCGTGTGCTGGGCTGTGACATCGCCCTGTCCTCCACCGGAGTGGCCGGCCCCGACCGGGATGAGAACGGCAACGAGGTGGGCACCATGTTCGTGGCCATCGCCGCGCCGGAGGGCAGCTATGTCCGCCCCCTGAAGCTGGGGACCCGCCCCATGCGGGAGCGGCTGCGCATCCAGACGGCCAGCCACGCCTTTGATCTGGCCCGGCGGTACCTGTCCGGCCTGCCCTACGAGGGATGAGCAGGTCAGGCTCCCCCTGCTTTCCGCTTTGACCCGCCCCGGAATTCGTTTCATATTCCAATCTGCCCGCAGGGAGCGGGGGGGGGCCGCCGGAAAACCGGCGCGCCCCGCTCGGCCCTTCAAAAACCTCCGCTGAAGAGAATCCGCCTGAGCCAGGGCGGGGAACACGGACGATACTCCGGGAGCCTCAGAGACCCCAGGGCCTGCGGCGGTCCTCCGGAGGGATGGCGGCCTGTTCCCCGCTTCGACGGCCCGGAGCAAAACCGGGCGCCCGCCATGACAGCGGGCGCCCGTTCTGCGCCGGTCTCTTCAGTCCCAGTCCCGCTCGTAGTCCAGGATGGTTCCGGAGGAGGCGTCAATTTTGTACTCGTACTCATAGCCGCCCGCCTTGAACTCCACCTCATACTCCAGGCGGCCGTCATCGTAGTCCCGCTTTACCTTCATTTCATAGGTGTCTGACAGGCTCACCCCCGCGTGGTTCAGTGCGGCCTGCTGGGCAGCTTCCGCCCCGATGTCGGAGCCGGACGTTCCGGTTCCGCCGCCTGTCCCGGTGCTTCCCCCTGTTCCGGTATTTCCTCCGGAGGGCGCGCCATAGCGCTCCGTCTCCCGCTCCAGCACGGCGGCGCTGGTGAGGGCAATCTTGTACTCATACCGGGTATTGCCCGCCATGAACTCCACCTCGTAGCACTCGGGCCAGCCGTCGTCATAATCCAGCCAGGCATTGCAGTAGGTGGTCTCGCTCTCCTGCACTCCGGCGTCGGCCAGGGCGGCCGCCTTGGCGGCCTGTTCCCCGATGAAGGAGCCGGTGTCAGCCCCTCCGGTCTGGCCTCCGCTCTGTGCGGGAACCCCGCCTCCTTCGCTCTGGTACTGGACCACCTCGCCGGTGAGGGCGTCGATCTCGTACTCATACTCCCGCCCGTTGGCCCGGAATTCCACCTCATAGACCATGCGTCCGTAATCCCAGTCGTACTCGGCCTCCAGGAAGGTGGCGTCGGCGGCGGACACCCCCGCATGGGCCAGGGCGGCCTGCTGGGCGGCCTCCATGCCGATATAGGCGCTGTCGTTGGCCTGGCCGGAGGACTGGATGGGTGCGGTGACCACATCGGCGGAGGTGCTTCCGCCGCCGGTTCCGCCGGGGTCGGAGGGCACAAGAGACTGACTTTCAGAGGCGAGGGAGGAGTAGAGCAGATTCAGCTCGTTGATGGACAGGCCCACCAGGCTTTCAAAGGTCTTGGTGCCGCCGCTGCCGTCCACGATGGTCTGGATGAGGGCGGCCTTGCCGGCGGAGATGCCGTAGTCCGCGGCCAGCTGCTGGAGCTGGGCGCTGTTCTGAATGGTCTGGGAGAGGATGGCGCCGTTCACCTGGGCGCTGGCCAGGATGGCGTCGGCCTGAGCGGTCAGCTCCTGCTGGAGCCGGGCGCCCCGCTGGGCGTCATCATCCTCCACCGTGATGAGGATGGAGTTGGCCAGCTCATCCACATAGCCGTTTTTCAGCAGAGAGCCTACAATGGCGTTCATAGCCACATCCACTTTAGCCCCCGCCAAATCCATTCCGTCCAGAATGGCTACCGCATCCTCGTTGGCTGGAACGGCGGAGAGCACCGTCTCGTTCCGGTTTACTGTCAGTTCCACGCTTGGATTCACGTCCAGGCAGACAACGGAGGCCACAGCGTTGTTCATCTGGCGGACATAGCCCGCTCCGCCGCCCACTGCGGCCAGCACCAGACAGGCCGCAATGGCCGCCGGAACCCAGCGGCGCAGGCCGTGCCGCCGTCCCGGCACACTCTGGGGCATGGGAATCACATTTTCCTCACGGGGCGCGCAGCGGGAGAGGACGGCCTTCACATCATCGGGTGCGGCGCGGGTCACTGCGTCTGCCAGCCGGCGTTCCAGTTCCTGATCCGTCACAGAGGGCCATCTCCTTTCAGTTTGCTTTTCAGCTTTTTCAGGGCACGGTGGTACTTGGACAGGACGGTGGCCAGCGGCATCTCCAGCAGGGCCGCGATCTCCCGGTGCTTCAACCCGGTGACGGCGTGGAGCAGCACCACCTGCCGCTCCTGGTCCTCCAGGCCCGCCAGGGCGGTCTGGAGCAGCTCCCTGTCCTCTGGAGTGACGCCGGGGCTGTCGGCGGGGATGGCCTCCCACTCCTCATCGCTCAGCTCGGCCTGCCGCGCCCCCTGGCGCAGCTTCATCCGGGCCAGGTTCCGGGCAACGGTCAGCAGCCATGCCATTGGCGAGCCCTGGGGTCGGTACTGAGACGCCCCCTCCCACACCCGCACAAAGGTGTCCTGGGTAATGTCCTGGGCGTCGTGGGCGTTCCTCACGCAGGAGAGGGCCAGGGCGTACACCGCCGCCCGGGTCCGGTGATACAGCTCCTCCAGAGCCTGCTGCTCCCCCGCCGCAATGCGGAGGATCAGTTTTTCCAGCTCCGCCGGGTCCCTGTTCTGTTCCTGTCCCACTGTCTGGACCATCCATCCCACTGTTCCCATTAACATGACCGTTTCTCCTGTCACTTCAGAAATGCGCCGATAGGGCGTTTTATTGCACGCCAGAAAAAATTTTTTATTCAGCCGCGCCGGCAGGCGGCGCGGCCCAGGCTGTGAAAAAGTCTGACAAGACTTTTTCACAGCCTGAAATGCCGTTACTTTCCCGCTGCTCCGCAGTGGGAAAGTCCCCGCTTCGTGGACCGCGCGCCTTGCACAGCAAGGCTTTGCGGGGCATTTGATTGGATTCGAGGCGGGCTTTGCCCCCTCGAGCTCCCCCGCGCTGTACAACTTTTTACTTCTGGTAGGGATCTCTTCGACACGCTGAGCCGCGCCGGCAGGCGGCGCGGCCGTCTCAGTTTTTTTAATTATACAACCAATCCCGGAAAAAAAACAAGGGGCGTTTCAAGATGATTCCAGCTTTCCGGTCTGCGGGTTTTCTCAAAATCCGGCGGCTCTCACTATATTTAATGAAATCGCCGTTCTGTTTTTCTTGCAAATCCATAAAAAATCGGATATAATGATAGCTCTGTATCCCAGAAGCCAACCGCTCTTTTACAGAAAGGAGAACCAAGCCATGCTCAAGCCACGCCGCTGGCTGCGCGCAGCCGCAGCCCTGACTCTGGCCGCAGCCCTTTCCCTGCCCGCCAGCGCCGCCCCCGGCGGCGATGATTTTGCTTCATTTCTCATCTCCGCCCCGCACCAGGATTTCCCCAGCGTCACTCTGGGGGTGGAGATCTACCGCCGGGACGAAAGCGGGGCCTTCCAGTCCGATGACTCGGTCCGCTACTCCTGCAGCATCAACCGGGTTGCCGGGAATGCAGCCTTCTATATTCAGCCTGAAATAGATGGGGTCTGGGTCGAGGTGGACTATCTGACCGACCTGAACGGAGACGGAACCTATGAGATGCTGGACGGTGAAAACACCCCGGTCAGCGACAGCCTGACCCCCCAGGGTGAGCTGGTTTCCTGGCAGGGAGCCGCCTATTCCCTGAGTGCCGGCCAGACCTATCTGCTCACCTCGCAGGCCCTGGAGGCCCGCGGACTGGCCGTCCTTCAGGCCAGAAACACCGCGGGCAGCGGGCAGTCCCTGCCCTTCCAGACGGCATCCCTGCCCTCCGCAGACTCTCTTCTCTATTTGATCACCCTGCGCTATAATTCCTCCGCCGACCTGCAGGAGCACTCCATGAGCTTTTATCTGCGCCTGTATGACTCGGTCATCGTCCCCTCCGACGTGCCCTACGGCAGCTGGTACTACGGCGCGGTGGAGTACGCCCTGGAACAGGGTCTCCTCTCCGGCACGGGCTCCGACGCCTTCGAGCCGGACGGCACGGTCACCCGCGCCCAGCTGGCCCAGATCCTTTGGCGGCTGGGCGGCTCCCAGTCCGCCCAGAACGCGGGCTATCCCGATGTGCCCTCCGACCAGTGGTACCACACGGCGGTGTCCTGGTGCAGCAGCGTAGGCCTGATGAGCGGCACGGGGAGCGGCTTCAACCCGGACGGCGCCCTCACCCGGGAGCAGCTGGCCCTTGTACTGCGGCAGTACGCCCAGTATACCGGCCTGGACGTCTCCGCGGGCCAAGGCCTTTCCCAGTTCACCGACGGGGGCAGCGCCTCCCCCTGGGCCAGGGACGCCCTGGGCTGGGCGGTATCCAGCGGCCTGCTGTCTGGCTATGGGGACGGCAGCCTGCGCCCCGCCAACGGGATCAGCCGGGCGGAGCTGGCCGCTGTGCTGCGCACCTTCTGCCTCAGCGTTCTGGAGCTGTAATCCCCAACAGAAAACGCGGGAGTGCCGAAACGGCACTCCCGCGTGAGACTGTCGAAAAAGTGGCGCGCCACTTTTTCGAGAAGGGCTGCACGAAATTTTTGCCTCGATTTCTTACGAAATTGTCGGCCAAAATTTCGTGAGAGGTGTCATTTCCGACGTACATGCCGCCGGAAATGACAGGATTTCATTTTATTCCGCCGTCTGCGGACGGCG
>CAJFVL010000096.1 GCA_904420465.1 uncultured Clostridium sp.
CTGGCCCGCCACCGTCTATATGGAGGGCCTGGACCAGTACCGCGGCTGGTTCCAGTCCTCCCTGCTCACCGCCGTGGGCGCTCTGGGCAAGGGCGCGCCTTTCAAGGAGTGCATCACCCACGGCTGGACCGTGGACGGCGAGGGCAAAGCCATGCACAAGTCCCTGGGCAACGGCGTGGACCCCGCCGACATCTTCAAAAAATACGGCGCCGACATGATCCGCCTGTGGGCCGGCTCCGCCGACTACCATGTGGACGTGCGCTGCTCCGACAATATCTTCAAGCAGCTCTCCCAGAACTATCTGAAGTTCCGCAACACCGCCCGGTACTGTCTGGGCAACCTGGACGGCTTCGACCCCAACCATCTAGTCTCCCCCCAGGACATGCTGGAGCTGGACCGCTGGGCGGTGACCAAGCTCAACGAGCTGACCCGCAAGTGCTTCCAGGCATACGACAACTATGAATTCCATGTGGTAAGCCACGCCATCAACGACTTCTGCGTGGTGGAGCTCAGCTCCTTCTATCTGGACATCATTAAGGACCGGCTGTACTGCGAGGGCAAGGACAGCCTGGAGCGCCGCAGCGCCCAGACCGCCCTGTGGCTCATTCTGGACACCATCACCAAGCTGTTCGCCCCCATCCTGGCCTTCACCTGCGACGAGATCTGGCAGGCCATGCCCCACCGGGAGGGGGACGATCCCCGCAATGTGGTGCTCAACGAGATGAACCAGCCCTTCCAGGACTACGACCTGGGGGATCTGGTCTCCTGGGGTACCATGCTCCAGCTCCGGGACGGGGTAAACGCCGCCCTGGAGACCGCCCGGAATGAGAAGAAGATCGGCAAGAGCCTGGAGGCCCATGTCACCGTTGTCACCCGGGAGGAGAAGCCCCCGGTGGACCTCTCCGACCTGCGGGAGCATTTTGATCCGCAGTGGTGGGCGGACTTCTTCATCGTCTCCGGGGTGGACTTTGTCACCGACCCCGCCCTGTATGACCAGGCCTCCGACACCCCCCTCAACGGCGTGCGGGTGCTGGTGAGCCAGGCCAGGGGTGAAAAGTGCGAGCGCTGCTGGAAGCACCATCCCCTGGTGGGAGCGGACAAGGTCCATCCCACCCTGTGCCCCCGGTGTGCAGCCGTGGTTTCCGCCATGCCCGCTGTGGAAGAGGCATAATTCTCTATATAGACAGCAAAACGCCCGGCGCGGATGCGCCGGGCGTTTTTCCTCATGACGGCTGTTTCCCGTTTCCCTTGGAGGACAGGTAATCCTCCATCACCTGGACCACCAGGGCGGAGACGCTTTTCATCTCGCTTTTGGCCTGCCGCTCCAGGCGGGCCTTCAGATCCTTTGTCACCCGGATGCCCAGCTGGGCGTCGATCTTCGGCATAGTCAGCCCCCCCTTTTTCTGACATTATACCGCTTCAGGGGACGTTTGTCCATTCCTTCTCAGCTGCTACAGTCCGACATGCTTCACCACAGCGCATCCACCTGGGCACCGGTATAGTACCAGGTCAGGATATCCTGGAATGTGCTGCCCGCCTTGGCCATGGCGTTGGCGCCGTACTGGCTCATCCCCACTCCGTGGCCGTAGCCGGTGACCGAAAAGGTGAAATTTGTCCCATCCCAGGCCACGGCAAAGGAGGGCGAGCGCAGCTCAAACAGGCTGCGCACCTGACTTCCGGTGAGGGTGATGCCCCCCAACAGCACCGAGGACACCGCCCCGCCCTCTCCCTGGTTCACCGCCCCGAACCAGCCGGAGGGGTCGCCCGACAGGTCGGCCCCGGGGTAGGCGGTCAGGGTTCGGCTCTTGACCTCTTCAGCCGGCAGCACCACCTGGGTGTGGTAGTTGGGGACCTCCTCCCCCTCCGGGCTCTCCACGCTCTTTAAGTAGTCCACGCTGTTGCCCCACACCTCCACCGCGTCCACCGTCCGCCCGGCGGCGGAGGAGAAGAACAGGGCCTGAATGGGCTCTCCCTGGTACAAAATGCCCAGACCGTCGGTGGCGGACACCGCTGCCTCGATCTTGTCGGAGTACTCCCCCGCCTGGAGGCCCCAGCGGGCCTCGGCGCTCTCCCGCTCCACATAGGCCTGACAGCAGGTGCTGTCGGCGCAGATCTCCGCCCCGGAGGCATGCCTGGCCGAGCCGGAGTTCTGCTGAACAACCGTGTAGGTCCGGGCGGCGCAGGCCTGGGCCTTCAGCGCCTCTTCCTCAAAGGAGGCAGGCATTTCCGCCGCCACCACCCCCCACAGGTAATCGGCCATGGACAGCTCCTTCACGGTGCCGTCCTCCAGCTCCAGCCGTACCGCCCGTCCTCTGTCCTTGGCCCCCGCGGCCCGGGCGGCCTGGTCAATGGGCAGGACCGCCTGGTCCTCTCCCATCTCCGCTGTCCCACTCTGGTAGAGGGGCTCCCCCCGCAGCAGCAGCGCGGGCAGGACAAGCAGGGCCGCCGCCAGCGTCAGCGCGGCGGCGGCCGTCTGCCGTGTCCCGATTTTCCACAAAACAAAGGTCTGTATCCGCGGCGCCATGGTCCCGCCCCCTCTCTGTAAAAAGGTATGCGGGCACCCGCCCTGTTATGCCCCGCCGCGCCCTACAGCTTCAGCGAGGCGATGGCCTCCTTCATCTGCCCGGCCGAGCGGACCAGCGCCTGCTCCTCCTCCCCGCTCAGCGGAATTTCCAGCACCTCCTCCAGCCCGTTCCGGCCCACAATGGCGGGCAGGCTGAGTGCCAGCCCCTCCAGGCCGTACTGCCCCTCCAGGACGCAGGAGACGGGGAGAACCGCGTGCTGGTCCAGCACAATGCACTCGGCGATGCGGCCCACCGCCATGGCAATGCCGTAGTAGGTGGCTCCCTTTCGGCAGATAATCTCATAGGCGCTGTCCCGCACCGCCCGATACAGGCTTTCCAGCTCTTCCTGCTTCATCTGTCCCCGCAGCCTGCGGAAGTGCTCCAGGTCCACGCCGGACACATTGGCCCCGCTCCACACCGCCAGCTCGCTGTCCCCGTGCTCTCCCACGATAAAGGCGTGGACATTCCGGCTGTCCACCCGCAGCCGCTCCCCCAACAGCTGCTTGAGCCGCCCGGTGTCCAGCACCGTCCCCGAGCCGATAACCCGTCCCCGGGGCAGGCCGGACAGCTTCCAGGCCGCATAGGTCAGCACATCCACCGGGTTGGACACCACCAGCAGGATGCCCCCAAAGTCCCGGGCCCGGATCTCCCGGATAATCTGCCGCAGGATCTCCGTATTCTTTCCAATCAGGTCCAGCCGGGTCTCCCCCGGCTTCTGGTTGGCCCCGGCGGTGATAACAATGAGGGCGCAGTCCCCGATGTCGTCATAGGTGCCCGCCGTGATCTCCATGGGGGCGGCATAGGGCAGGCCGTCGCTCAGGTCAATGGCCTCCCCCTCGGTTTTGTCCCGGTTGGCGTCCAGCAGCACCAGCTGGGAGAACAGCCCCTGCTGAAGAAAGCGGAAGGCGATGGAGGCCCCCACAAAGCCGCAGCCCACAATGGCCGCTTTCCTGGGATTCACATTCATGTCATACACTCCTTTTCCGCCGCCGGAAGGGCGCCGGACCACAGTTGTTCTGCCGCCGGCATGCGGCGTCTGCCGCTATTGTTCCACGCTTCCCGTTCTCTATCCGGCTTTCCTTGTCCTGCACAGGCAAAAACGGCGTGGAACCCCATTGTGTCCCACGCCGTTTCCCTTTCTTCCGCAGTCAGCGGTATTTTACCGCCGTGCCGTAGGCAATGACCTCGGCGGCCCCCTGCATAACAGAGGCGGAGCCGTACCGCACGTTGATGACCGCGTCGGCCCCCAGGGCCTCGGCCTCGTCCACCATGCGCTTGGTTGCGATCTGCCGGGCCTCGATAAGCATCTCGGTATACCCCTTGATCTCGCCGCCCACCAGCGTTTTCATCCCGGCCATAAAATCCTTGCCGAAATTCTTGGACTGGACCACAGTCCCCTTCACCATCCCCAGGGCCTCGATCTCCTTCCCGGGAATATATTCAATATTTACGAGCAGCATCCAGCTCTCCTCCTTCAATCTCTTTCATTCTCTGTCTGAGTACCACAAAGGCAAAGGGCATGGCTGCCAGATCCCCCACCGCCAGCACCAGCAGCAGGGTGTCCAGCCAGCCGGACACCCACCCTTTCAGCCACAGCAGCGCCAGGATGGACAGCCCCTGTCCCCCCAGGAACAGCACCGTCCCCTTCACCGCCTCCCGCTTCAGGGCCCGCTTTCCCCCGTCAGTATTGTCTGGCATCCTCTTCCTCTCCTCTCTTAAGCTCCCGCAGCCGCTGGACCATGGCGGCCAGCACCCCCGCGATGACGGCGATCCCCGCCAGGGCGTACAGGGCCATGATTCCGACCGCGATGGTGTCCGCCCCGCCCGAGGCCAGGAAGGCCCACACCACAGAACCCACAAACACCAGCACCACCACCGTGGTGCCCAGGGCGGCCAGCACCGGAGCCAGACGGCCCTTCCGCTTGTCAGAACCGCTTCGCATCCTCTTCCTCCCCCTTTCCAATCTCCTGCAGGCGCTGGACCAGGGCCAGCACCACGCCCAGAATCACCACACCCGGGATCATCACCAGCACCACCACCAGGGGCAGGGGCGGGGCATCCTCCACGTCAATGGTGAAGCCCCAGATCATCAGTCCGATCAGGCCCAGCATCAGCGCCACCGTCAGCACGGTAATAACAGCCGGGGCCACATAGCGGAATGGACGGAAATCCCCCCGCTGCTTGTCCTGAAAGGTGGCCCCCGCCTGCTCCAGCTCCTCCATCCGCTTCAACAGGGCGGCGGCGTCCAGGCTGTCCAGCCGCTCCTCCCGGTCCTTCAGCTCCCGGCACAGCTCCATGGACTGCTCCAGGCTGTGCCGCTCCCGGTCCAGCGTCACCAGATGCCGCCGCATCCCGTCGCCCACCGTGATCTTGCCGGACTGCATCCGGCGGATCTCCTCCAGCGGAACGCCCAGCTTGCGCAGCAGCTTGATCTGCCGCAGGACCTCCACCTCGCCGGGGCCATAGTCCCGGTAGCCGTTCTGGCTGTTGCGGCGGGGCGACAGCAGGCCCTGTTCCTCGTAAAAGCGGATATTCTTTTTGGTGATGCCCACCTGGGCCTCCACCTCGTTGATCTTCATGGGCCTTCCGCCCCTTTCTGACCCTATGTTATACCTTCCAGCGGGAGGAAGGTCAAGTGGTTTTTGTTCCCTCTCCCCTCCAGACCCACCGTGCCAGCAGGGCGGTGAGAACAGTCAGCGCCAGAACCAGTCCCTCCACCGCCGGGACGGGAAGCCAGACGCTGGCCGCAATGGCCGCGCCATCCACCAGGGCGTGGATGCCGATGGCCGCCGGAAGCCAGCGCGCCCCGCCCTTCCGGGTGACAGCGGCATACACCAGTACCGACAGGGATATGTGGAGGGCCACCGCCACCAGCCGCTCAAAGCCGCTCCACAGATACACCGATGCCGGAGCGGCGGTCAATGGGGCCAGACTGGCCAGGGCGGCGTCAGGAAGCGGCCCCATGATGGCCTCCACCGCCTCCAGCCCGCCCCGGTTCATGGCGAGGGACAGCACAATGTTGTTGAACATGGTGGTGCCGACCAGCAGGACGGCCTCAATTCCCCCGTGGCCCGCCCCATACATCAGGGCGTCCCCCGGTCCCCTGCTCCACCGCCGCCCCAGCCGGAGGGCGCACCACCGGCCGCATTCCTCAAAAATACCAGCCATCAGGCCGCCGTACAGGGCGTACAGCCAGAGATTGCCGGCCAGCGCCCCGCCCCATGGGCCGTACAGCACCGCCCGGTTGATGCTCCCCTCCAGCCCCATAGCGAACAGAGGGAACACCACACACCCCATTCCAAAAAACCGCCACCGGCCCCCCGCCCTTTTCCAGAAGAACAGGGCCAGCCCCAGAGGCAGCATCAGGGCAAACAGTCCCACCAGCCCCATGGCCGCGATGGCCTCCGGGGCCACCTTCCACGTCACATTGCTCCAATCCATACTGCTTCCGCTCCTTTCTGGCGGGAGCATACACCGTACACCGGGCGGAATGTCAAGAAAAATTTGTCCCTGCCAAACCTTCCCCCTGGGGGAAGGCGTAAAAAGGCCCCTTTCGGAAGGCAATCTGCCCTCTGGAAGGGGCTCTGTCCACATTACAGCTTCCGAAAATCGGTCACATCCAGCACAAACACCGTGGCTCCGCCCACGGTCACCTTCAGCGGTGCGGTTCCCACATTCCACATGGGCATCCCCCCTGTTCCCTGGGAGGCCAGCACCTCCACCTCAGTGCGCTGGGCGCAGGTCTCTCCAAGGACCTCCATCACCGCGTCCACCTGCTCGTCAGGTGCGCCGATCATCAGCGTCGTGTTCCCATCCCGCAGGAAGCCTCCGGTGCTGGAGAGCTTGGTGACCCCAATTCCCTTTCGAACCAGGCCTTTCAGCGCCTCTCCGGCATCCTTGTCCCGAATCACCGCAAAGATCAGTTTCATAAATAACTCCTCCCTTAATTCCTTTTGCCGCGGTCAATCCGGCCGCCGCTCAATTCCACAGACGGTCAGCCTGTCTCCCCGCACCTGAAAGCGGACCTCCAGCCCGCCGAAGGCCATCCCGTACACACGCTCCGGGTCATCCTGGTAGGGGGGCCTGGGGTCCTGGGCCAGTACGCCTTCCAGCGCCCTGCGCTTCTTCTCCGGCACCTGCTCCAGCAATGCCGGCGGGATTTCAACCGCCAGGCTGGCCTCCTTGGGCTGGCTGGCAAAGCCTCCCAAGGCCTGGAGACGGCAGTCGGCATAAGGCACATAGGGCTTGATATCCAGAATCGGGGTGCCATCCATCAGGTCCGCTCCGGCCACACGCAGAACGGGCCCCCGGGATGTGTGGAGCTCAATCCCCAGCAGGCGCACACAGCTCAGGCCGATGGGGTTGGGCCGAAAGGGAGACCGGGTGGCAAAGACGCCCATCCGCTGATTTCCCCCCAGCCTGGGGGGACGCACCGTAGGGGACCACGCTGTCCGGACAGCCTGGGAAAAGACCCAGATCAGCCAGATGTGGGAAAAGCCTTCCAGTCCCCGAAGCGCCTCCGGGTCCCGGTAGGGCGGCTCAAAAATGATTTCCGCCTCCAGCTCCTCCACCAGTCCGCTCTGGCGGGGAATTCCAAATTTTTCTGTCAGATCACCGCGGATGCGGGCAATTACGCCCACCTTCCATTCCTCCATCCGGACCCCTCCCGCCCTCTCAGAGCTTTCAGTCTCTGATTCTATTGTAGCGGATCACGGGTGATTTGTAAACGCTTTCCCGCAGATGTGCCTCG
The DNA here is from genome assembly GCA_904420465.1 of uncultured Clostridium sp. Lineage (GTDB taxonomy): Bacteria > Bacillota > Clostridia > Oscillospirales > Oscillospiraceae > Lawsonibacter. Next base: position 7,315 of record CAJFVL010000096.1, read on the forward strand.
CCATAGTCCGACTTTACACCGCCGCACAGAAAAAGGGCACGCATCAAGCAGATGCGTGCCCTGGGCTCATACGCCGCTGCCGCTCCGGGTTCTCAGAGCGTGCGGTTTCATTCCGGATGGCCGGCCGCTCTCCTCGCTCCCCGCCTCCATCCAGCGCAAAAGGCAAACAGCACAGCGCCGGCCGCCAGCAAAACGAGCTGCGGCAGCATGGCCGCCGCCGGAACCGTGAAGGGCGGGTCCAGAGTTCCAAGGGTCAGAGGGTATTCCCTAAAAAAGCTTCCACTCCACAGCCCAAGATCCGAGCGCAGGGGCGGCAGGGCCAGGACAAAGGGGAGCGGCATCCACACATAGACCAGCCAGGGCCGTGTCTCACCCAGCAGCCAGCCGCTCCCCAGGGCGAATACAAGGGGCGGGACCAGCGTGACCAGAGCGGGAACGATCAGCTCCCCCCACCCATACCAGCCGAAGTACCATCCATAAAAGAGGGCCGCTTCCCCCAGGCAGGCCAGGGCCAGCAGGGCCGTTCCGGCCAGGGCGGCCCCGCACCGGGCCATGGCGTACCGCCTGGGCCCCATGGGGGCGGCGTCGGTGAGCACCGCCGCCCGCCGTGCCTTTCCCGAGGTGAAAAAGGTCAAAAAGAACAGGCTTCCGATCCACAAAAGAGGGAGTACGCGGTTCAAAAAGTCCCCAAAGCTCCAGGGGGAGAAGGGGGCGGTGTGGGGCACCCCCAGAATGGTCACTCGGCTGAGCACCTGCCATCCGCAGAACAGGAGCACCAGCAGAAGTCCCCCGAAAAATTTGTTCCACAGCAGTCGTCTGCACTCATATCGAAAAATCTTACCCAAGGTCCAGCTCCTCCTCCGTCAGCCCGCAGGCGTCCAAAAAGTCTTGATAGGTCAGATAGGGATAGGCATAGTCGATCTCCCGGTTGAACAGGTCGTGGAGAATCTGGTCCATGGCCTCCTCGCCGCCCACCAGCTGTTCCGCCTTCAAAATTTTCAGGGGCATCTC
>CAJFVL010000097.1 GCA_904420465.1 uncultured Clostridium sp.
CCTTGGGCAGGTCAGGGTAAAAGTAGTTCTTCCGGTCAAACCTGTTGTACCGGGTGATCTCGCAGTTGAGGGCCAGCCCCGCCTGGGCGGCGAACTCCACCACCTGGCGGTTGACCACAGGCAGGGTGCCCGGCATCCCCATGCACACGGGGCAGCAGTGGGTGTTGGGGGCCCCGCCGAAGGCGGTGGTGCAGGAGCAGAAAATTTTGGTCCTGGTGGCCAGCTCCACATGGGTCTCCAGACCGATGACGGTTTCCCAGGTCATGTCAGAGCCCCTCCTTTCCATAGGGTGTGCGCTTGTGGTAATCGGTATCCAGCTGGAAGGCGTAGGCGGCGTTGAGCACCCGGCCGTCAGCCAGGGCAGGCCCGATGAGCTGGGCCCCGATGGGCATCCCGTTCCCGTCAAAGCCGCAGGGCATGGACAGCCCGGGCAGCCCGGCCAGGTTCACCGACACGGTGTAAATATCGCTGAGGTACATCTGCAGGGGATCGCTCAGGCTCTCCCCCAGCCTGGGGGCTGTGGCGGGGGCCACGGGGGTGAGCATCAGGTCACACTGCTCAAAGGCCTGGTCAAAGGCCCCCTTGATGACCCCCTTCACCTGGAGGGCCTTGTTGTAGTAGGCGTCGTAGTAGCCCGAGGACAGCACGAAGGTGCCCAGCAGGATACGCCGCTTCACCTCGGAGCCGAAGCCCTCGGTGCGGGTGCGGCAGTACAGGTCGGTCAGGTCCTGGTACCCCTCCGCCCGCCAGCCGTACTTCACCCCGTCGAAGCGGGAGAGGTTGGAGCTGGCCTCGGCGGAGGCGATGATATAGTAGGCGGGGACCACGTACTCCATCACCGGGAAGTCGAACTGCACCAGTTTGGCCCCCCGGGCCTCCAGCACGGCGGCGGCCTCCAGCACCGCCCGGCGCACCTCCGGGTCCAGCCCCTCCCCGAAGCAGCTGGCGGGCAGGCCGATCCTCATCCCCCGGACGTCCCCGGTGAGGGAGGCGAGCAGCCCCCCGGCGGGCACATCCAGACAGGTGCCGTCCCGGGGGTCCTTCCCCTGGATGGCGTCCAGCACGGCGGCGCAGTCGGCCGCCGACCGGGCCAGCGGCCCGATCTGGTCCAGGGAGGAGGCGTAGGCGATGAGGCCGTACCGGGACACGGTGCCGTAGGTGGGCTTCATTCCCGTCACCCCGCAGTAGGAGGCGGGCTGGCGGATGGAGCCGCCGGTGTCCGAGCCCAGGGCGAACCAGCACTCCCGGCCGGCCACGGCCGCCGCCGCCCCGCCGGAGGAGCCGCCGGGCACCCGCTCCAGGTCCCAGGGGTTGCGGGCAGGGCCGTAGAAGGAGGTCTCGGTGGTGGAGCCCATGGCAAATTCGTCCATGTTCAGCTTGCCCAGACAGACCGCCCCGGCCTGCTCCGCCTTCTCCGCCGCCCCGGCGTCATAGGGGGGCGCGAAGTCCCCCAGAATCTTGGAGGCGCAGGAGGTCTTGACCCCCCTGGTGCAGATGTTGTCCTTGATGGCCATGGGCACCCCGTAGAGGGGGCTTTCCGTCTCCTGTACTCCGGCCTGGAGGGCCTTTGCCCGGTCCAGGGCCTGCTCCCCGGTGCGGGTGATGAAGCTGTTCAGCGCTCCCTCCCGCTCCTCCATGGCCTCCAGGGCGGTGCGGACGGCCTCCTCCACAGAGACCTCCCCCGCCTTAATGGCCGCCCCCAGCTCCAGGGCGGTGAGTTCCAGCAGTTCTTTCATGTCCGTTCCCTCCTTACTCCACGGCCCGGGGCACCAGGAAGGCCTCCCCGTCGGTGGCCGGGGCGTTCTTCAGCAGCTCGGCCCGGTCAAAGGAGGGGACCACATCGTCCTCCCGCAGTACGTTCTTCACCGGGAATATGTGGCTCATAGGCTCCACCCCGCTGGTATCCAGGGCGTTGAGGGTGTCCATATAGGCCAGGATCTGCTCCAGCTCGCCGGTCATCTTCTCCTTCTCCTCTTCCGGCAGCTTCAGCCGGGAGAGCTGGGAGATATAGTCTACCATCTCAGTCGTAATCTTCATGTTCGTCACCCTTTCCTCTTGTTCAGATAGGAGTGAGGAGATAGGAGATAGGAGTTTTAGCCGGCTGACAGCCGCCGCACCCGCTCTCGATCTTCCATATCTCCTATCTCCTATCTTCTATCTCCTATCTTTTATCACGGTTCCAGCCGCGTCCGGTCCCGGGGAAACAGGCTGGCCCGGCGCACGTTGTCCAGACCGCACAGCTGCATGGTCAGCCGCTCCAGCCCGATGCCCAGGCCGCCGTGGGGGGGCATGCCGTGCTTGTGGATCATCAGGTAGCTTTCAAACTCCTCCGGGTGCATCCCCTTGGCAAGCATCTTGTCCACCTGGGTCTGGTAGTCGTGGATGCGCTGGCCGCCGGTGGTCACCTCCATTCCCCGGAACAGCAGGTCGAAGGACAGGGTGTACCGGGGGTCGGCCGGGTCGTCCATGGCGTAGAAGGGCCGCTTTTTGGCCGGGTAGTGGGTGACAAAGACGAAGTCCGCCCCGTACTCCTCCTTGAAGTAGCGGCCGATGTTGTGCTCCTCCTCCGGCTCCAGGTCAAAGGGGTCCCGGATGGGCCGGCCGTACTTTTCAGAAGCCAGACGCTTGGCCTCGTCAAAGCGGACGGCGGGGATTTTCTCCACATCGGGCAGCTCCACCCCCAGCCGCTTCAGGTCGGCGGCGTACTCCCGGCCCAGCAGCTCCATGCAGTACTGTAAAAAGCCGGTCTCCACCGCCATAATGTCCTGGAAGGAGTCGACATAGCCCATCTCAAGGTCCAGGGAGGTGTACTCGTTCAGGTGCCGGGGGGTGGAGTGCTTCTCCGCCCGGAACACGGGGGCCACCTCAAAGACCCGCTCGAACACCCCCACCATGGTCTGCTTGTAGAACTGGGGGGACTGGCCCAGGAATGCCTTCTTGCCGAAGTAGTCCAGGCGAAAGATGTTGCTGCCCCCCTCCGCCCCGGCGTGGACGATCTTGGGGGTGTGGATCTCGGTAAATCCCTCGCCGGTGAGGTACTCCCGGAAGGCCCGGGAGATCCCCTCCTGGATTTTGAACACGGAGCGCTCCCGCAGGCCGCGGAGCACCACCGGCCGCAGGGACAGCTCGGTGTCCAGGTTCAGGTCCAGCTTCCACTTGGACACGGGGACGGGCATGGCCTGGGCGGGGCGGGACAAAATTTCAATGGACTCCGCCGCCAGCTCCCGGCCGCCGGGGGCCCGCTCCTCCGGCCGCACCTGTCCGGTCACCCGGACGGCGCACTCCTCGCACAGCCCCTCCGGCTCGACCTCCGGTGTGCACACGCACTGGAGGGCCCCATCCCGCATCCGCAGGGTCAAAAAGGTGATGCCCCCCAGCTCCCGCAGGGCGTGGACCGCCCCCTGTACCGTGACGGTCTGCCCGTCCAGGGCGCCCGAGGCCACCTGGGCAAAGGCGGTGGGCTTTTTCTTCATTTCTGTGACAAATTCCATGACGCTTGACCTTCCTTTCTGTCCGCGACACGGGCCCGGGAATGAAAAAATCCCGGGCCGTATCAAAACAATACGACCCGGGACGAAATCACCGTACAAATGATTCCGCGGTACCACCCGCGTTGCTCCTCCAACAAGGAACCTCTTTCGAGCCCCGGTAACGTGGGGAGGACGGACGGCCCTCAAAAAAGGTTTCCCTTCCTCGAACCGTCAGCTCAGGAGTGTTGCGCTGCCCCGTCTTTCCCAACCGGGCTTTCAGCACAGTGGCCCGGTCTCTCTGTTGGACGCCGTGGGGCGCGGTCTCCGTCGGCGCTTTTGAAATATTATGTGCGGATTATACGCCCGGCACTCCCCCCTTGTCAAGCGCAATTCGCCCAAAATTTTTCCCCGCAGCCCTCCAATTTCTGACAGATTTTCCCGTACTTCGCCAAATTCCCCTTTCCCCGGCAGGCGATTCGTGGTATACTTCCTGATGCAAACGACAAAGCCCCAGAGGGGCGGGAAGGCAGGAAATACAATGGCAATGATGGATTGGGACACCCTGGAGCGCACCTGCAGGGACTGTCAGAAATGCGCCCTGGCGGACACACGGCACAACGTGGTCTTTGGGGTGGGCCCCCGGGACGCGGAGGTCATGATGATCGGCGAGGGGCCGGGGGAAAACGAGGACCTGCAGGGGGAGCCCTTTGTGGGCCGGGGCGGCAAGCTGCTGGATGACATGCTGGAGCTGGTGGACCTGGACCGGAAGAAGAATGTCTACATCGCCAACATCGTCAAGTGCCGCCCGCCTCAGAACCGGGACCCGCTGAACACCGAGCAGGATGCCTGCATCGGTTATCTGCGCAACCAGGTGGCCCTGATCCGGCCCAAAATCATCGTCTGCCTGGGCCGCATCGCCGCCATGCGGCTGATCAAGGAGGACTTCAAAATCACCAAGGAGCACGGCCAGTGGTTTGAGAAGGCGGGAGTCCAGATGACCGCCCTGTTCCACCCCGCCGCCATTCTGCGGGACCCCCGGCGCCGTCCGGAGACCTTTGAGGACCTGAAGAAGATCCAGCAGAAGATTCAGGAGATCTGCACCCACACCTATTGACCCGGAGGCTGTCCCGCACCACGGCTGAAAAGCAAGCGCGCTCCCGGCCCACCGCCGGAAAGCGCGCTTGTACCATGTTCTGAGGCCGGGTTGAAGCTTATCCCGCCGTCTCCCGCCGGAATTTTTCCAGATAGGCCCGCTGGAGCAGCCCCAGCCGCTCCGGGTCCCGGCCCCCCACGGGGATGCCGTCCACCGACTCCGCCCGCATGCACAGGGCGCTGCTGCTGGTGACGATGATCTCGTCGGCGTTCATCAGCTCCACCATGGAGAAGGGCTCCTCCGCCACGGGGATGCCATGCTCCCGGGCCAGCTCCAGCAGGTGCTTCCGGGTAATGCCGGGGAGGATCAGCTCATCGGTGGGGGCGGTGCGCAGCGTCCCGTCCTTCAGGATGGAGATGTTGCTGTGGGCGCACTCGGTGACCCGGCTGCCCCGGTGGAGGACCGCCTCATCACACCCCTGCTCCGCCGCCCGCTGATTGGCCAGCACGCTGGGGATCAGGTTCAGAGTCTTGATATGGCACAGGCGGAAGCGGATATCCTCCATGGAGATCAGCCGGTAGGGCTGGCCCATGTCTTTCATGGCGTGGGGGCGCAGGGTGATCATCAGGGTCGGCTCCACCTCCGCCGGAGGAAATACATGGTTCCGGGGACACACTCCCCGGGACACCTGCCAGTACAGCAGCTGGACGGGACAGGGCTCGGCGGCGGCGATCACCCGGCGCAGCTCCTCCTTCACCGCCTCCCGGTCCAGCCGGAAGGGGATCTCCAGCAGCCGCAGGCTGTTGTACATCCGGTCCAGGTGCTCCTCCAGGGCGAAGGGCACGCCCCCCGCCACACAGGTGGCCTCATAGATGCCGTCCCCAAAGTACAGCGCCCGGTCCCCCATGGGGACGGTCATCTCCTCCAGCGCCCCCAGGGCGCCGTTATAATAGCCCACGCTCTTCCACATTTGCAGCCCCTCCTCGATACGCTCTCTGTCTCACTCCAGCCGGTCCCGCAGCCGGCAGCAGGCGGGGGTCTGATACAGCTTCCAGGTATCCCAGGCACAGAAGGCCCCCACCGCCGCCCCGGCCAGCACGTCGCTGGGGTAGTGGACCCCCACATACAGCCGGGACAGGCCCATGCACACCGCCAGCACCACAGAGGTCACCCGCATCCACCGCCGGGGCAGGGCCCGGGCCCAGCTCATGCCGGCGGCGAAGGCGGCGCAGGTATGGCCCGAAGGGAAGGAATTGGGGTCGGGCTCGTTCACCAGGGGGATGAGCCCGGCCACATGCAGCCAGGGCCTCTCCCGCCCCACCAGGTGCTTCAGAATCACATTGGTGCACAGCAGGCCCAGCAGCAGGGAAACCAGGGCCAGCAGCCCCGCCTTTCGGGTGGGCCTCCAGACCAGCATGGCCAGGGACAGAACGATCCACAGCAGCCCCGCGTTGCCCAGCCGGGTAAATCCCTCCACCAGGGGATTCAGCGCCTCCAGGCGCAGGGACTGGATGGCCAGCAGCAGGCTCCCATCCAGATTTTGGAGCGCTTCAAGCACGGTTTTTCCACCTCCTGTTCTTGACCCAAGCCACGGGAATCCGTATAATGATATTGTAATTTCAGGTTCGCTTGTCCGCCCGTCTCATCAGGTTTTTTTATTATACCGGCTTTCCCCGCTTTATGCAAGGAAAATCCGATTCATCCAATGCCAGGAGGCCCTCCGCCGTGAAGCAAATCCTCTGTCTGGCCACCGAGCCCTGGAGCGACTCCCCCGGCCGCACCCAGCAGCTGATCTGCCGCATCAAAGACGCCCAGATCCTCTACTTTGCCCCCGCCGCCGGTCCCCGGGACCGCTCCTTCCGCCAAAAGGGCCGCCGCGTCCGGCCCAATATCACCGTGTTCACCCTGCCGCCCCTCCTGCTGCCGCCGGAGGAGCGGTTCGGCGGGCTGTTCCGCATGGGCCAGCGCCGCCTGGGCCGCTTCGTGGCCGAGCAGGCCGCCCGCGCCCGCTTTCGGGAGCCTTTGCTGTGGGTCACCAGTCCCCTTCACGTCCATCTGCTGGACCACCTGGATTACGGCAGCCTGGTCTATGACTGCGCCCGGGAGTGGGATGACCTGCCCCTTGTGTGGGAGGGGGCCCTGGCCCAGGCCGCCGACGTGGTCTTTACCGTCTCCCCCCAGCTCTCCGAGCGGCTCTCCCCCTGCAGCGCCAACATCGCGCTGCTGCCCAACGGAGTCAACTACCCCCTTTTTGCCGCCGAGAATACCGCCCGCCCCGACCCGCTCCCCGGCGTCTCCGGCCCGGTGCTGGGCTGGTCGGGGACGGTGTGGTCCGACCTGGACCTGTCTCCCCTGCTCTACGCCGCCCAGGCCATGCCGGAGTGGACCTTTCTGCTGCTGGGGCAGCGGGAGGCAAACCCTTTCCTGCCCCGGCTGCGCCGGCTGCCCAACGTGGTCATGGCCGGCCCCTGCCCCCTCTCCCAGGTGCCCGACTGGCTCTACCGCTGCGATGTGCTGCTGAACTTCCTGCGGGAGGAGGACCCCTGCGATGACATCATCTCCCCCCGGGTGTATGAGTACCTGTGCACCGGAAAGCCGGTGGTGTCCATGCTGTGGCCCGACCAGGTGGAGCCCTTCCCCGACGTGGTCTACGGGGCTCACAGCGAGCGGGAATTTCTCGCCTGCTGCCGAAACGCCCTGGAGGAGGCCCCGGGCTTTGTCTCCCAGCGCCGGCGGGACCGGGCCCGGGAGGCCGCCTGGCCCCTCCGGGCCGGACAGGTGGTCCGGATTCTGGAGACGGCGGGCCTGCTGTGATCTTTGCCGGAGCAGCCCAACTTTTCCCGCCCGCTTTTCCCGATTTATTGTTCAAGCCTACGAATTTCCCCCCGCCCCTTGCAAATCAGGCCCTTTTTCGATAGAATGGTACCCTAGGAGTTGGGCGGGGAGGTTCGCTTCATGGGAATCGCAGGTCTGTTCTGCCGCCGGGTGTCCGGCTGTTTTTCCCAGGGCCCCAACATGTCCAATTCTGCCTCCTTAGCTTAAATCAGGCTGTCTGCCCCGCAGATGGCCTGTTCTTTTTTCCCGCGCGGGATATCCCCCTATCTTATTTCTATTGCAGCGCTGAAAGGAGCGGTCATTATGAAAAAAGTCGCCGTCATCATGGGTTCGGACTCCGACTGGCCGGTGGTCAAGGGGGCCTGTGAGCAGCTGAAGTCCTTTGGAATCCCCTATGAGGCCCACATTTTAAGCGCCCACCGCACCCCGGCGGCGGCGGCGGAGTTCGCCAAAAGCGCCCGGGCCAACGGCTTCGGCGTGCTCATCTGCGCCGCCGGAATGGCCGCCCATCTGGCGGGGGCCTTTGCCGGGAACTCCACTCTGCCCGTCATCGGCATCCCCATGAAGGGGGGCGCCATGGACGGCCTGGACGCCCTGCTGGCCACCGTCCAGATGCCCAGCGGCATCCCC
>CAJFVL010000098.1 GCA_904420465.1 uncultured Clostridium sp.
GCCAGCCGGAAATACAACAAGAGCCGGTCGTACATCTACTTTTGGAAAGCCCGCTGGGATGGAAGCGTGGCATCCCTGGCCTGCCAGTCCCGGCGGCCCCACAGCCATCCCAGCCAGCACACGGAGGCGGAGCTGAAGCTGATCCGGGATATGCGCCGCCGCAATCCCAGCCTGGGTATGGTAGAGCTGTGGCACCGTCTGCGGCAGCGGGGCTACACCCGCCGCCCGGAGAGCCTGTTTCGGGTCATGAGAAAGCTGGGATTGTTTCCACCCAAAGAGAAGAAACCGGTCTACAGGCCAAAGCCCTACCAGCAGATGACTTATCCCGGCCAGCGCATCCAGGTGGACGTGAAGGTGGTCCCCCGCCGCTGCATTGCAGACCCTGAGCTGCGCCTGTACCAATACACTGCCATTGACGAGTTCACCCGTCTGCGCTTCCTGGCTGCCTACCTGGAGCAGTCCACCTATTCCTCCGCCGACTTCCTGAAAAAGCTGGCCAAGTGGTATGCACGCCGGGGTATCCGAGTGGAGTGCGTTCAGACCGACAACGGCATTGAGTTCACCAACCGTTTCTTTACCTGCAAACAGGACCGACCCACTCTCTTTGAGGCGACTGCCGCCCAACTGGGGATCCGCCACAAGCTCATCCGCCCCTATACGCCTCGCCACAACGGTAAAGTGGAGCGTAGTCACCGCGAGGATCAGAAGCGGTTTTACTCCTGCCACAGCTTTTACTCCCTGGATGACTTCGCCAGGCAGCTTGCTGTCCACAACCGCCGCTCCAACAACTTCCCCATGAGACCGCTTAGCTGGCTTTCTCCGAATGAATTCACTGTCCAATATGTTTGACAAACCTACACACCACCGTCCTCCCCAGCGGCCGGCAGCTCCGCCTCCTCCCCGCTGAGAATCTGGTGGCTGCGGTAGGCAATGGCGCGTCCTTCCGAGAGAATCTCCACTGTCTCCACCCCCTCCAGCTGGGACAGTGTGAGGACAATGGCGTAATCCGCCAGCGTCAGGGAGATATCCGTCAGGCCGCCGTACTGCTCAGACAGGCGAACCCGCAGATTTCCCGGCTGCTCCTGATCCCACTCCCACCCCACCAGCGTCACGCCCCGGGGAAAGGGAGACCGGTGCTCCTCCTGCCGGGGGCCCTCCAGAAGCGCCTGGACCAGATCGCCCGGGCTGGGGCAGCTCTCCCCCTCCGGATGCTGAGTAGTGCAGCCGGCCGGGTCATAGGGCTCCACATCCAAGGCCGGCCCGCTGGCCACCCTGCGGCTGACGGCAAAATAGAGGCTGTACTCCCCCTGTTCCTCTCCGGCGGAGCAGCCGGCAGCTGGGCACAGCAGGGCCAGGCTCAGCAAAGCACAGGCCAGACGGCGCCTTATCATTCCTGCCCCTCCTCTCCCTCCGGCTCCTCCCGGTACTGGGGAAAGCCGACTGTGAATACACTCCCCTGGGGGGAGTTGGGACGGGCCGTCACCCAGCCGCCGTGGCGGCGCACCGTGTCCCGCACGATGGACAGCCCCAGCCCGGTGCCGCCGGCGGCCCGGGAGCGGGCCTTGTCCACCCGGTAAAAGCGGTTGAACACCTTGGGCAGGTCCTCCTCCGGGATGCCCACTCCTGTGTCGGATACCTCCAGCAGCACCTGGTCTCCGTCCCGGTAGACTGAAATCATCACCCGCCCCCCGGGCACATTGTACTTGATGGCGTTTTCAATCAGGTTATAACAGACCTGGTACAGGTCATCCTCGGTGCATGAGACGACACACTCCGGCTTCAGACTGGTCTGGATGGAGACTCCCGCCGCATCGGCCACCGGCTGAAGCATCCCCACCGCCTGGCCGGTGACGGCCGGCACATCCACCGGCACCGTTCTGCCCGCAGGCAGGCTGTCCAGCCGGGTGAGGGCCAGCAGGTGTTCTGTAATGCGGTTGAGCCGCTCGGCCTCCGAACCGATATCGGACACAAAATCCCGCACCGTCTCCCGGTCCATCTGCTCATTCTGCAGAATGGAGTCAGCCAGCAGGCGGATGGAGGCCAGAGGCGTTTTCAGCTCGTGGGAGGCATCGGAGACGAAGCGGCGGCGCACCTCCTCCGTGGTCTGGAGACGGTCGGTAAGCTGGTTGAACTCCTCGGCCAGCTGGGCCATCTCGTCCCGGCCCACCGGCTGCAGGCGGTGGCCGTACTCCCCCTCCCCCACAATGCGGATGGCCCGCAGCAGAGCGGCAATGCGGGAGGTGAGCATTTTGGAAAACAGGGTGCTCATCACCAGGGTGAGAGCGGCGATTACCAGGGAGATATTCCGCAGGTTCTGCTGCAGGCTGCGCAGAAGGGCCCCCTGGCCGGCGTCCTCCTCCAGAATATACACCGCGCCGATGGTCATCCCCCGGTAGACAATGGGGGCGGCGGCCGAGGAGACGAAGGCCTCCCGGGTATAGCTGGAGTAAAAGGCGTCATAGCCCTGCAGGGCCAGCACCACCTCCTGGTAGAGGGCATATCGGTAGATCTCCTCCTCCGGCTGCTCCTCCTGCTGGTCCTCCCGGCCGCTGTCCCGCAGGCTGTCATACAGGATCAGCCCCGCCGGGTCGGTGACCAGAATGCGGGAGAGGCCCATATTGTCCAGCATGTTCATCACCCGCACCACCTGCTCAGAGGTCAGGGTCTCCAGCTCCATCAGGGCGGAGGCAATCACCGCGGTCTGGCTTTTCAGCGAGTCCCGCTTGGAGGCAAAGAGCAGATCCTGTGAGGCAATGATGGGGTATGTGTTCAGCAGCACCAGCACCGCCACAAAAATGGCCAGATAGCTCAGAGCATACTTCACCTGAAGGGAGGCAAAAAAGGGGACGCGCTTTTTCTTTCGATCCTCCCGGCCGGGCGCCATTCCATCCCCTCCTTTTCCAATCTTCTCCTCTGCCTTCAGCTCTTTTTCACCTCACCCTGTCCGGAGAGGTAGTACCCCACGCCCCACTTGGTGCGGATATACTGGGGATTGGCCGGGTCCAGCTCCAGCTTCTCCCGCAGACGGCGGATGTGGACGTCCACGGTGCGGTAATCCCCGATATACTCATAGCCCCACACCACATTCAGCAGATTTTCCCTGCTGTAGACCCGGCCCGGGTTTCGGATCAGCAGCTCCATCAGGTCAAACTCCTTGGCGGTCAGATCCACCGGCTCCTCCCCCTTCCAGGCGGCCCGGGCCCCGGTATCCAGGCGGATGTGGCCGACCGTAAGCACGGCCCCGGCTCCCTGATGCCCGGCGGCTCCGGCGCGGCGCAGAAGGGCCCTCACCCGGGCCTTCAGCTCCAGGATGTTGAAGGGCTTGGTGATATAGTCGTCCGCCCCATACTCAAACCCGATGATCTTGTCGGTGTCCTCGCTCCGGGCGGTGAGCATGATGATGGGCACATTGGAAAACTCCCGGATACGCATGCAGGCCTGCAGCCCGTCAATTTTCGGCATCATCAGGTCCAGGATAATCAGGTCGAATCCCCCGTCCCGGGCCAGCTCCACCGCCTGCTCCCCGTCATAGCCCGCCTCCACCTGGTAGCCCTCATGCTCCAGGTTGAATTTGATGCCCTTGACCAGCACCTGCTCATCGTCCACCACTAAAATTTTCGCCATGACATACTCCTTATTCCGCCGGCGGATCGTCCACCGTCACATAGTCTCTCAGTCCGGAGAGAATCCCCTCTCCAATGCCCTCCACGTTGTCCAGCTCATCCACGCTCCGGAAGGGACCGTGCTCCTCCCGGTAGGAGAGAATCGCCCGCGCCCGGGTCTCCCCGATGCCGGGCAGGCGCTGCAGGTCATACTCGTCCGCCGTGTTGAGGTTGATGACCTCCCCCTCCAGCAGGCTGTCGGGCCGCGTCTCCTCCTGGCTCTCCGCCGGCGCGGAGGCCGCGGGCTCCACAGCCTGCTGCTGGGAAACAGCTACCTCGTAGGGCTGTGCGGTGCGGCTTTGGGCCAGGAACCAGCCCCCTGTAAACAGGACAAAGCCCGCCGTCCCCAGCAGCACCGCCTTCTCATATCGGGACAATCCGGCCATCTTTCCTTCCCCCGCTCTTGCGCGTCCCGCAGCTCTTTGCTATAATGGAAATCGCACCTGTCTGAGTTGGCCGCAGGCCGGTTTGTCTATGCGGCACAGCCGCACCGTTCCCTCCCGCAGCGGAGTCTGCCGCCCGTTCCTCACGGGGGCACGCTTCTCTATTTACTTCAGTATATCATATTTTCGGAGATTTTCCTATGAAAAAATATCATCGTTTCCTGTCCCTGCTCCTGCTCATTCCCATGCTGGCCTGTCTGCTGCCGGCTCCCGCCGCCGCGCTGGACGATCCGGTGGTCTACTGCACCAACGCCCTGCTGCTGGATTCCACCCACGACGAGGTTCTTTACGATAAAGCCGGCTCTGAAAAGGCCTATCCGGCCAGCCTCACCAAGGTGCTGACCGCCCTGCTGGTGATGGAGGCCATTGAGTCGGGCCAGCTGTCAGCCGACACCTCCGTCACCGCCGGCGAAACTGCCTACCAGGGCTGGATGGACGGAGCCTCCACCGCCAATATCAAGGTGGGAGAGGTGCTGACGGTGGAAGAGCTGCTCTACTGTCTCCTCCTCCCCTCCGCCAATGAGGCCGCCAATATCCTGGCCGTGGCGGTGGACGGCACCATTGAGGATTTTGTGGCCCACATGAACCGCCGGGCGGGGGAGCTGGGCTGTCAGGGCACCCATTTTGCCAATCCGCACGGCTTACATAATGATGACCACTACACCACCGCCTATGACCTGGCTCTGATCATGGAGGCCGCCCTGGAATATGACCTGTTCCGCACCATCATCGCCACCGCCGTTCACACCGTGCCCGCCACCAACCTTTCAGAGGAGCGGCTGTTTTACAACAGCAACGGTCTGATTTCCAACTACTGGTATTCCGGCTACGTCTACAGCAAGTGCATTGGCGGCAAGACAGGGACCACCGAAGAGGCGGGCCGCTGCCTCCTCTCCGCCGCCGAGGACGGAGATACCCTGCTGATCTCCGTAATTTTGGGCTCCGGGCCGGTGGAGGTGCCCGGCCGCGACGACCTGGCCCAGGGACAGCTCATCTCCAGCAGCAACCTGCTGGAGTGGGGCTTTGACAATTTTGAACAGGTTACCCTCACCCAGGAGGACACGCCTGTGGCGCAGGTATCCGTCACCATGTCCCGCCAGACGGACTCGGTGATGGTCAAGCCCCAGGGCTCCGTTACCCTCACCCTGCCCAAGGACTTGGACGTGGAGGCGGTGGAGACCAATATCTCCCTGTTCTCCCAGGAGGTGGAGGCCCCCGTGCAGGAAGGCGAGGTGCTGGGCACCATGACCCTCTCCTACGAGGGCGAGCTGCTGGGTTCGCTGGATCTGGTGGCCGTCACGTCAGTGGAGCGGTCCGACCTGTTATACAAAAAGTCTCAGTTCATCAGCTTTTTCCAGACCTGGTGGGTCCGGCTGGTTCTGATCGCGGTCATCCTTGTGGCCGCCTTTGCGGCCTTTCAGCTGCTGGTGCTGCGCAAGCGCAGGCGCTACCGGGCGGGAGCGGGCAGCGGCCATCGCCGGGGAAGCTACCGCGGGCGCCGCAGGTAAACCATACCGCGTCCCCATTCACGGAAATCGAGATAGAGCGGCAGGCAAAGCGAACGCTTTGCCTGCCGTCTTTCAGTTTGTCAAAAACTGCTGGCAGAAAAACAGAGATCTTTCGCGGCGGGGGGGCTCGAGGGGGCGGCAGCCCGCCTCGAATGGGATCGAATGCCCCGCAAAGCCTTGATTGGCAAGGCTTTGCGGCCCGCGCAGCGGGGACTTTTGTACCACGCAGTGGTACAAAAGTAACGGCATTGTAAAGCCTGTCAAAAAAGTCCCCGGACTTTTTTGACAGGCTGAGAAGCGGCAGGCAAAGCGAACGCTTTGCCTGCCGCTTTTACTGCTCATTCTGATGCCTGCAGCATCCTCTACAGCGCTTTTTTCAGCGCCTGGGCCAGCTGATCCGGACAGGAGGTGGCCTTGCTGCCGCAGCGGATTCCCTCCATCCGGGCCACCGCCTCCTCCACCTTCATCCCCCGCAGCAGAGCACTGAGTCCCTGAAGATTGCCGCTGCATCCGCCCGTCACCTGAACGGACCGGATCACGCCTTCCTCCACGTCAATTTGAAATCTGCGGGAACACACTCCCCGGGGTGTATAATCAATGGTCATCTGATATCACCTCTTCTTCCTTCTGCCGGCCTCGGCCTGACCTGAGCCTTCGGAGCAGCAGGCGGGTCATACCCTCCGGTAGCGCTCCTCAAAGCACCTGCGCCACTCCTCCCAGTCCTCCAGGTCAATGTTCTCCCCCCGTACATTCTCCGGGCCCTCGCACCAGTGGCGGAACTCCCGGGGATGACGGCCCGCATAGCCACGGGTCGTAATCCGCCCATTGGGCAGCCGAATCTCGATGCCGGGGCGGTAGGGGTAGTTGGTGTCCTTGTCGCGCTTCACACTGCGGAAGCCGAGACCGGCCACCGCGATCAGAAGGACAAGCCCAACCACAGCCGTCGCCGCATTGGAGGTAATTCTGCCCACATACGCGGCCAGAAGGACCACGATGATGCCCAGCAGAACCACCAGATAACCTTTCTCTTTCACTTTCATGCGGGAAACCTCCGTTGTGCCGCGGACGGGGCCGCCCATCCGGGCCGCCCGGTCAAACTGTTGTTTGACCTACATTGTACCGCAGCTCCTCCGGAATTTCAAGAGCGAAGGCCCCATACCGGAAAAGCGCCTCCGGGATACTCAGGCCTCCCGCATCTCCAGTCGGAGGCGGTCCGCGATCATGGCGATAAACTCGCTGTTGGTAGGCTTCCCCTTGGCATTGGACACGGTATATCCAAAATATTTCTGCAGCGTCTCCAGGTCGCCCCGGTCCCACGCCACTTCGATCGCATGACGAATCGCCCGTTCCACCCGGCTGGCCGTGGTCCCATACCGCTTGGCCACCTCAGGATAGAGCACCTTGGTCACCGCGTTGATGACCTCCATATCCTTGACCGCGATGAGAATTGCCTCCCGGAGATACTGGTATCCCTTGATATGCGCGGGCACGCCCACATCATGGATGATGGCGGTCACCCGGCTCTCCAGACTTACTCCTCTGCTCCCCTGTTCCTGATCCAGGCCGCTCACCGCGGTCAGCTGGCGGATGCGCTGGCACACCGCTCCAGGGCGGCAGGGCTTGGTAATGTAGTAGTCGGCTCCCCTGGCGGCGGCCAGTTCCACTACATTTCCCCGAATATAGTTGGACAGAATCAAAATTTTAGGGCGCGGCTCCAGGGCGGAAAGCTCATCCAGCACATCCATGCCGTCCATTCCGGTCAGCACCAGCTCCATGACCACCACATCCGGCTTCATCTCCCGGGCCATCCGGAGCAGCTCCACAGCATCTCCCGTCTGTCCAATCACCTGCATGTCCGGCTCATTGGACAGGCTGGAAGCGAGACTGCGGCGCAGCTCCTCTCCCGTGTCTGCAAGCAAAACACGCCTGATTACTTCCACGTTGTCTCTCCTCCTTAACAAAGAACAGTTTTGGTGAAACGATGTTTTTTTCCTCTGTGCATGCACGAATCAACCGGTCAACAACAATTTACCATAATCAGACAAGATGCGCAATAGTTTTTTGACATTTTTTGGAAGTTTCTTTCCCCAAATTTCGACAAAATTCGACTTTTTGGTTTGCTGCCCAGGCTATGATGGGGCGGACGGACTGCCTTCGAGGCAGCTCTGCCCCGTTTCAGCATCAGGCGGCGGCACTGAAACGTGCCGCCGCCTCAGTTTGTCAAAAAACCTGTG
>CAJFVL010000099.1 GCA_904420465.1 uncultured Clostridium sp.
TCGCTGACCAGCTCGTCGCAGGTGACGATGGTCTTGCGGGCGGCCACGGCGATGTCCACGTCATGGAACTCGTCGCCCTCAATGATGCAGGTGCCGTCGGGGCTGGCCTTCTGCACGTGGATGATGGCGGTGTCCAGCTTGGGCACGGGGACGGCGATGACCTTCTCGCCGGGGGCAAAGGGGTTGTCCATCTCCACCAGCTTCAGATCGTCCACCTTGTCCAGGGTCTTGCGGACCTCCTTGCTGATGCCCCAGTAGTCCACCAGGCCGGAGCCGTGCATCAGCCGCACGGGCAGGAAGGGCAGGCCCAGGGAGGCGGCGTGGAGCTGCAGCATCAGCACGTCCTGGGAGTAGTCCTCGTAAATCAGCTCGCCCTTTTCAATGGCGGCGCGGAAGCGGCGGGACACGTTGGTGTAGCCGGAGTTGGCGGTGTAGCAGTTGATGTAGGCCTTGACGCGGCCCTCGCCGATGAGCATGTCCCAGTCTCCGCCGGCGGGACCGGCCCAGACGGTAAAATCCTTCTGTCCCTGGCGCAGGATCTCGGCCACTGCGGCGTAAGGCTTGCGGTTGGTCGTGAAGCCGCCGAAGGAGATGCAGTCTCCGCTTTCGACAAACTTTGCGACCGCGTCATGCAGGGAATATACCTTGTCCATAAATAAAACCCCCATTACATAATGTTTTTGGTCTTTTGTCTCTCAGTTTTTCAAGGTACGGGTATGCGCTATTTAACGCTTATTATTTTAACACAACTTCTACAAAACGTCTATCTTCAAATTTACAAAAAGTTTGCATATCTTCGCCTGCCGTGCTATAATGGGGCCCGTTGGACTGTTCGCCCCTTCAGGCGGCCCGTCCAGCTCCGCTTCGTACCCATCCGACCGACGGCATTTGGCCCGAAGCCGCTCCAAAAGCGGCTTGCCGGCCAGGAGGAGGCATCCCTTTGACCCACATTGAATTTTATCTTCAGCTGAACCAGAACGAGACCTGGAACATGAGCCGGCTGCACTTTCACAATTATTATGAGCTGCTGCTCCCTCTCACCAGCCCGGGCAACATCTTTGTCAACGACCAGGTCTATCCCCTGCGCCGGGGAACGCTGTACCTCATCGGGGAGAACACCCTCCACCGCACCATGTCCACCGGCTCCCACGCCCGCTATGTGCTGCACATCAGCCGCCGGACCCTCACCGAGCTGTCCACCCCTCAGACCGATTTCACCCGGCTGACACAGGACTCTTTCCGGCGGGCCGACCTGAACCGGGAGGAGCTGAGCGAGATTGTCGAGCTGTTTCAGGCCCTGGAACGCAACAAAAATGACGGCTCCTTCGGCAGCGACATCTATCAGGTGGTGGCTCTGCTCAACCTGCTCATCCGCATCTCCCCCGTGCTCAACGCCGCCACCGCCGGAGAGTCCATCCGCAACAAAGACTTTCTCCGGGTCTCCCCCATTCTGGACTACATCCGGGACAACCTGTCCGAGCCCCTGACCCTGGACCAGATCGCCAGCGCCTTCTATATCAGCAAGCACTATCTCTGCCGCATCTTCAAGTCGGCCACCGGCTTTTCCGTCATGGAGTACATCATCTACAGCCGGGTGCTGCTGGCCCAGCAGCTCCTTCAGGAAGGGGTCAGCGTTCAGCAGGCGGGAGAGCGCTCCGGCTTTTCCGACAACTCCCACTTCATCCGCACCTTCGGCCATCTCACCGGCATCACCCCGGGGCGCTACGCCAAGGAGTACCAGTCCAGCGACCAGGTTCTGCTTCACGACCAGATGAAGCGGCCCCAGCCCAGCCAACAGGGCTGATTTCCCCTCTTCGGAGGCAGAAAACACCCGTTTTCGCGGCTGATTTAGGTCAAGATCTGCAAATCCGTTTTTTTCGTCCCTGTTTTGTGAAATATGAACAGAAGCCAGCGTTCCCGTCTCAGATTTCACAATGCCGTTGCCTCCGCACCGCAGCGCGGTGAGCGCGCCTTGCCGGGCAAGGCTTTGCGGGGCATTTGATTTGATTCGAGGCGGGCTTTGCCCCCTCGGGCCCCCCTGCGCTGTACAACTTTTTACTTCTGGAAGGAAGTTCTTCGACACGCTGCAAGCGGCCCGGCAGATCATAAGATCTGCCGGGCCGCTCTGTGCTTTCTTGTTTGGTCTTTCTCCCGATCAGAGGACGGCCTTTACCCGCTCCACCGCCCGGCGGGTAGCCTCCGCCTCGCCGAAGGCGGTCAGCCGGACATAGCCCTCCCCGCTGGGGCCGAAGCCCACGCCGGGGGTGGTGGCCACATTGGCCCGGTCCAGCACCAGGTCGAAGAAGTCCCAGGAGCCCATTCCCTTCGGGGTCCTGACCCAGATATAAGGGGCGTCCACCCCGCCGAAGCAGGTCATTCCGGCGGCGGTGAGGCCTTCCCGGATGACCCTGGTATTCTCCTGGTAATAGGCGATGTTCTCCCGAATCTGGGCGCGGCCCTCCGGAGTGTAGATGGCGGCGGCCCCCCGCTGGACGATATAAGGGACCCCGTTGAACTTGGTGGTCTGGCGGCGGTTCCACAGGGCGTTGAGCTTTGCTCCCCCCCGTTCCAGCTCCAGGGGAACCACAGTGTAGGCGCAGCGGGTTCCGGTGAAGCCCGCCGTCTTGGAGAAGGAGCGGAACTCGATGGCGCAGGTGCGGGCCCCCTCGATTTCAAAGATGGAGTGGGGCACCTCCTCCCGGGTGATGAAGGCCTCGTAGGCCGAGTCATAGAGAATGACGCTGCCGTTGGCGTTGGCGTAGTCCACCCACTCCTTCAGCTGCTCCCGGGTGGCGGTGGCTCCGGTGGGGTTGTTGGGATAGCACAGGTAGATCAGGTCGGCCCGCTCCCCGGGGGGCTCAGGGGAGAAGCCGTTGGACTCCACACAGGGCATGTAGACCAGCTTGTTCCACTTCCCCAGCTCCTCCTGGTAGTCCCCCGCCCGACCGGCCATGGCGTTGGTGTCCACATAGACAGGGTACACCGGGTCGCACACCGCCACCACGTTGTCCGTCCCGAAGATGTCCCCGATGTTGCCGCAGTCGCTCTTGGCCCCGTCGGAGACAAAGATCTCCTCCGGCCTGATCTCCACTCCCCGGCCGGCGTAGTCGTACCGGGCGATGGCCTCCCGGAGGAAGGGATAGCCCTGCTCCGGCCCGTAGCCGCGGAAGCCCGCGGCGGTGCCCATCTCGTCCACCGCCCGGTGCATGGCCTCCACCACAGCGGGGACCAGGGGGCGGGTCACGTCGCCGATGGACAGCTTGATAATCTCCGCTCCGGGGTGGGCGGCGGTGTAGGCGGAAATGCGGCGGGCCACCTCGGAAAACAGATAGCTGCCAGGCAGCTTCAGATAATTCTCGTTGATCTTTACCACAGTGTGACAACTCCTTCCGGGACAGGGACTCCCATATTCTGCTGTCTGATATTATCCCCGACGCCGCCGGCCTTGTCAACGGAAAATTTCCCGGGCGGGTCCGGCGGGCCGTCACAGCTCGGTCTCGCCCTCGAACACAGTGCGGGCCGGGCCTGTCATGAAAAGCTGTCCTTCCCGCTCCTCCACCGTCAGCAGCCCGCCGGGGAGGCGGACGCACGCTTTCGGCCCGCACAGCCCCGCCCTCCGGGCGGCGGCAAAGGCGGCGCAGGCCCCGGTGCCGCAGGCCAGGGTGACGCCGCTCCCCCGCTCCCACACCCGGACCAGAAGTCCGTTCCCCTCCATACCCGCAAACTCCACATTGGTCCGTTCCGGAAATGCGGGGTGGCGCTCCAGCAGGGGACCGAGCCGTTCCAGCTCCACCTCCTCCGGCCGCTGGCAGAAAATAACCGCGTGGGGGTTGCCCACGTCCACCGGCCGGACCTGCCAGCCCTGCCCCCCCGCCTCCAGCTCCATCAGATTTCCAATTCGGGCCGGACCCATATTCACCGTTGCCTGTTCCGCCCGGCCGTTCCGCACCAGCAGCTCCAGCTGCCGGGGACCGGCGTCGGTGTCGATGGTCAGGCAGGCCTTTCGGGTCAGCCCCTTGTCGTAAACGTACTTCCCCACACACCGGATGCCGTTGCCGCACAGGGCCCCCCGGGAGCCGTCCGCGTTGTACATTTCCATGGAAAAATCTCCCGTCCGCCCCGGCATAATGCAGATCAGGCCGTCCGCCCCCACCCCAAAGTGCCGGTCGGACAGCCGGGCCGCCAGCTCCGGCAGACCGGGCGGCGCTCCCTCCAGGCAGTTGACATAAATATAGTCGTTGCCCAATCCCTCCATCTTGGTGAACCGCATCAAAACGCCCCCTTTCCCTCCAGTCTATGCCGGGGGAAAAGGGGGCATACCGGAGGACGGGGGCTCCGCTTTCTCTTTGGGGACGTTCGCCGCCCCTGCGGAACAACAATTCCTAACTCCTATCATCCAGCTCCGCAATGACCTGTCTTGCAGCCTGGGTCATCCGCAGGCCGCCATCCATGCTCCGCCTCTGAATGGCCCGGTGGGCCTCGTCCTCGGTCAAGCCCTTGCGTTCCATCAGCAGTCTCTTGGCCCGGTCCACTATCTCCTGCTCCGCGCTGCTGCGGCGGGGGCGGACAAAGCGCTCCATCCGCCGCCCGAACTGGATCAGCAGCCGGACGGTGGACACCGCCTCCTCTTTCCGGATGGGGGTGGGAAGCTTAAACAGATCCCGCCCGGTGCAGGCGTCCAGTACATGCTGAGGACCTACCAGAAGGAGAGAGCAGGACGGGGGCAGATCCTCGTACAGCCACTCCGCCGGGCCGTCGGACAGATGAGGAGAGCAGATCACACAGTAGACCTGCTGCTTGTTCAGCAGCCGGCGCACCTGGTCCCCCGAGCGGCAGGTCAGGCACTTGGCTGTTCCGGTGCTCTCCAGCACGTCGCCGAAGCGCTCCCCCATGGCGGGATTCTCAAAGGCAACAATCACCGTGTCCATATCTCTCCCTCCCCATCGGTTCCTCTGCCCTCTCAGAGCCTCAATAGACAACCAGATATTTCTCCAGTTCCCAGTCGGATACCCGGGCCTGGTATTCGTTCCACTCCTTCATCTTTCCCTCAATATAGTGCCGGGCCACATGATCTCCCAGCACCTCCATGATCAGCTCGTCCCGCTCCATCTCCTCCAGGGCGTCCTTCAGGGTCTCGGGCAGGGCGTCCAGATTGCGGGCCGCCCGGTCGCTGTCATCCATGGCGTAGACGTCATCCGTGACCTCGGGGGGCGGGGTCAGGCCCCGGGCGATGCCGTCCAGGCCGGCGGCCAGGCAGGCCGCCACCGCCAGATAGGGGTTGCAGGAGGGGTCCGGGCTGCGCAGCTCCACCCGGGTAAATTCTCCCCGGACAGCGGGGATTCGGATCAGGGTGGACCGGTTGGAGGCTGACCAGGACTTGTGCCGCGGGGCCTCATATCCGGCACCCAGCCGCTTGTAGGAGTTGACCAGGGGATTGGTCAGGGCGGTAAAGCCCCGGGCGTGCTCCAGCAGGCCGGCGATGAAGGAGTAGGCCGTTTGGGACAGCTGCCGCTCTCCCCCCTCATCGTAAAACACATTTCTGCCGTTTTTGAACAGAGACATGTTCAGGTGCATCCCCGAGCCCGCCACCCCGAAAAGGGGCTTGGGCATAAAGGTGGCGTGGAGTCCGTTTTTCTGGGCCAGCGTCTTGACCGCCAGCTTCATGGTCATGATCTTGTCCGCCCCGTCCAGGGCCTCCGCATACCTGAAGTCGATCTCGTGCTGGCCCACGGCACATTCGTGGTGGCTGGCCTCGATCTCGAAGCCCATCTCCTCCAGATTCATGCAGATCTCCCGGCGGGTGGACTCCCCGTGGTCCAGGGGACCCAGGTCAAAGTAGCCCGCCTCGTCCCGGGTGCGGGTGGTGGCGTGGCCCTCCTCGTCGGTCTCGAAGAGGAAAAACTCCAGCTCCGGACCGATGTTGAAGGTGTCGAACCCCATGTCCCGGGCCCGCTGGAGCACCCGGCGCAGCACCCCCCTGGGGTCGCCCACAAAGGGGGTGCCGTCCGGGTTGTAGACGTCGCAGATCAGCCTGGCCACCCGCCCCTGGGCGGGACGCCAGGGAAAAATGGCAAAGCTGTTCAGATCGGGATAGAGGCACTGGTCCGACTCGTTGATGCGGGTATACCCCTCGATGGAGGAGCCGTCGAACATGATCTGGTTATTCACCGCTTTCTCAATCTGAGAGGCGTTGATGGCCACATTTTTCAGCTGTCCGAAGATGTCCACAAACTGCATCCGGATAAATTCGATATCCTCTTCCTCCACAAGACGGAGGATGTCCTCCTTGGTGTAGCCCACGGCAGTTCGCTCCTTTCCTGTCCCCTTCCCGCGGCGGCGCGCGCCGGAAAAGGCCGTCGTTTGTAACAGTATTGCACCGGGCCGGGGCCGCTGTCAAGTTTTTTCCGCCTGTTTTCCCGCCCATCAGCAGCGGCAGGCGGCCTTTTTCGTGGGATGTTCCACATCCTTTTGCCGGACGGGCGGGTATCTTTGTTGATAATTCCGCCTTGCAATCCACCCGGGCTTGGAGTATATTGTGAATGTAAGATTTGCTTTTCTCCGTGAGGAAGCAGACCGCTGTGGTTTATGTAGGACAATGGTGTCTGAAGGGCACCGTTGTCTTTTTTTATCCCGCAGCACTTCTCCGCACATTGATCAGAAAGGACTGATTTGTAGATGAGCGTCAACATTACGGAGATCTTCGGCTCCAACGTGTTCAGCATGTCCGTCATGCGGGAGCGCCTGCCCAAAAAGGCCTATGCCGAGGTGGTGGACGTGATGGAGCACGGCGGCAACATCAGCATGGCCACCGCCGACATCGTGGCCAACGCCATGAAGGACTGGGCGGTGGAAAAGGGGGCCACCCATTACACCCACTGGTTCCAGCCTTTGACCGGCATCACCGCGGAAAAGCACGACTCCTTCCTCACCGCCCCCAAGGACAGCAAGACCCTGCTGCAGCTCACGGGAAAGCAGCTGATCATGGGCGAGCCGGACGCCTCCTCCTTCCCCTCCGGCGGCCTGCGCTCCACCCACTACGCCCGGGGCTACACCGCTTGGGACATGACCTCTCCCGCCTTTGTCAAGGAGATGTCCTGCGGCACCATCCTGTGCATCCCCACCATCTTCGTCTCCTACACCGGGGAGGCTCTGGATAAAAAGACCCCCCTGCTGCGCTCCATGGAGGCCGTCAGCGAGCAGGCCCTGCGCATCCTGCGCCTGTTCGGCAACACCGAGGCCAAGCGGGTCACCCCCTCCGTGGGGCCGGAGCAGGAGTACTTCCTGGTGGACCGGGAGAAATATCTGAAGCGCCGGGACCTGATCTACACCGGACGCACCCTCTTCGGCGCCCCCGCCCCCAAGGGCCAGGAGCTGGAGGACCAGTACTTCGGCGTCATCCGGGAGCGCGTCGGCGCCTTTATGGCCGACCTGAACCAGGAGCTGTGGAAGCTGGGCATCCCCGCCACCACCCAGCACAACGAGGTGGCTCCCGCCCAGCATGAGCTGGCCCCCATCTATACCACCTGCAACCTGGCCGTGGACCAGAACCAGCTGACCATGGAGACCATGAAGCGGGTGGCCACCCGCCACGGGCTGGTCTGTCTCCTCCACGAGAAGCCCTTCGCCGGCGTCAACGGCTCCGGCAAGCACAACAACTGGTCCATGGGCACCGACACCGGCGAAAACCTGCTGGACCCCGGCGACACCCCCAACGAGAACCTCCAGTTCCTGCTGGTGCTCTCCTGCATCATGAAGGCGGTGGACACCCACGCCGACCTGCTG
>CAJFVL010000100.1 GCA_904420465.1 uncultured Clostridium sp.
TCTCCCGTCCGGTCGGCCAGCACCAGAGTGTGGCAGGAGGACAAGGGAAGCTGGCGGAGCAGAATCAGGGCCTCCTCCACGGTGACGCAGGACTCCAGCAGCAGGCGCAGCGTCATGCCGGCGTTGAGACCAGGCCGGGGAGGTCCGGCGGGAGGGACGGAGGTCAGCCCCACGGCCAGGCCTGCCTCATTTACCCCGTCCTCCATCTGGAGGAATGAGGTGGTGTTCCCGATAAAGGAGAAGCCGCTGTCTGCGGGACGGACGAGGCAGCTGGCATTGCGGTCCTCCAGCGCGGTGAGAAAGTCGCTGTTCCGGCCGAAGAGGACGCTGCCGCCCCGTTTTCTCAGGGCGAAGCAGGAACAGAGGACGGCAGGGGGCATGGCATACATGGAAAGGACCAGTCCGGCCAGAAGCGCCTGGGAGCAGCCCTGGCCCTCCGCCAGGCCGCGCAGCTCCTCCAGGGCGGAGGGGAACCAGGCTTGGTACAGGGGCAGGCAGGCCCGGGCAAAGGCCAGCCGCTCCTCCGTGACAGGGAAGGGCGCCTGGCTTGGGAGAAAGCAGCCCCGCCCGGCCAGGGACGAGCCCAGCCGGAGCCCTATTTGGTAGTGGGTCCCCCGCAGTGTGTGGTGAAGCATGAAATCACTCCTTGCATCAGATTGGGAGCGCGGCGCCGTCTCCGAAAGAGAGCATAGTCCGGGCGGGCGGTTTCCGCAACCGGAATTTATTTTTAAATTTTTTTATTCCTTCGGCTTCAGAAGCGGTTCGCCGGGGCACAGGCGTTCGCCGGCAAGCGGAGATGCGGTTTCGGACAAGTGTTTCCATAGGCTTAAACGATCCCGTTGAAAAAGACTGGAATTTACCGGGGCCTTGTGATAATATAGTGTCACTGACTTTTATCACAGCCGGAGGTACCTTGATCGTGACATACCTGATGTCTGCCGTCCTGGGCTTTGTCCAGGGCGTAGCCGAGTTCCTGCCCATCTCCAGCTCGGGCCATCTGACCCTGCTGCAGCACTTCTTCGGGATGGAGGAGCCGGATAACCTGTTCAACATCCTGCTCCACTTTGCCACCCTGCTGGCGGTGTGCGTCTACTATTTCCAGGATATTGTGGAGATGATTGTGGAGTTTTTCCGGGGAATTGCCGCACTGTTTTCCCGGCATCCCTCCCGGGGCCGTCCCCCCGAGGCGCGGAGACTGGTGCTGCTGGTCATTGTGGGCACTCTGCCTCTGTTTGTGGTGCTGCTGGTCAAGAACGCGGTGGAGTCCATCGGCAACTACCCCGCCGCGGTGAGCTGCGCCCTGCTGCTCACCGGCTGTATCCTGTTTCTCTCCGACCGGATGGGCGGGGGGCGCAAGACGGCCCGGAGCGCCACCCTGACCGACGCCCTGCTGGTGGGGGTGGCCCAGGGCTTTGCCACCGTCCCCGGTCTGTCCCGTTCGGGCACCACCATCTCCGCGGGGATGGCCCTGGGCTTTGACCGGAAGTTCGCCGTGCGCTTCTCCTTCCTCCTGTCCCTGCCCGCCGTGCTGGGGGCCACCATCCTGGAGGTGAAGGATGTGCTGGAGGCGCCGGGGAGCCTGCCCGAGGGGGTGCTGCCCATGTACCTGCTGGGTATGGTCATCGCCGGCGTGGTGGGCTATTTCTCCATCCGCCTGGTGAATCTGCTGGCCGACAAGGGAAAATTCGGCGCCTTCGCCTACTACTGCTGGGCAGCCGGCCTGGTGTTCCTGGTACTCAGCCTGATGGGCTGGACCCTGGTACCCGCCGCGGCCTGATCTCCACAAAAGGAACGAGGAATCAGCATGGCTTCATCACAAAAGAAAACAGGGGGGAGCCGGACCGACTCCGGCGGAAAGCGGGCGGCGTCCGCCTCCTCCCGGAGCAAGACCTCCAGCGCGAAAAAACAGAGCCAGCCCGCCCACCGCCCCTTCCGGCGGGAGGCGGGCGCCGTGGTCTGTCTGCTGCTGGCCGTCTTTGCGGCCTTCGGCTATTTCAATATGGAGGCCCTGTTCATCCACTTCTTCAGCGCGCTGCTGAAGGGGCTGCTGGGCTACGGCTTCTGGCTGGTGCCTCCCGTCCTGGTGCTGGGGGCCTACATCCTCGCCTTTCACCGGGGGCGTCCGGTGCGGCTGCGGCTGACCTGCGCCCTGCTGCTCCCCCTGATGCTCGCCGCCCTGGTCCACGGCCTTCTGGCCGGCAGCCTGCCCTGGGACGGCAGCCTGGTCCGGACTTTGTGGGAGGACGGACAGGCCATGCGGTCGGGGGGCGTGCTGGGAGGCGTGCTGGCCCAGGGCTGTGTCGCCCTGTTCAGCCGGCTGGGCTGTACCATCATTTTTGCCATGGCGGGCATCCTGCTGGGGCTGGCCGCCTTTAACCGGACGCTGGTGGATGTGGCCGACTGGATTTTCAACCGGCCCCGGTACGAGTATGAGTATGAGGAGCCCGCACCCCGGCGGGGACGCCGGGAGCGCCGCGAAGAGGCCCCGGCCGCCAGGGAGGAGCTGTCCCAGACCGCCTCCCGCCGGGCGGTCTATGACATCCCGGTGGAGGACGGCCCCCTGGTGGGAAAGGAACCCGCCCCACCGCCGGAGAAGAAGCGCCATTTCTTTGACCGCAGGCCCCGGGTACCCAGCCCCGACCAGCTGCTCACCGGAGGGAAAGGGGAAAGCGGAACCGGGTCTGTGCCTGCCGCCCAGCCTGAACCGGACCCGCAGCCTGAGTTTGTGCAGGAGCCGATTGTTTCCCCCGCGCCCATTCCGGCGGTGTCCCCGGTGACGGCACCTCCGCCGGGCCAGCCTCTCCGGCCGGAGGCTGCCCCGGTGCGGGAGCGCGTTCAGGAGGCTCCCGCCGCCCCGGCTTCGCCCGCGCCCCAGTCCGCACCCCAGAAGGTGACCCGGCAGGAGGCGGAGCAGGCGGCCGCCCAGGTGGCCCAGGACATCCAGGGGGGCCTGGACCAGGGGACCCCGCCCTATCAGTATCCTCCCCTCTCCCTGCTGAAGGAGGGAACGGCGGAGATCGGGGGAGAGGCCCTGGCCGAGCTCAACGCCAACCGCCAGCGGCTCACCGACACCATCCACTCCTTCGGCATCGACGCCAGCATTGTGAACGTCACCCGGGGCCCCACCGTCACCCGGTATGAGCTGGAGCTGGACCAGGGGGTGCGGCTGAACAAGCTGACCAACCTGGCCGACGACATCGCACTGGCCCTGGGGGCCTCGGGGGTGCGCATCGCCCCCATTCCCGACCAGATCTCCATGGTGGGCATCGAGGTGCCCAACAAGCTGGTTTCGCCGGTGTCCATCCACTCGGTCATCGGCTCCAGGGAGTTCACGGACAGCGCCTCCAAGGTCTCCTTTGCCGTGGGCAAGGACATCGGGGGCAACCCGGTGGTGGGCAACATTGCCAAGATGCCCCACCTGCTCATCGCCGGCACCACCGGCTCGGGCAAGTCGGTGTGCACCAACTCGCTGATTATCTCCCTGCTGTACAAGGCCACTCCGGAGGAGGTCCGCCTCATCATGGTGGACCCCAAAATGGTGGAGCTGGGCATCTACAACGGCATCCCCCACCTGCTCATTCCGGTGGTCACCGACCCCAAAAAGGCGGCGGGCGCCCTGCAGTGGGCGGTCACCGAGATGATGAAGCGCTACCGCGCCTTCTCCGAGGTGGGGGTGCGGGACCTGGCCTCCTACAACGCCAAGGCGGCCCGCACCGAGGGGATGGAGAAGATGCCCCAGATCGTGGTCATCATCGACGAGCTGGCAGACCTGATGCTGGTGGCCGCCAAGGAGGTGGAGGAGTCCATCTGCCGGGTGGCCCAGATGGGCCGGGCCAGCGGGATGCACCTGATCATCGCCACCCAGCGGCCCTCCGCCGACGTGATCACCGGCCTGATGAAGGCCAACATCCCCAGCCGCATCGCCTTCGCCGTGGCCTCCAGTCTGGAGTCCCGCATCATCCTGGATATCACCGGGGCGGAGAAGCTGGTGGGCCGGGGGGACATGCTCTACTTCCCCCTGGGGGCGGGCAAGCCCACCCGGGTGCAGGGCTGCCTCATCACCGACCAGGAGGTGGCCGCGGTGGTGGACTTTGTCAAGCAGAGCGGCTCCGCCCAGTACGATGACGCCGTGATGGAGGAGATCGAGCACCACGCCGCCGAGAAGGAGAAGGGGTCCAAGGGGGTGGGTGGCTCCGCTCCCGAGGAGGCGGACGGCGAGTTCGACGAGCTCATCGACGCCGCCGCCGAGGTGGTGGTGGAGACCGGACAGGCCTCGGTGTCCATGCTCCAGCGCCGGCTGAAGCTGGGCTATGCCCGGGCCGCCCGGCTGGTGGACCAGCTGGAGGAGAAGGGCATCGTGGGACCCTTTGAGGGCAGCAAGCCCCGCCAGCTTCTCATTACCAAGGAGCAGTGGCAGGAGCTGAAATACCGCCAGGGCATCGTCAGCCAGTCCCCGGAGCCTGATGTGCCCGCCGCCCAGCCCGCCCGGGAGGATGCCCCTCCCTTCGATGTGGAGGAGGCGCTGGACCGGGCGGAGGAGGACACGCTGTAATTTGCGCGCGCCCGCAGACTGTGTTGTCTGCGGGCGCGCTTGTATGGATAGGAAGTCAAGATAAAACCGTCCGGAGCAGCGTCAATTTGCACCGGAGTGAGTGGAACGGCATAAAGACATAAAAAAGCGCCGGAGCAAAGCGAACTTTGCTCCGGCGTGGCAGCGGGAGAAGGATTCGAATTAGTGGTTACAACAATTTCGGGGTAAATAGCGGTAAAATACAGCTTTTCTATAAATATTTCTCCTCAAAAAGTTAATTATCGTAAAGGGTTATAAAATGCAGAAAATCAGTTAAAGGGTATTTTAAAGGGTCAAGAACTGTCCTATAAACCGGACACAAAATCGGTCCAATTTTGGACCGACCGGGGAAATATCGTTAGCGGACATAACGAGAGCCGAGGAAACTAGTCCCCGGCTTTGTCACTAGGAAACACTTTGGATAACTCAATAAAGCAGCCGTCCAGGACATTCACCTTGATAATATCTCCTACAGTGCCGAAGTCCTGGGCTTTGTAATTTCCATCTTCCAGGACAAAGACCTGCACTGACTTGGAGGACGGGTCAACAATCCAGTATTCCCGTACACCGGCCCGCTGATAGAGATTGAACTTTGTGAATCTGTCGTGCCGCATGGTGGAAGGGGACAGAATCTCCATAACCAAGTCCGGTGCTCCCTTGCAGCCATGCTTGTCCAGCTTGTCATGGTCACACACCACGGAGATGTCCGGTTCCACCATCGTGTCCACATCTTCCGGGGTGTCTCCGTCCTTCTCGAACAGGCGGACAGCGAAGGGAGCGGGATATACCTTGCACTTCTTTCCCTCCAGGAAGTTCGCAAGCTGTCTGGATAGCTCCATCAGAATCTCCTGGTGAATGCGTGTCGGCGGCGACATCATAACGGCTTCCCCGTTGATGATCTCGATACGCTCATTCTCACTCCAGGTAAGACAGTCAGCGAAAGTATAGTGATCCTTTGGTGCTGGTATCGGCATGGTTCATTCCTCCTTATTGCCACACACAGGGGCCTTAGAAGCCCCAGAAGCGGCGTTATCCCGCTGCATGGTTTCCTGTGCGGCCCTGTTCAAAAAGGCATTGACGCTCTCTCCACGGCTTTCTGCATGGGTTTTGATGATCTCCTTTTGCCCTTTTGGGACCGTTAGGTTTATGCGGTCATAAGCCTTTTCAATCCATTTGTTGGTTGCTTTCTGCTGTGCCTTTGATACTGGCATGATCTCACCTCCTGGGAGGGGGTCGCGAATCCCGACACCCTCTCCATTATGGCTCTATTATACCATCTTTGTCTACTTGCGTAAATATATATAATCTACAAATATACTTGCGTAATTATGTGTATTATGTCTATTGATATAATTGCGCAAGTATAGTATACTCATATTGTCAAGAGGGACAAGCGAAGGTCGGGGAACCGATATGAACGACAACGTAAGAGCCAGAGAGGACACAAGAGACACAGGGAAGGTAAGGAACTCTTAGAGCCGCTGGCCGCTTGGCCTACAAGCGTATACAATCGTATACGAACGAATAGGAGGCAAACACAATGAGCATCAACGAATTGGAAATGAAGTGCCGGGAGCTGCGCCAGCTCCAAAATCTGATCGAGGAAGCCCAGGCAGAGGCGGAGGCCATCAAGGACGCAATCAAGGCCCACATGGGCGACGCTGAGGCCGTCCAGGCCGGGGAGTATAAGATCACCTGGAAGCCGGTGACGACCACCAGACTGGACAGCAAGGCCCTGAAAGCCGCCCTTCCGGACGTGGTGGAGCGATTCACCAAGACTACCACCACACGCCGCTTCTGCGTGGCATGAAGAAAGCCCCTTGTATCAGCACCGACCAAAGCGAGATACAAGAGGCCACAACGAACCACAAGGGGCCCGGTGAATTGATTATAGCCGGGTCCCCCCAAAAAATCAAGAAGGAGACTGTAAATAGTGGATATATTGAACAAGGACCAGGTAGCCGCGCTCTTCGAACGTGAGGCCGTACTGCTGGGGACAGAGAACCGTGTCCCAGCCTTTCGGGTAGCGGCTCTGTTCGGGAAAGATGCTCTAAAGCACGCTAAGACCATGAGCTCCAGCAATCCCGGATACTATGCCAATGGATATGGCATCGGGGACTATACCCTGGACGCGCTGACCTTCCGAGGCTTCCAGGCCGCTGCCAGCTTCCACAATGTGAAGAGGTTAAGGGAGGAAGCAGAGGAATGAGCGAGAAAGAGTTTCGGGAGCACTACCCCAACATTCAGAAACTCACCGATTACATCAACCATCAGGAGAACCCGGAATGGTTCATGCAGGTGCTGTTTGCCCTGGTAGGGCCAAAGAAGGAGGGAGATGCAGAATGATTACATTCCCCACCACCACAGAGGCGTTTATTGCCTATCAGGAGGCCGGTACAGGCCGCAAGCTGGAAGGATTTGAGCGAGACCTTGCCGCCGTTGTTGTGGAGCTTGCTAATATCTCTTATCAGGAGGGCGTGGAAGGGCGCGCACACATTGTCTCTATGGAGGATGTAGAAGCATTCTTCCAGGAGCGGGGCAAAGAGGAGTCATTCCGCAAGATGACCTGGATATGGAAATGCATCTGCTGGTGGTGCGATCAGGCATACCAAGCCGGAAAGGCGGTCACCCCTAAAACTTGCGGGGCATAAAAAGTGGGGCGGCTGACCCTCGCAAAGCCACCGCCCCACACCACCAAAGGTGAGCCGGGAGCCTTACCCCGGCCGCCTTGATTATATCAGTGTAAGTCAGATAAATCAAGGCCCGCTTGGAGGCTGTAGAGCTACTGTTGAATAAGGGGGAGCTACTCACACCGGGCGGCTCCCTCTCTCTGTCTTAGAACAGCAGCACCGGCTTCCCGGCCTGTCTGGTCATGTTGTTAATGTGCTTTACGGTATTCTTGGCGAC
>CAJFVL010000101.1 GCA_904420465.1 uncultured Clostridium sp.
GGGGCCGGGGGAACGTGGCTCCTGAAAGACCAAGGCGTAAGCCGCAGGTCTTTCCCAAAAGCCACGTCACCCGGCGATTCTTTGGTTTCTTTCTGATCGCTCAGAAAGAAACTCGCCGCCGCAGCGGCGAAACCTCTGTTTTGTTTTAGGGGATATTCCGCCTGCGGGCGGGCTACTTTCCAGAGAAGGAAAGTAACCGCGTCGTCGCAAAGTCCGCTCTGTTCGGGACACCCAGGTTTGGGTATCCCTCACGCCGCTCCCTTGCTCCTCCTTTCCAACCATGAACCGCTCCGCTGGGTTCATGGTTGGGGGTCAATAGCGGACCTGCGGGCCCGGACCCAGGAGAGTCGCGCTGTTTCGCTGGCAATTCCGGCCGGCGCGGAAATCTCATGAAGGGTGTCTAAAGGTTATCGCTGCCGCTCTGCTCAGTTGACGAGACAGGTGCTTCTACAGGATGCGATGCGCCTGAGTTTCCGAACATACACCGCAGACAGTTGACGGCAGGCAGTACCCCTGCCGTCAGCACCACCGAAACCATGTCTTTTGATCAAAAGGAGCATCATTCCATGTCCCAGAAGATCCCATTTTTGCAGATGTTCGCCGCCCTGCGCCGCTGGACTGAGCTGTCCAGCGCGGTGGAGGGCTGGATGATCGTGACGGCGGCCATTGACAAGGCCAGCCGCAGCGCCCGCATTGTGGTGGAGGGGGCCGCCGGGGCGGGCCCCAACCTGATCCGTGAGGCGGAGGAGACCCTGTGCCGGGCCTACGGTCTGAACTCGGTGAAGGTGGAGCCGGCTCGGGAGGACCCGGTGTCCGCCCCCGCTCCTGCGGAGACAGGGAAGGAGCCCCCGGCAGAGCCTGCCCACGCTGAAGCTGCCCCAGCCCAGGAGCCTCAGGACGCCTTTGCCCGGGCGGAGGCCATTCGGAAGGCCGCCATGAAGCAGGCGGCACACCCCGTCAAGCCAAAGGGGGACAAGAAGCCCGCGGGCCGCTCCATCTTCGGCAAGTCCATCTCCAAGGCCCCCACCCCCATCGGGGAGCTGGAGCTGGACATGGGCATGGTGGTCATCGAGGGCGACGTCTTTGCCGTGGACAACCGGGAGCTGAAGAAGCGGGGAGCCTGGGTGGTGGCCTTTGACATCACCGACTACACCGGCTCCATCCGGGTAAATAAATTCTTCCCCGGGGATGAGGGCAAGCCCCTGGTGGACGGCGTCAAAAAGGGGATGCACCTGAAGGTCCAGGGCCGGCTGAACATGGACCGCTTCTACGGGGACATGGTGCTGGAGCCGGTGGCCGTCATGGCCGCCGACAAGCCCATGAAGCAGGATACCGCCCCCGAGAAGCGGGTGGAGCTCCACCTCCACACCACCATGTCCTCCATGGACGCTTTGACGGCGGTGGGCCCCAAGCTGGGGCCGGACAAGAATGTGGTCAAGCGGGCGGAGGCCTGGGGCCACCGGGCCATCGCCATCACCGACCACGGGGTGGCCCAGGCCTTCCCGGACGCCTGGCACTCCGCCAAAAAGATCAAGCTGCTGTACGGGGTGGAGGCCTACTTCATCAACGACCTGGACGACCGGGTGGTGGTCCACGGGGAAGCGGACCAGCCCTTTGACGGGGAGATCGTCTGCTTCGACATCGAGACCACCGGCCTGAATAAAAAGTACGAGGTCATCATCGAAATCGGCGCGGTGGTGCTGAAAAATGGGGAGATCACCGACCGCTTCAACACCTTCGTCTCCCCGGGGCGCATCCTGTCCCCGGAGATTATCCGCCTCACCGGCATCACCGACGAGATGCTGGAAGGGGCCCCCTCCCAGGAGGAGGCCCTGCGGGCCTTCCTGGCCTTTGCCGGGGACCGGCCCCTGGCCGCCCACAACGCGGAATTCGACATGGGGTTCATCTCCGCCGGCTGCCGGAAATACGGCATCCCATTTCATAATGCCTCCATCGACAGCCTGATCCTGGCACAGAACCTGCTCCCCGACCTGGGCAAGTACAAGCTGGACATTGTGGCGGAGCACCTCCACCTGCCCGCCTTCAATCACCACCGGGCCAGCGACGACGCGGCCACGGTGGCCTACATGCTGCCCCCCTTCTTCAAGATGCTGGAGGAGTTTGATTTACATAATTTAAATGAGATCAACCCCTACATGCCCAGGCTGCGCCGGGGGGGCAAGGCACGCCGCCAGCCCAAGCACCTGATTGTCCTGGCCAAGAACCAGACGGGGCTGCGCAGCCTGTACAAGCTGATCTCCCTGTCCCACCTGGAGCACTTCAAGCGGGTGCCCACTATGCCCAAGTCCCTCATCAACGAGAACCGGGAGGGGCTGATTATCGGTTCGGCCTGTGAGGCGGGAGAACTGTTCCGGGCGGTGGTGGACGGCAAGGACTGGGAGGAACTCAAGCGCATCGCCTCCTGGTACGACTACCTGGAGATCCAGCCCATCTGCAACAACATGTTCATGCTGCGCAACGGCACTGTGCGCAGCGAGGAGGAGCTGCGGGACTTCAACCGCACCATCGTGAAGCTGGGTGAGGAGCTGGGCAAGCCGGTGTGCGCCACCGGAGACGTTCACTTCCTGGACCCGGAGGACGAGATCTACCGCCACATTCTCCTGGCCTCCAAGGGCTTCGAGGACGCGGACGAATCCCTGCCCATCTACTTCAAGACCACCGACGAGATGCTCAAGGAGTTCTCCTATCTGGGGAAGGAGAAGGCCCACGAGGTGGTGGTCACCAACACCAACCTGATCGCCGACTGGTGCGACCCCATCGAGCCGCTGCCCAAGGGGCTGTTCGCCCCCAAGCTGGAGGACTCGGACGGAGAGCTGAAGCGGTTAGTCTGGGGCAAGGCCCACGAGCTCTACGGGGAAAACCCGCCCCAGATCGTGGTGGACCGCATCGAGGCCGAGCTGGGGGACATCATCCGCTGCAAATATGACGTCATCTACATGTCCGCCCAGAAGCTGGTGCAGAACTCCCTGGAGCACGGCTACCTGGTGGGCTCCCGGGGGTCGGTGGGCTCCTCCCTGGTGGCCTTCATGTCGGGCATC
The DNA here is from genome assembly GCA_904420465.1 of uncultured Clostridium sp. GTDB lineage: Bacteria > Bacillota > Clostridia > Oscillospirales > Oscillospiraceae > Lawsonibacter. The sequence goes on from CAJFVL010000101.1 coordinate 3,060, forward strand.
ACCGAGGTGAACTCCCTACCCGCCCACTACCGCTGTCCCAACTGCAAGCACACCGACTTCGACTTCGCCCAGGACCCGGAGCACCCCTACGGCTGCGGGGCGGACATGCCCGACGCCTACTGTCCGGTGTGCGGCGCCAAATATGTGAAGGACGGCTTCAACATCCCCTTTGAGACCTTCCTGGGCTTCGGCGGCGACAAGGTGCCCGACATCGACCTGAACTTCTCCGGCGAGTACCAGTCCAGCGCCCACCGGTATACCTTCGAGCTGTTCGGCCAGACCCATGTGTTCCGGGCGGGCACCATCGGCACGGTGGCGGAAAAGACCGCCTTCGGCTATGTGAAGAAGTATCTGGAGGAGAAGGGCAGGACCGCCTCCAAGGCGGAGGAAAACCGTCTGGCACTGGGCTGTACCGGGGTCAAGCGCACCACGGGCCAGCACCCCGGCGGCATGGTGGTCATCCCCCAGGACAAGGAGATCTACGACTTCTGTCCCGTCCAGCACCCCGCCGACGACCCCAACAGCGACATCATCACCACCCATTTTGAATATCACTCCATGGAGAGCAACCTCCTGAAGCTGGACATGCTGGGACACGATGACCCCACCATGATCCGCATGCTGGAGGACCTGACCGGAGTGAACGCCCGCCAGATCCCCCTGGACGACCCGGACACCATGTCCATCTTCCAGTCCTCCAAGGCCCTGGGCTATGAGAATGACAAGATTTTGGGCCCCACCGGGGGCACCGCCATCCCGGAGTTCGGCACCTCCTTCGTCCGGGGGATGCTGGAGGAGACCCAGCCCAGCCAGTTCGATATTCTGGTGCGGCTGTCCGGCTTCTCCCACGGCACCGACGTGTGGCTGGGCAACGCCCGGGACCTGATTTTGCAGCAGGGGGTGCCGGTAGGGCAGGCCATCGGCTGCCGTGACGACATCATGCTCTTTCTCATCTCCAAGGGGATGGACCCCAAGCGCTCCTTCAAAATCATGGAGTCGGTGCGAAAGGGCCGCGGCCTGCCCGACGGGGCGGAGGAGGAGATGAAGGCGGCCGGGGTGCCCGACTGGTACATCGGCTCCTGCAAAAAGATTGCCTACCTGTTCCCCAAGGCCCACGCGGTGGCCTATGTGATGATGGCCTTCCGCATCGCCTGGTTCAAGGTCCACCGGCCCCTGGCCTTCTACGCCGCCTATTTCTCCATCCGGGCCAAGGCCTTTGACGAGCAGTACATGTGCCGGGGAATGGAGGTCTGCCAGCGGAAGATGCGGGAGATCGTGGCCAAGGACAAGGAGGCCTCCGCCGTAGAGCAGGACATGCTCACCACCCTGGAGGTGTGCTACGAGTTCTATCTCCGGGGCTTCACCTTCGAGCGGATGGATCTGTACCAGTCGGACGCCCTGCGCTTCACCATGGACGAGGAGAAGGGCACGCTGCGCCCACCCTTCGTTTCGGTGGCCGGGCTGGGGGAGACGGCCGCCCTCTCCCTGGCCGAGCAGCGCAAGGGCAAGCAGTTCATCTCTATTGAGGAGGTGTCCGCCGCCTGCCCCAAGGTGTCCAAAACCCATATTGAGCTGTTGAGGGACGCCGGGGCCTTCGGCGACATGCCGGAGACCAGCCAGATGGACCTGTTCTCCATGTTTGGATAACGATACTGTATGGGATTGAGCAGCGGTCCCGGCATGCCGCCGAATGGGCCGCGGAGCGGCCCCGCGCCTTTTGGCGCGTCAAATCGCCGCAGGCGATTTCCGCAGGGCGAATTCAGTTCGCCCGAGGATTGAAAAAGAAAGGGGTCCCCGCAAAGCGCAGTTTTGTGGGGCGACATGCCGGAGACCAGCCAGATGGATCTGTTCTCCATGTTCGGCTAGGCGGCGGACGCCGGGCCCCGCCCGCTTCCCGTATCTCCCCAACAGAAAAGGAGGCCTCTCCATGCCCTTTCCCCTGACGGAAGAACAACAGAAGATTGTGGATGACCGGGGCGGAGAACTGCTGGTGTCCGCCGCCGCCGGCTCGGGCAAGACCCGGGTGCTGGTGGAGCGCCTCCTGGCCCAGGTGGAGGGGGAGGGACTGGACATCGACCGCTTTCTGGTCATCACCTACACCAAGGCCGCCGCCGCTGAGCTGCGCTCCCGCATTGCCCAGGAGCTGTCCGACCGCATGGCCCTGCGCCCGGGGGACCGGCACCTCCGCCGCCAGGCCGCCCTGGTGTACAAGGCCCAGATCTCCACCATCCACGCCTTCTGCGCCGCCCTGCTGCGGGAGAGCGGCCATCTGCTGGACCTGGACCCGGACTTCCGCCTGTGCGACGAGGGGGAGGCCCAGGTCCTCATGGCCCGCACCCTGGAGGAGGTGCTGGACCGGCGGTACGAGGACCTGGACCCGGAGGGTCCCTTCGCTCTGCTGGCCGACACCCTGGGGGCGGGGCGGGACGACAGCCGCCTGGCTGAGATCGTACTGGATATCGCCCGGCGCATCCAGAGCCACCCGGACCCGGAGCGATGGCTGGAGGAGCAGAAGTCGGTATGGGCACTGAAAGGTGTCACCGACATCGGGCGCACCCTCTGGGGGGAGCTGCTGCTGGAGGAGGCGAAACGCCAGGCCCGGTGGTGCCGGGAGCGGCTGGCCGCCGCCCTGGAGCTGGCCGGGGAGGACGAGCTGCTCCAGGCCAACTACGCCCCCAGCCTTTCGGCCACCCTGGACGCCCTGGGGGATTTTCTGGCCGCCTCCGCCTGGGACGAGGCCTCCGCCCGCATGCCCATCCCCTTCCCCCCCGCCGGGCGCAAGCGGAAGCGGGCCGCCGAGGTGAGCCCCATGGAGGCGGAGCGGGGAGCGGCGGCGGGGGAGCGGCTGAAGGCCATCCGTTCCCGGTGCAGGAAGCAGCTGGACAAGGCGGCCGCCCTGGTGGAGGGGGACAGCGCCCAGCTGCTGGAGGAGCTTGCCCTGTCCCGCCCGGCGGTGGAGGCCCTGATGGACCTGACCGCCGACTTCCTCCGCTCCTACGCCGCTGAGAAGAGCCGACGGGGAATTTTGGATTTCTCCGACCTGGAGCATCTGGCGGTCCGTCTGCTGCTGGACGGGGAGGGGAGGCCCACTCCCCTGGCCCGCAGCTGGTGGGACCGCCTGGACGAGGTGCTGGTGGACGAGTACCAGGACACCAACCAGGTGCAGAACGCCATCTTCTTCGCCGTGTCCGAGGAGGGCCGCCGCCTGTTCCAGGTGGGGGACGTGAAGCAGTCCATCTACCGCTTCCGGCTGGCCGACCCCACCATTTTTCTGGACAAGTACCGCCGCTTCCCCGACGGGGAGGAGGCGGGGAAGGGGGGGCCCCGGCGGCGGGTGCTCTCCCGGAATTTCCGCTCCCGCCCCCAGGTGCTGGAGGGGTGCAACGACCTCTTTCGAAACATTATGTCAACAGAATTCGGGGAGCTGGACTACACCGATGACCAGGCCCTGGTGCCCGGGGCCTCCTTCCCGCCGGGGGAGGGTTACCGGCTGGAGCTGGACTGTCTGGACCTGTCCTTTCTGGGGGAGCAGGAGGAGGGGGAAAAGGGGGACAAGGACCTGCTGGAGGCCCGCTTCGCCGCCCGCCGCATCCGGGAGCTGCTGGACCAGCCCCTGATGCTCGCCGGTGGAGAGGGGCTGCGGCCCGCCCGGCCCTCCGACTTCATGGTGCTGCTGCGCAGTCCGGGGACGGTGCTGAACCGCTACTGCCAGGCTCTCAGTGAGCAGGGCATCCCCTGGTCCGCCGACGGCAGCGAGGATTTTATGGAAACCACCGAGGTGAATACCGCTCTGGCCATCCTCCAGGTGGTGGACAACCCGCGACAGGATGTGGCCCTCATCGCCGCCCTGCGCTCCCCGGTGTATGGCTTCGACCCGGACAAGCTGGCCCTGATCCGGGCGGAGTCGGAGGGAGATTTTTACGAGGCTCTGGTCCTCAAGGCGGAGCAGGGGGACGGGGACTGCCGCGCTTTTTTGGAGGAGCTCTCTGAGCTGCGCTTCGGCGCGGGAGACCGGACCTGCCGGGAGCTGATCTGGCACGTCTACGAGCGGACCAACCTGCTGGGCATCTTCGGGGCCATGGACCGGGGGGGGGAGCGGCGGGAGAATCTGCTCTCCTTCTACTCCCTGGCCGGCCAGCTGGAGGAGAGCGGCTGCCGCTCTCTGTTCCAGTTCCTCCTGCGGCTGGAGCGTCTGCGGGAGACGGGGGCCCGCCTGGCCTCCGGGGGGGCGGGAAGAGAGGGGGAGGGGGTGTCTATCCTCTCCATCCATCGCTCCAAGGGCCTGGAGAGGCCGGTGGTGCTGGTGTGCGGCCTGACCCGGAAGTGGAACCGGGACAACCTGATGCGCCCCGTCCTCTTCCACCCCC
>CAJFVL010000102.1 GCA_904420465.1 uncultured Clostridium sp.
CATGATGCCGCACACGCACAGGGAGACGGAGCTCATGGCCCCCTGAAGCTCTCCCTCCTCCATGGCCCGGGTGGTGCCCAGGGCGTGGCTGCAGGCCCCCACGGCCACCCCGTGGGCCACCGGGTCGGTGACCCGGAACACCCTGGCAAAGAGGGGGGCGAGCAGGGCCCCCTCGATCCCCGCCAGCACCACCGCCGCCGCCGCGATGCCCTGGATGCCGCCCCGGTTCTCGGAGATGCCGATGGCGATGGCGGTGGTGACGCTCTTGGGCAGGAGGGAGGCGGTCAGGATCTCGTCCACCCCGAAGGCGCGGCACAGCGCCAGCACACTGGCCAGACTGGTCAGACTGCCCGTCAGGCAGCCGGCCAGCACCGGCACAAAGCAGCGCCCCAGGACGGTCCGCTGGTGGTAGATGTTCAGAGCCAGCACCGCTGTCACCGGCCCCAGCATGGTCTGGATTAGGTCACCGCCGATGCTGTATTGCTCCGGCGAAACGCCGAACAGCGTCAAAACGCCGATGATGATCAGGGCGGCCGTCAGAAGCGGGTTGCAGATGACCAGACGGGTCCGCTGCTGCAGGCGAAGCCCCAGGTACCAGGCTCCCGCCGTCAAAGTCAGTCCGAAGAGGGGAGAGGAGAGCACAGCGTCGATCATGGGGCCTTCTCCTCCTTCTTTTTGCTCCGCCGGAGCATCAGCAGCTGGACGGTCCAGGCGGCGACCAGATAGATGACGGGGGTGGTCAGCCCCACGATGACCAGCAGGGCGGGGAGATGTCCGCGGAGCAGCTCCAGGTACTCCAGGGTCCCCACGAAGGGCGGGATGAAGAAAAAGGCCATGTTGGCCACGAAAAAGTGGGAGACGGTCCGGATCTGCCGTTCCTTCACCACCCCGGTGAGCAGCAGCACCATCAGCAGGACCAGGCTGACCACACTGGACGGAAAGGCCGCCGGGATCAGGGCGGCGATGGCCTCACCCGCCAGACAGACACCGAAAATCAGGGCCAGCTCGCCCATAATCTGCATAGAATATTCGCTCCTTGCTTTGAATTAGGGAATTAGGAATTGGCTCCGTCTCCTTTGGCTGCCCGGGGATTTTCACAGGCCGGAGAGCGGCTTTGCAGGGGCGTACAGTGTGCGCCCGCCTGGGATCGGCATCTCCGTTTTCCGTAGGGGAAGCCGCTGAAAAGGTCATCCTTTTCTCTCTCCCGCCGCCCCCAAAGCGGCACTATGACAATGACAATAACAGAGACAATTACATTTGCATTTACTATTACAGTTACTGTTACTGTAACGTGGGCTTAATTGCACGGAAATGTGCAACAGGACAGGCCGTTTTTCACAATACCGGGGGCTTTTAGTCCCAAATGGCGGCGGCGAAATGATTCCCCGGCCGGGCCGCCGGGAGACAGTGCCCCTCTGCCGGAGCGGCCCCTGCTCAATCCCAGACCGCCGTGGCGAAGTAGTCCTCCGGCGTCTCGGCCCGGCGGATGAGGCGGGAGGAGCCGTCCTCCTGCAGCAGCACCTCCGCCGAGCGCAGCCGGCCGTTGTACTGGTAGCCCATGGCGTGGCCGTGGGCCCCGGTGTCGTGGATGACCAGCAGGTCGCCGACGTCGATCCTGGGCAGCATCCGGTCCACGGCGAATTTGTCGTTGTTCTCGCACAGCGCGCCGGTGACGTCATACCGGTGGTCGCAGGGGTCGTTCTCCTTGCCCATAACGGTGATGTGGTGGTAGGCCCCGTACATGGCCGGCCGCATCAGGTTGGCGGCGCAGGCGTCCACCCCAATGTAGTCCTTGTAAATGTGCTTTTCATGGAGGACCCGGGTGACCAGCAGGCCGTTGGGGGCCAGCATAAACCGGCCCAGCTCGGTGCACAGGGCCACGTCTCCCATGCCGGCGGGGATCAGGACGGCCTCGTAAGCCTTTCGGACTCCCTCGCCAATGATGGAGATGTCGTTGGCGGGCTGCTCCGGACGGTAGGGCACCCCCACGCCTCCGGACAGGTTGATGAAGGTGATATGGCAGCCCGTCTCCCGCTGCAGCTCCGCCGCCGTCTGGAAGAGGATGGCGGCCAGGGCGGGGTAGTAGTCGTTGGACAGGGTGTTGGAGGCCAGGAAAGCGTGAAGGCCGAACTCCTCCGCCCCCAGCTCCTTCAGCCGCAGGAAGGCCTGGGTCAGCTGCTCCCGGGTCATGCCGTACTTGGCCTGGCCGGGGTTGTCCATCACCTGGAAGCCCTCCTTGCTCTCCCCCAGCTGGAAGGTGCCACCGGGGTTGTAGCGGCAGGAGATCTTCTTGGGGATGTATCCGATGGTGTCCTTCAGAAAGCTGATGTGGCTGATGTCGTCCAGATTGATAATGGCTCCCAGCCTGGCGGCCAGGGCGAACTCCTCCGCCGGGGTGTCGTTGGAGGAGAACATGATCTCCTCGCCTGCAAAGCCGCAGCGCTCCGACATCATCAGCTCACACAGGGAGGAGCAGTCCACTCCACAGCCCTCCTCCCGCAGGATTTTCAGGATCTGGGGGTTGGGGGTGGCTTTTACGGCAAAATATTCCCGGAAGCCGGGATTCCAGGCGAAGGCCTGATTGACCGCCCGGGCGGTCCGGCGGATGCCCGCCTCATCATACAGGTGAAAGGGGGTGGGATACTGGGCTGTCAGCCGCCGCAGCTGCTCCGGGGTGACAAAGGGCTTTTTCATGGGGCGTCTCTCCTCTCCTGTGCCCGGCGGCGGGGCCGCGGACCGGAAAATAAAAAATCAGTATTAGTTTATCCAGCGCCGGGAAAAAAGTCAATGTCAGAACCCACAAGGCGGAGCAGCTGTGGAGAGAACTTTTGGAGCATCACAAAAAAACCGACAAATTCCCCCGTTTTCCCTTGCGCGGAGGGCGGTATTTTGGTATGATGATGCGGATAACGAGAGGAGGGGACCGCATGGCCGGGCTGAGGATCTGTGTGCAGGCAGCGCAGCGGCGGTTCCGCACTCCGCTCCGCAGGGCGGTCACAGGGGCTGTGATCGTCTTTTTGTGTGTTTGAGACAGAGAAGGGAGAAATGAAGATGAGTCAAAACCAAGGCATCTATGACGCCCGGCAGCTGGGCCGGCCGCGCATGTTCATCCTGGGCGCCCAGCACATGTTTGCCATGTTCGGCGCCACCGTACTGGTCCCGGCCCTCACCGGACTGTCCGTCTCTGCGACCCTGCTGTTTGCGGGGCTGGGAACCCTGCTGTTCCATTTTCTGACCCGGTGGAAGGTTCCGGCCTTCCTGGGCTCCTCCTTCGCCTTCATCGGGGGCTACCAGGCCATCGCGCCCATGCTCACCGGCGAGGACGGCCTCCAGTCCCCCAACCTGGAGATGCTGCCCTACGCCTGCTTCGGCGTGGTGCTGGCCGGGCTGCTGTATGTGGTGCTGGCCGCCTTGTTTCGTATTTTCGGCACCCGGGCGGTTATGCGCTACTTTCCCCCCATCGTCACCGGACCCATCATCATCTGCATCGGCCTGACCCTCTCCTCCACCGCCATCACCAACTGCCGCTCCAACTGGCCCATCGCACTGGTAGCCATCGCGGTGGTGGTGGTGTGCAACATCTGGGGGAAGGGAATGGTCAAGATTATTCCCATCCTGCTGGGCGTCATTGCCTCCTACCTGGCGGCGGCCCTGACCAACAATGTGAACTTCTCCGCCGTGGCGGAGGCCAGCTGGCTGGGCTTCCCCTTCCGCTTTGAGGATACCCTGTTCGGGCTGTTCAGCCGCCCGGAGGTGGATTACAGCATGCTGATTACCTCGGCGGTGACCATCATGCCCCTGGCCCTGGCCACCATGGTGGAGCATATCGGCGGCATCTGCGCCATCTCCTCCACCTGTGAGCGCAACTTCCTGGGCGACCCCGGTCTCCACCGCACCCTGCTGGGGGACGGCCTTGCCACCTCCCTGGCCGCCCTGTTCGGCGCCCCGGCCAATACCACCTACGGCGAGAACACCGGCGTGCTGGCCCTGTCCCGGGTCTATGACCCCCGGGTCATCCGCATTGCCGCTGGACTGGCCATCCTGCTCTCCTTCTCTCCCAAGTTCGCGGCTCTGGTGTCCGCCATGCCCACCGCCACCATGGGCGGCGTGTCCATGGTGCTCTACGGCATGATCTCCGCCGTGGGCGTGCGGAACATTGTGGAAAACCAGGTGGACTTCACCAACAGCCGCAATGTGATCATCGCCGCCATCATCATGGTGCTGGCCATCGGCGTCAATTACTCGGGCGCCATCGCCTTCTCTGTGGGCTCCATCGAGGTGAGCCTGTCCGGCCTGGCGGTGGCGGCCATCGCCGGCATCGCCCTCAACGCGGTTCTGCCGGGTAAGGATTATGAGTTCGGCGAGGACGAGCGGGGGGACACCTCGGTCAACTTCAAGGTGTGAGCGGCCTTCCGGCAGCATTAAACGGGGATGGAGGAAGGTTAAAAAAACGATTAAATCCGTCCGTGTATGCTTGCACATGATGGGGAAATAGGATAGAATGGACCCATCAGGCGGGAAACCGTATGGAATTGAAGGAGGTTATTTGACCATGGCCAAGGAAATTCTGGACGTTCTGAAGGACAAAGCTGCCGATCTGGCCCAGGCCGGTGTGGCCCAGTCCAAGCGCCTGGCGGAGATCGCCAAGCTGAAGGTCTCCAACATGGGCGAGGAGGACACCATCAAGCGGGCCTATATCGAGATTGGAAAGCTGTATTATGCCGAGAAGGGCGCCGCCCCCGACGGGGCCTATGTGGCCGCCTGCGAGCGGATCACCGCCGCCCGGGCCGCCATTGAGACCAACAACGACCGCATTGCCGAGCTGAAGCGTGCCGGCGGCGAGGAGGACGACGGGGCGGAGGCCGCTGCCGCTTCTGAGCCGGAGTTCTGCTCGGAGGCCGAGGCAGAGGAAGAAGCGCCCAAGAGCGGGGATTGACCGATCGGCTCAAGGGGCCCGCCGCGGACTGCGGCGGGCCGCTTTGCATGCTCCGGGTATTTTCGGGGGACGCTGAAGGAAAGGCCGTTCCGCGCGGGAATGGGCGGAAGCGGTTGCGGCCGGAGGGAAAACATGCTAATATGGGAAAAAAGAGAGGAGCGTGTTTTTCATGCTGTTTGTAGAATACCCAAAATGCACAACCTGTCAGCGGGCCAAAAAGTTCCTGGACGGACATGGGGCGTCCTACACCGACCGGCACATCAAGGAGAACAACCCCACGGCAGAAGAGCTGCGGACCTGGTGGAAGGCCAGCGGACTGCCGCTGAAGAAGTTTTTCAACACCTCGGGCCTGCAGTATAAAGCCCTGGGTCTGAAGGACAAGCTGCCCGCCATGAGCGAGGAGGAGCAGCTGGCTCTGCTGGCCACCGACGGGATGCTGGTCAAGCGCCCCATTCTGGTGGGAGACGGCTTTGTGCTGGTGGGCTTCCGGGAGGCCGAGTGGGAGCAGAGGCTGTGAGCCGCGCCTGGGGAGGGAAATGGAAATGAAGCCGGAGAAGGTCTATGAGATGCCGTTCTCCAAGCTCTACCCCCTGTGGGTGGCCAAGGCCGGGCGGAAGGGCCGGACCCAGGCGGAGACGGATGCCGTCATCTGCTGGCTGACCGGCTACCGGGAGGAGGAGCTGGCGGCTCTGGCGGACTCCGCAGTGACGTGCGGGGCGTTTTTCCGGAATGCGCCCCGGCCCAACCCCAACCGGAGCAGAATCACGGGGATGGTCTGCGGCGTGCGTGTGGAAGAGATTCAGGAGCCCCTGATGCGGGAGATCCGGTATCTGGACAAGCTGATTGACGAGCTGGCCAAGGGATGGCCTCTGGAGAAAATATTCCGCAGCTGAACAAGATCTGACAAAATTGTGATGAGCTTCCGTCCATGCTGTTCCAGCCGCCCTCTTTCAGGGGGCGGCGGCGGATGGAATGGAAACAGAGGAAGCGGTCTCCTTGGTTGACTGGCCTCCACTCAGGCCATAATGAAGGAGCGGGCGGCATTCTCGCCGTCCGCTCCTTCATTTTGAAAGGGGTGGGACAGTGGAACAGGAGCCAAAACAAAAAGGAGGCCCCGGAACCGTGGGCGCGGCGGCCGGGGTCATTGCGGCGGCTTTTCTGCTGACAGCATTTTGCATGGGAGGCGGCCGGACGGCAGCGGCCTGGGCCGGAGCCGCCCTGAATGTCTCGAGACAGGGAACCGCGGCGGAAGCGGCGGAGTGTGTGGGCAATGTGGTGGTTCCCATCGGCAAAGCCGTGGGGATCAAGCTGTTTTCAGACGGCGTGCTGGTGGTCGGGCTGTCCTCTGTAGAGACAGAGGCGGGCGTTCAATGCCCCGGAAAGGACTGCGGGCTGAAAACAGGAGACGTGATTACCCATATCAACGGCACCGAGGTGGACACCATTGAAGAGGTCCAGGCCATGGTGGCCGAGCAGGAGGGCGACCCGCTGACCATTCAGGCCATGCGGGGCCAGCGGCAGATGCAGCTGACCGCGGCGGCGGTGGAGAACTGCCAGGGCGTCTATCAGCTGGGGGTCTGGCTGCGGGATTCCATGGCGGGAATTGGCACGGTGACGTTTTATGACCCGGCAAGCGGTGTGTTCGCGGCGCTGGGCCACGGCATCAACGACGTGGACACCGCCATGCTCATGCCCCTGGAGTCGGGCAGCATTATGCCGGCTTCCGTTTCCGATGTGCAGAGGGGTGTGGCCGGACAGCCCGGTGAGCTCCACGGACAGTTTGATGTGACCCGGGACCTGGGCACGCTGTACGCCAACACCAACCGGGGGGTGTTCGGACGGCTCGCTGAAACGGCGCTGGCCGATGGGCTGGAGGCCGTGGAGGTGGCGTCCCGGGACGAGGTGGAGGCCGGCAGTGCCGTCATCCTTTCCAACATCCGGGGAGATCAGGTAGAGGAATTTGACGTCCAGATCACCCATGTGGATAAGGAGGGGGACGGGACCCGCAGCCTGATGCTGGAGGTCACCGACCCGGAGCTGCTTCAGGCCACCGGAGGAATCGTCCAGGGGATGTCCGGCTCCCCCATCCTCCAGAACGGCAGGCTGGTGGGAGCGGTAACCCACGTCCTGGTAAATGATCCCACAAAGGGATACGGAATTTTTGCCGAGACCATGCTGAAGGCGGCCGGCGGCGGAAGGGATGCCTCCGGCGAGGCGGAGTAGCCGGACAGAATATCAGGCGGCGGCGCGTTTCAGTGCCGCCGCCTCAGGCTGTCGAAAAAGTCCAAAGACTTTTCCGACAGCCTGCAAGAATGCCGATACTTTTCCGCCGCGCAGCGGCGGAAAAGTCCTCGCTGCGCTCGCTGAACGCCTTGCC
>CAJFVL010000103.1 GCA_904420465.1 uncultured Clostridium sp.
AAGTTGTTCACCGGCAGCTTTGTCATACCCTTTTTTACTCAAGTCCCGATTGATCTTTCTATTCAATTTGGGCTTGACTTTTTATTTGCAGACTCCCATTTTCCTTTTCCTACCAGTTCATCCAGCTTCTGATAGAGAAAGCCCAGGGTGAACGGCGGCTTGGTGGAGATGCGGTTGAGGACTCTGTACCGCCGGAAATCCAAATCCTCGGCGGATGGATTGGGAATGATGTGGAAAATCTGTTCCCACATCTCCACGCCGGACAGCCCCATTGTCTGGAAGAAGAAGTTCTCCGCCACCCCGGTGATCTCCTGGGCCAGGGCCTCAAACTGGGCCGTCTCCGTCTGACAGATCTGCTGATAGTCCAGAATCTCCCGGTACCAGGGCGGAAGCTGCCTGCACAGCTGGGTATCCAGTTCAATCGGATTCATGTGCCGCCCTCCGTCAGTGTCACCGTGCCCATCACCGGCACCTGCTGGGTGGTCCCGTTCTCCGTCAGGGTCAGGTCCGCCGTCCCGCCGTTGAGCTGGACATTGGTGGCGTTGACCACTCCGGTCACCCCTATTATGGCGGCGGTGATCCGGGCCAGGTACACATCCGCCGCATAGACCACGCTGGTGCTGCTGGTATTGGTGTCCCACCCCTGCCGGACCGTCAGCAGATAGGCCTCGACTGCGTCCTCAATGGGCTGTTGGACCTGCCCGATCTGATAGCCTGATTGCAGGGTCAGCGTGGCGGAGACGTTCACCGTCAGCTCGGTGGGGGCCGCCACTGTCACCTGCGCCCCGATGGGGGCCATGCCCAGCCCAAGCCCCTGGTTGGGGGCGGGTCCACGGCGTTCTGGACGTTTTCCACCAGCTCCTCCGAGGCTGGGAGCCAGTCCGCGCCCAGAACGGACAGCTTTACCGTTCCCCCGCCGTTCCAGGTTGGGTAAATCTGCACCGCGCCCACGCCGTCCAGGCCTAGCACATACTGCCGGTAGCTGGCGATGTTTCCCCCGAATGGCCGCTCATTCAGGGCCTCGATGATCCGCTCCCGGAACTCCTCGTCCGTCTCCGTATCATCGCCGGGGACCAGGATGTCGGTGAGCGACGCCGAGGTGAGCCCCGGGATCGTGGAGATGGGGAGAATGGGTCCGGTGTATTCATTCCCAATGGTCCCTGCCGTCTCCGCCGTCATTTGGTAGTAATAGAACCCCTCCGCCGGTTCGGAGACCGTAGCCACCGCAGTGGAGATAAAGTTGATGCTGTTCTCCCCGTTAATGGTGGAAAACCGGGTCCCGATCCCGACGTCCGCGTTGAACACACCCAGACGAACCGCCGCGCTGGACGGATACCGGGTCAGCCCGGCAATCACGGCCAGATAGTCCAGGGACTGGCCGGATGCAGTCTGCACAAAGGCCTGCTGCTGGACCTGGTTCAGGCTCAAATAGAAGCCCTCCAGTGCCCAGGCCGCAGGGCCCAATGCCGTGGGAATGGGGCTGGTGTCCCGCTTGTCATAGGTGTCCGGCACCCGGGAGAGCATTTCCGTCACAATATTTTGGTATGTCTTGCTGGAAAAGTCGATCAAGCCAACGCCACCTCCACTGTGGTCTGTGTGTCCCCGTACACTGTATTGACCGTCAGCTGGGCCGTCAGGCTGTCCCCGCTGACCGAATAGCTGAAGCCGGAAATTCCCCGCACCCGGTTATCCATGGTCAGAGCCTCAGTGATACGCCGCTGAAGCTCGGCGGCCACATACCCCGGGTCCTGCCCGATGAGTCCGTCCCACTGCATCCCCGAGTAGGGCCGGTAAATCTGCCAGCGAAACCGCTCCACATTCAGGATAACCTCCACCGCCTGCCTCACCGCCTGCAGTCCCGTGACAGTGCCCTCAACGCGCTGTGTCTCCTTATTGATGCGCCAGGTCAAATCCGGCTGCTGCTGAAAGGTCACCTCCGGGAGGCTCCCTGTTGGTAATACTGCCATCATGTCACCTCAAACACGCGGGACAGGATAATGTACCGCTGTCCGTGGGCGACTCTCAGCATCAGCACCTGGTCGCCCGCCTCCAAAGCCCGGTTTAAAATAATGTATCCATCCTCCACAGAGAGGGGCTTGCCGTGTTCATAACAGATCATCTGACCCTCCAGCAGCCTCTCGTCTGAGGTATAGGTATCCTGGGACAGGCTCTCCTCTGTGGGATAGCTTCCGGCTAGGGCGCTCCCGGTGGTTCCGGCGTCATAGCTGTGGCTGTGGTTCAGGCTGGAGACCTGGTGGGTATGGGCAAACCCGCTTGTGTTGTGTGCGTGCTCCAGGACCGGAATTTTCTTCTCTACCACGCTCTCCGTCAGAATCAGCACCGGCGCTTTCAGCGGGGCCATTGCCGTATTAATGGTGATTTCCAGAGGATCAGCCGAGGTCACTGTCCCGGTCTCGTAATCCGTGGGATGCCCCGCCGCTGTGTTCTGCTGGCTGATCTCCTGCACAACGCCCAAAAGACTCACAGTATCCCTCCCTAAATCGGCGCGGTGGTAAACTCCATGGTGTGCTTGTCGTTCTCCCAGGTGTGGCTCACCTGATCCAAAAGGACGTACTGGTCCAGGCTGATGTCCCCCAGATAGCTCACCTTCATCCGCACCATCTGCCCCGCCCGAAGCCCCGGCACGCCAAGGGCGGATGCCTTCACCGTCCGCATCCGCCGGTTGTAGTATTGGAGACTGGCCCGCCCCTGCGCCTGCATCTGGGCTGTGTTCAGCCCCTCGTCCACCTTCTGGTAAAGCTGCAGCAGCCCCCACTGAGCAATGTTGGCCGAATCCTCCACCACCACCACATCCGCCCGCCCGGTCTCCTCGTTGGGCCGGGCCAGCTTGATGGAGTTATAGGTCTGCTCGTCGATGTCGGTCTTGTAGGTATAGTCCAGCAGATAGGATTTTTCACCAATCAGGACATTGGAGGTCATGTCCTCCGGCCGCTGCAGCGCCAATCCGTTTCCGTCATCAAACAGCACATAGATATTCCCTGTGTTCAAAAGGGTCTGCTGGACCGACTCTCCCAGAATATCCAGGCAGGAGCAGTCCTCCTTGATGAACGAAGGAATCTGGTACCCGGTATCTGCCACCATCCCCACATCCACCTGCAGGTCGGCGGCAATCTGCCGTAGCATATCACCGGCGGTCTGTGCGTAAAAGGCATAGGATGCGTTGGCCTTTAGGAACCGAAGCCGGTCATAGCAGGTAACGTCAATTACATCCCACCGATCCTTGCTCTTGGTAAACACCCAGCCGTAGAACTGCAGCTGTCCGTCTATTGAGAAGCGGACCACATCCCCCTCCAAAAAGGACACCCCGCCGTTTGCGTTCAGAGTAAACGAAAACTTTCCCGGGGAGCCCGTCCGCTCCGTGGTCCAGGAGGCGGTCTGCACACAGCTGGAGATTTCCCATATCTGTCCGGTGGTCTTGTTCTGCAGTAAAAGCTCCGTTCTCACTGTGTCACCACCTGGAGCGCATCCTTTGAAATCCACCCCAGCGCTCCGCCGGACTCTGTGGTGATATGGACTGGGGCGGGCCGGGAGCTGTCCACAATCCTGGATACAAGAACGGTCCGGCCATTGGCGTTTCCGTGGGGCTCGTCCCCGTATGAGGTGTAGAAATATCGTCCGTTGGCGATACAGACCGTTCCCACGGTGATCTCCCCGGCGGGGATATCCCGGGAGGGCTCTGTGGTGACCACCGCCGGTGTGCCGGCCGTGGCCGCCTGCTGCACCTGGACGGTTTGCGGAGTATAGTCTCGCCACTCGGTGATTTCCAGGTCGTAGTAAAAATCCCCGGTCTCGCCGCCCCGCTCTTCGGTTTTGAACGAGGTAACCAGGCACTGAAAGCCCGGGTCCCCGGTGAAGAACGGCTCCCCGTTTTCGTAGTACCGCACCGGCGTATACAGAATGACCGCTTTGTCGTTGAAAGCCGACTCAAAAAACTGAATATAGAACTCCGGTGGCTGGAAACTCCCGGAGGTGAGAATCCCGGAGGACACCCGGCCCGGGAAATAGCTGGAGATAGTGACCACCTTTAATTTCGGGGTCCGGGCCTGCATGATGGGGCCGATGCCCAGCACGTTGTACTCTCCATTGTCGCTTTCCCGCACCACGGGCAGCTTCGCGGGGTTGACAGGCAGGCGGACCACCTGTCCGTCCCGGGTGAAAAATAATCCAAAGTTGTTGACTGACATGTCCGCCTCCTTGTATAATCAGGGTGAGGTGATTGTTATGCTGGAGGAAAAAGATTTGCAGGCTATTGCACAGTTGATGGACCAAAAGCTATCTCAGCAGAAGCAGGATATTCTAGGTGAGGTCAAAGACCAACTTTCTCAGCAGAAGCAAGAAATTTTGAAGGAAGCCACCCAATCCATGAAGGTTTTGCTGGACGCGGACGTTACCCCAAAGTTCAACCTTCTTGCGGAGGAAATCCAGGGGCTCCATGAAAAGCTGGACCGCATGGCTCCCAAGAGCGAAATCGAGGAACTGAAAAGTGAGGTTTCCGTGTTAAAGCTCGCCATCCGCACCATGAACCAGGAGATCGCCGAACTCAAAAAAGCCCAGTAACTGCGGCCCCACGTCGGGGCCGTTTTTTTATGCGTATGCCGTGCTGCGCGCCGCCCCGCTGGTCAGCTGCTCCCGCAGGATCAGCTCAATGGCGTCCGCCAGCGCCCGCCGGTCCTGGGCCGTCCGGCCGGTGTTGGCCCCGTTCACCGTGATAACGGGGGTCTGACTGGTCAGGTTGACCTGATTCACATACCGCCGCTCCGCCACATCCACCAGGGCCTTGATGTCCTCGTCGGACATGGAGACGGTCTTTTCGATGCCCTTCACACTGCCGGAGATGTCCCCCAGCGTGCTTGCAATCTCGTCATAGGAGGGAATGCCGGTGGTGTACTGGGAGAGATCGCCGCCGGCGCCAAACAGGTCCCCCAGGGGGTTGAAGTTTTTCCCCCAGTTGTACCCAGCCGCCGCAGTCTCCGACATGTCCAGATATTCAACGGGCTTGAAATACTCCACCCAATCTGACTCACTTTTTGCCTTCTCTGCCGCTCCCTTGACGCGGTTGTACAGGGCGTCCACGCCGCTGGTAATACTTACCTCCACCCCGGGAATTTTGTTGATCAGGTCCTCGATCCCATGGGCCATTGTGGAGATGTACCCCAAGACAGTGGTAGCCATGTCCAGAATTAAGATTTTCACCGCCGCAACCGGGTCGTTAAACACGTTGCCCAGAAAGTTTCCGACGGCGGAGAAGGCGTTGATCAGAAGAATTGCCCCGTTTGCCACAAAGGCAAAGACCCCCGCAAAAACCCCAACGATAATTCCCGTAGCGGATACGCTGGTCCCGGCAAAGTGATTGACTGCTGCGGTATCCTCATAAGATTTCATATTTCGTGCTACATTGTATTTTCTCAATAACTGCTTTTTTTCAGTTTTTCCTTGCTCTTGTGTAATTGCCTTCTGAAGAAATCGAAAATACAGCGCAGCCAATCCTTGATACATAACGGAATCAATAAAATCTAAATCGTCTGGCATCGGTTCTCCTCTCATAGCTGCCCGTTCAAAAGGAAGTTCTGTCATAATGGCAATTCCTCCTCCATTGGTTTAAAGTATCCTTCCCAACCATAGTGCCGCGGATAAAGTCCATAAGGAAAAATTCTTTTTGTTCGCTCGCTGTAACACAGTTTTATGGCTTTGTCCTTCGTGGCATATTTTCCAAACAGACGGTTTTTTGTAATTGACAGCTTGCTATCACATGTATCGTCATTTTCTATTCGCTCATAGGACATGACTACGTCGGCCTTGTTAGTGATGTCTGCGGAACCGGCTACATCATCGTTGTCAAACTCCAATTTGCTTTTTCTGGGATGAGCGACCAGAATAACAACTACATCATATTTGACAGCGATCTTTTTAAGCTGACCCACAAAATTGCTCTGTGCCAAATAAAGCTGATCGTTTTCCTGAACTGTTTCCATAGCTGTCATCAAATTGTCGATACAGACTAGCCGGACTCCGTATTGCTTAATGACTTTTTCAATGGTTTCTGGAAGGCTTTCAAATTCCGCGCCATCCTCCGGAAGCCAGTTATTGTCGTATATATAAGCGCGGCCCTTATACCAATCACTGATCTGTCGAATTACGCCGTCCCCGATGGTATATTCATAGTCCCCATAGATACGCGGCGCGGTTTGCAGTCATGCTGGTGGGTGTGGTCACCTGCGCGGCCGGTGCGGTGATCTACATCGCGATGGATGTGGTCCCCAATCCCCTGGAGGGCCTGATCCTGGCTTTCTGCGAGCGGTTTGAAATTCCTTTTGGCCGCCTGAAGATCGTGACTGACTGTATCTTTGTCGCCTTGGGCGTGCTGATCTCTCTGCTGGCTCTGGGTGGTATCCACGATATTTGGGAGGGTACAGTGATCTCTGCCATCCTCACAGGCAAGATCATCGGCTGGCTGACCAAGCGATGCCAGCTGAGGCTCCGCCGCTCGGCCTTCCCGGATCAAAAACAGATGGAGGCAGCAGTGGAATAAAGAACGACACGGTTGGAAGCGAGCTTGCTTCCAGCCGTGTTTCTTTTTCCTTATTCGGCGACATTTCCGATGTTGACACCGGCCACGGCCTTCTCCGGCGGCAGCCAGTCCAGCACCTGCCGGATCTGTTCCCGTTAGAAATCCCAGTTGTGGGCGCCGGGAGCCTGCCGTCAGGTCACATCCACGCCGCCCTGCCGCCTTGTTCACTCAGGTCACGACGTTCAGGCTTCTGGGATAGCCAATATTTGGGAGTCCGGTGCGTCTGGATCGCGGTTTCTTTACAGTTTGGAATAGGCTTCTTCGTCCACCGGCTCCAGCCACTCGTTGCTGGTTTCCTCGCCGGGCACCTCCACGGCGATGTGGCTGAACCAGCTGTCTGCCTTGGCTCCGTGCCAGTGCTTTACCTCCGGGGGAATGACGATGACGGTGCCGGGAGTCAGGCTGACGGCGTCCTTGCCCTCCTCCTGGTACCAGCCCTCGCCGGCAGTACAGATGAGGATCTGGCCGCCGCCGCTCTTTGCGTGGTGGATGTGCCAGTTGTTGCGGCAGCCCGGCTCAAAGGTG
>CAJFVL010000104.1 GCA_904420465.1 uncultured Clostridium sp.
GACCATGGCCGAGTACTTCCGGGACCAGGAGCACCAGGACGTGCTGCTGTTCATCGACAACATCTTCCGCTATGTCCAGGCGGGCAGCGAGGTGTCCGCGCTGATGGGGCGCATGCCCTCCGCCGTGGGCTATCAGCCCACCCTGGCCAATGAGATGGGCGCCCTGCAGGAGCGGATCACCTCCACGAAGAACGGGGCCATCACCTCGGTCCAGGCGGTGTATGTCCCCGCCGACGACCTGACCGACCCCGCCCCCGCCACCACCTTTACCCATCTGGACGCCACCACCGTGCTCTCCCGGAAAATTGTGGAGCAGGGCATCTATCCCGCCGTGGACCCGCTGGAGTCCACCTCCCGGATTCTGGAGCCGGACGTAGTGGGGGAGCGGCACTACAAGATCGCCCGGGCGGTGCAGGAGCTGCTCCAGCGCTACCGGGAGCTGCAGGACATCATCGCCATTCTGGGGATGGAGGAGCTGTCGGAGGAGGACAAGCAGGCCGTGGAGCGGGCCCGCCGGATGCAGCAGTTCTTCTCCCAGCCCCTGTTTGTGGCCCAGACCTTTACCGGCATGGAGGGCCGTTTTGTCAAGCTGGAGGACACCCTGCGCTCCTTTGAGGCCATACTGGGGGGCGAGCTGGACCGGCTTCCCGAGGCCGCCTTCAGCATGACCGGCGACGTGGACGAGGTGCGCAGAAAGGCCCGGGATATGGGGGTGAGCTGAGGTGGCTGAGGGAAAGACCTTCCATCTGGAGATTGTGACCCCTGACAAGCAGTTTTTTATCGGAGAGGCTGATTCCCTGATCCTGCCCGCCCTGGACGGCTCCATGGGAGTGGAGGCCGGCCATGAGCCGGTGGCCACCGCCGTGGTGCCCGGCGACCTGCGCTTCCGCAGCGGCGGGGTGTGGACGGCGGCGGTGGTGGGCCAGGGACTGGCCGAGATCATGCCCGACCGGGCTATCGTGCTGGTGTCCGCCGCCGAGCGCCCCGAGGAGATTGACCTGAAGCGGGCCGCGGCCGCCCGGGAGCGAGCGGAGGAGCGGCTGAAGCAGAAGCTGAGCATGCGGGACTACTACAACTCCAAGGCCGCTTTGGCCCGGGCCATGGCCCGGCTGAAGGCGGGCCGGAAAAAACGGTGAAGCACGGCGCGGGAAGGCGAAATGCCTTCCCGCGCCGGCCGCGGGACGGCGAAATGCCTTCCCGCGCCGGCCTTTTGTCCGTTTTTTGGAAAGATAGCGTGCCGCTTCAATGCTCCAGGCTGGCAATAAACTGCCGGGCCACCCGGGGGGTCCGCCCGGCGTGGCGCAGCTCCCAGGCCATAGCCTGGGCGTGGAGGGCCTCCTGGTTCAGGGATACGCCGGCCTGGGCGGCCAGATGGTCCACCAGGGCCAGGTAGTCCTTCTTGTTCATGGAGAGATAGGGGATGCGCAGGCCGAAGCGCTCGGCCAGGGCGGTCTTTTCCGAGATGGTCTCCGAGGCGTCCACCTCATCCCCCGTCCGGTCGGAGAAGGTCTGGCGCACCAGGTGGCGCCGGTTGGAGGTGGCGTAGATGGCGGTGTTGGCCGGCCGCTTCTCCAAACTGCCCTCCAGAATGGTCTTGAGCGAGGAGTAGGTCTTGTCATCCTGGTCGAAAGCCAGGTCGTCAATGAACAGGATGAACTTCTGCCGCCGCCCGGCCAGGGAGCGCATCAGCCGGGGCAGGCCGGTGAGGTTCTCCTTCTCAATCTCAATGAGGCGCAGGTCCTCCATTCCGGGAAGGTAGAGCATGGATTTCACCGTGGCCGATTTGCCCGTTCCCCCGTCTCCGAAGAGGAGGACGTTGTTGGCCGGCCGGCCGGCCATCAGCAGGCGGGTGTTGGCCTCCACCTGGCCCCGCTGGAGCTCATAGCCCAGCAGATCCTCCGGCCTGGGACAGTCGGGGTCGGCCACGGGGATCAGGGCACCGTCCTCCCAGACAAAGGCCTGGTACCGGGCGTATTCCCCCGCCCCATGCTCCCGGTAAAAGCGGGCCAGCGTGTCAAAGCAGAAGGGGACCGAAGCCCGCCACCGGGGCAGGCCGGCCAGCACCGGGGCGTATTCTCCGGGCAGCAGGGCCTGCATGGCGTCAATATACTGGTCACAGTCAATCCTGGCCAGCAGGATCAGTGTCTCCACCTCACGCCGGGCGGAGTTTTCCAGGGCGGGGTCGGCCTCCCCACGTTCTGCCAGCCGGGCATAGGGGCTCTCCGTATACCGCAGAGCGTCCCACAGCCAGTCCCCGATCCCTTGAAAGCCGCCCAGCCGGAGGGCGGAAAACAGGGCGGTATAGCAGTCCAGCGCCCGCTCCCCCTGCCCCTTGTACAGGGCGTCCAGCAGCCCGGCAGCCTGAGCCAACACCGGCTTGTCCATGATATTCCGAAAGGCGGATACCCCCCGCAGGGCGGCCCGCATGGCACGCAGCTCCATGATTGATCTCTCTCCCGTCTGGCTTGGTGTCCCTATTGTACTGGCTGGGCCTGCCCTTGTCAACTGCCGGGGGGTATGGTAGAATAGCGGAAGCTGATTGATGTTTGGTTTTATCATCTGAGAAGGAGTTTTGCTATGCTGTCCATTGGCGGAGTCCCGATTCCGTCCCCCCTTGCCCTGGCCCCCATGGCGGGAGTGACCGACCTGGCCTTCCGCACCCTCTGCCGGGAACAGGGGGCGGGGCTGACCTGCACTGAAATGGTCAGCGCCAAGGCCCTGTGCTACCAGGACAAAAAGACGATCCCCCTTTTACAGCTGGGGGAGGGAGAGCACCCTGCCGCCGCCCAGATCTTCGGCAGCGATCCGGTGTGTATGGAGGAGGGGGCCGCCATCGCCCGTGAGGTGTCGGGGGCCGACTTCATCGACATCAACATGGGCTGCCCGGTACCCAAGGTGGCAAACTCGGGGGACGGCTCCGGCCTGATGCGGGACCCGGACAAGGCGGTGCGGGTGCTGGAGGCGGTGGTCCGGGGTGCGGGCTGTCCCGTCACCGTGAAGTTTCGCTTGGGCTGGGACAAGGGCTCCATCAACTGTGTGGAGTTTGCCCGGGCGATGGAGGAGGCCGGCGCGGCGGCGGTGGCCGTCCACGGCCGTACCAGGGTCCAGATGTATGCAGGGACGGCCAACTGGGACTACATCCGGGAGGTGAAGAAGGCTGTCAAAATTCCCGTGATAGCCAACGGGGATGTATTCAAGCCGGAGGATGCCGCCCGTATTTTGAAATACACCGGGGCGGACATGGCCATGATTGGGCGGGGGGTGTTCGGCAACCCCTGGCTGTTTGCCCAGTGCCGGGCCGTTCTGGAGGGGCGGGAGATCCCTCCCATGCCCCCGCTGGCAGAGCGGTGCGACGCCGCCGTGCGGCAGTTTGAGCTGTCCGCCGCCAACAAGGGGGAGAAAATTGCCTGCCTGGAGGCCCGGCGGCACTACGCCTGGTACCTGAAGGGGGTCCCCCACGCCGGCTACTATAAGGAACAGATCGTGAAGATCACCACACTGGCCGACGTATACCGAGTGACCGAGGGAATCAAGCGGGATCTGTGCTGAAGGAGGGGGCGGTTCAATGGTGATCCTGATCGCCGGGGGCACGCACACAGGAAAAACGATGCTGGCGCAGCGCCTGCTGGAGACAGCGCATTGGCCCTATCTCTCGCTGGATCACCTGAAGATGGGGCTGATCCGCAGCGGAATGACCCGCCTGACCCCGGAGAGCTCAGACGGAGAGCTGACCGGCCTGCTGTGGCCCATTGCCCGGGAGATTGCAAAGACTGCCATCGAAAACGGGCAGAATCTGGTAATCGAGGGCTGCTATATCCCATTTCATTATGCAGGGGATTTTCCTGCGGAATACCGCGCGTTTCTCTCTTATGTGTGTCTGGTGTTCAGTCAGAGCTATCTGGAGTGCCACTTTGATCAGATTCTGACCCACGCCAACCGTGTGGAGATCCGAAAGGACCCTTCCGTGGACAGGGAGGAGCTGAAGCGGGAAAATGCGCGCAATTTGCAGGCCTGCCGGGTGAATGGAACGCGCTGTTTCCTGATCGACAGGCCGTGTGACTATGACGGGGCCCTTCAAACACTGTGCCTGGAGCTGATCGGAGAAGCGTCGGAGAGGGGGAGACGGATGCCATGAATGAGCAGGATCTGGTCCTTCGCGCAAAGCGCGGAGACCAGGGAGCCTTTGAGCAGCTGGTGCTGAACCATCAGAATAAGGTCTACTCCCTGGCCCTGCGGCTGACCGGGGACCGGGAGGAGGCGGCGGACCTGGCCCAGGAGGCATTCCTGAAGGCCTGGCAGGGCCTTCCTTCTTTTCAGGGGGAGAGCAGCTTTGCCACCTGGCTTCACCGGCTGACCACAAATGTCTGTATCGACCACCTGCGCCGGCGCGGCCGGCGGCAGGAGGTGGAGGGGGGGCCTTCGCTGGACGATGAAGAGGCGGGATGGCCTGAACCGGCCGACTGGGAAGGGGACCCTCAGCGGATGCTGGAACGTACTGAGATGAGACAGGCGGTAGCCCGGGGCTTGGAGGCGCTGCCTGAGCACTTCCGGCAGGTGCTGGTGCTGCGGGAGCTGTCCGGCCTGAGCTATCAGGAGATCGGGACGTCCCTGAATCTGGACCTGGGCACCGTGAAATCCCGCATTGCCCGGGCCAGGCTGGCTTTGCGAAAAATTTTGCTGTCGGATGGGAACTTTTCCGACAGTGCAGCGTCTAATCCAACAGAAAAGCAGAGGAGGTGACCCGGCATGGAGGGATGTGAATTCTGGCTGGAGCAGCTGTCTGCCCGCCTGGATGGAGAGCTGACCTCCGAGGAGGAGCGGGAATTGGAGCGTCATCTGGTCCAGTGCCCCGACTGCCGGGCACTGTCGGAGCAGCTGGAGGCGCTGAGCGCCGGGCTGCAGGACCTGGAAGAGATCCCGGCTCCGGAGGGCTTTGCTCAGGGCGTGATGGAGCGGATTGCCGGGGAGAAAAAAGTGATTCCGCTGTTCCGCCGGCCCCAGGTCAGGGCGCTGGCGGGGCTTGCCGCCTGCGCCGTGCTGTGCCTTGGGCTGTACGGCCTGTCCGGGAGCGGACGGTGGGAGCAGCAGGCCGCTTCTCTCCAGGCGGACGGCGACCTGTCCGTCAGCGCCTACACCACGGGCCCGGACAATACCCAGGTCCAGGGGGAGATCGCCCAGCGGGACACCTCTTTGTTTAAGAATGATCGGGATGGCGCTTCCTCCGCGCAGGGCCAGGAGGGACTTACAATTCAGGGCGCCGCCGCAGGACTGGAGGACCAGACTGTCCTGATCCTGGACGCCATGCCCGAGGGAGCGGACAGCCTGCTCCCCCGAGATACCCCGGTAAGCTACTCTGAGGAGTATGGGGGAGAGGTCTACAGCTCCCTCACCCTGGAGCAGCTGGACGCGCTGGAGACCCTGGCCCGGGAGCAGGGTATCACCGCGGCCCGGTCCGCCGGGGCGGAGGGAAGCGATCCCTGCGCTGTGGTGCTGACAGGGAAGTGAAACGCAGATGTTGAATCCCGTCCGGGGTCTTTCCGGACGGGATTTTGCAATTACCGGCGGCGGAGTCCGGCAAATTTTGCTTCCTTTGTGAAACCGGGCCTATATTTGGGTAATTTATACGAAAAAACGGCGGCTCATCCCCTGCAGCGCAGGGAGAACGCCCCTGCGGCGCCAAAAAAACAGTTGTCAGATGGCCAGTGTTCATGTATAATAACCAATAGTGTATCACGTCCGCTGGACGGAGCAATTGCCCAAATGTAAGGAGTGGAAACAAGAACATGAGCTATTCAGTGCAAAACATCCGCAACGTCTGCCTGCTGGGACACGGTGGGAGCGGAAAGACCGCCCTGGCTGAGAGCCTGCTTTATATGACCGGAGCCATCGACCGGATGGGAAAGGCCGCGGACGGCAATACCGTGTGCGACTATGACCCGGAGGAGATCAAGCGAAAAATTTCCATTTCTCTGGCCGTGGCTCCCGTGGAGTACAAGGGCTGCAAGATCAACATCCTGGACACCCCGGGCGGCTTTGACTTCGCCGGCGAGGTGATGGAGGCCCTGCGGGCAGCCGACGCGGCCATCATCGTCTGCTCCGCCAAGGACGGCATCTCGGTGGGTCTGGAGAAGGCCTGGAAGTACTGCGAGGAGCGGAACATGCCCCGCATCATCTATATCTCCAAGACGGACGAGGAGAATTCCGATTACAACGCCACCTTCGAGGCCCTGCGTGCCAAGTACGGCAACAAGATCGCCCCTGTGGTGGTTCCCATCTGGGACGGCAACAAGAAGATCACCGGCATCATCGACGTGCTCAACAAGCGGGCCTATGAGATGCAGAACGGCAAGCGGGTGGAGATCGACATCCCCGAGGGCAAGGACGAGGTGATCACCCAGTTCAACGACGCCCTGAAAGAGTCGGTGGCCGAGACCAGCGAGGAATTCATGGACAAGTTCTTCGGCGGCGAGGACTTCACCTATGCCGAGATGATCCAGGGCCTGCGCCAGGGCGTGCGGGAGCTGTCCCTGTTCCCGGTTCTGTGCGGCTCCGCCATCAATACCATGGGCTCTCTGATGCTGCTGGACCACATTGTGGATCTGCTCCCCAATCCTATGGAGGGCAACTACCACAAGGCCACCCGCCAGGACGGCGAGACCGAGGAATTTGTGGTTTCGCCCGGCGGCGTGCCCACCGCCTTTGTGTTCAAGACGGTCTCCGACCAGTACGGCAAGTACTCCTATGTCAAGGTCCTGTCCGGCGTCATCACTTCTGACCTGAGCCTGGTGGACTCCCGCACCGGCAACAGTGAGAAGCTGGGCCGTCTGTACGTCATGCGGGGGAAGAAGGCCGAGGAGGTCAAGGAGCTCACCTGCGGCGACATCGGAGCCATCGGCAAGATGGAGAAGGTCAAGACGGGCGATACCCTCTGCGACCCCCGCAAGGTGGTGTCCCTCAAGCAGATCCCATTTGCCGAGCCCTGCTACTCGGTGGCCATCGCCCCCAAGACCCGGGGCCAGGAGGACAAGGTGGCCCAGGGCCTCAACCGCCTCAACGAGGAGGACCCCTCCTTCTATGTAGTCAACAACGCTGAAACCCATCAGATGGTGATCTACGCCGCCGGCGACATCCAGGTGGACGTGCTGGTGGCCAAGCTGAAGAGCCGCTTCAACGTGGAGGCGGAGCTGAAGGCCCCTCGGGTTCCCTACCGGGAGAAGATCCGCAAGACCGTCTCCAAGCAGGGACGCCACAAGAAGCAGACCGGCGGCTCCGGCCAGTTCGGCGACGTGTGGGTCCGCTTCGAGCCCAACCCGGACGAGGAGCAGATGGTCTTTGCCGAGGAGGTATTCGGCGGCTCGGTGCCCAAGAACTTCTTCCCCGCGGTGGAGAAGGGCCTGCGTGAGGCCTGCGTCCACGGTCCTCTGGCGGGCTACCCCGTGGTCAACCTGAAGGCCGTGCTGTACGACGGAAGCTACCACCCGGTGGACTCCTCGGAAATCGCATTCAAGACGGCGGCCCAGCTGGCTTACAAGGCCGCCATGCCGGAGGCGAACCCCGTCCTGCTGGAGCCGGTGGGCGAGTTGAAGGTCACCGTGCCCGACAACTTCATGGGCGACGTCATCGGCGACCTGAACAAGCGCCGAGGCCGCGTTATGGGTATGACGCCCACCGACGATGGCGATCAGATCATTGAGGCTGAGGTGCCCATGGCTGAGATGACAAGCTACGCCATTGACCTGCGGGCCATGACCCAGTCCCGCGGTTCCTATACCTTCCACTTTGTCCGCTATGAGGACTGTCCTCCCGCCGCCCAGGAAAAGGCGATTGCTGCCGCCAAGGCGATGCAGGAGGAATAAGCTGCCGAAAACTCCCGCCCCATCCGGGGTGGGAGTTTTTTTGTAACCTAAAACCACTCGCTAAGCGAGTGGTTCAAAAAAGCCTAAGGCGATAAACAAGAAAAAACTCCCTTTGCTATAATGAAAGTGCGGTCT
>CAJFVL010000105.1 GCA_904420465.1 uncultured Clostridium sp.
GGGAACATCCTCCAGGCGTCTGAGCAGGTGACCGCCGGAGCCGACCAGGTATCCAACGGGGCACAGAGCCTGGCCCAGGGCGCCACCGAGCAGGCCAGCGCGGTGGAGGAGCTGTCCGCCACCATCACCGACCTGGACCAGAAGGCCCAGGAGAACGCCCAAACCGCCCGGACCGCCAAGGACAAGGCGAACCAGGCGGGGGAGAAGGTTCAGGCCAGCAACGAGAAGATGCACGAGATGCGCCAGGCCATGGGCGACGTGCTTAAGAGCCAGCGGGATATCGGAAAGATTATCGAGACCATCGAGAACATCGCCTTCCAGACCAATATTCTGGCTCTGAACGCGGCGGTGGAGGCCGCCCGGGCGGGCTCGGCCGGCAAGGGCTTTGCCGTGGTGGCGGACGAGGTGCGCAATCTGGCCTCCAAGTCCGACCAGGCGGCCAAGCAGACCAAGAAGCAGATCGAGGATGCCATCTCCTATGTGGACCGGAGCAACGCCCTGATGGAGGATGTGGTGTCCAGCATGGAGGAGACCATGGAGTACGCCGCCACCGCCATCTCCTACATGGAGCAGCTGGCGGAGAACTCCGTGGCCCAGTCCGAGGCCATCAACCAGCTGACCACCGGCGTGGACCAGATCTCCGCCGTGGTGCAGACTAACTCCGCTACCAGCGAGGAGTCGGCCGCCGCCAGCGAGGAGCTCTCTTCCCAGGCGGTGGTGATGAAGCAGATGATCCAGGGCTTTGAGCTGAAGAAGGCCTCCGGGCAGGAGGAGCCGTCCCAGTTTGCGGCGGGAGCGTCCTCCCTCGGCAGGGGGCTGGGCGGTGTCTCCGCCGGTGAGGACAGGTTCAGCAAGTATTAAAGCAGGGCTGTCCTCTGGACAGTGGGAAAACATTCCGGCGGGGAGGTCGTCTTGCCCAAAATGTGGGTTTGGCGCGGCCTCCCCGCCGCTGTAAGGAGGAGAGCGTATGACGGCAGCCGGCGAATATCCCCGGCAGGAGCAGGAGCTGCTCTATGCCCTGGACATTGGGACCAGAAGCGTGATCGGCCTTCTCGCCCGGCGGGAGGGAGACCGGATGCACGTTCTGGATATCGAGGTTCAGCCCCATGAGAAGCGCACCATGCTGGACGGACAGATCGAGGATATCGGTCAGGTGGCCCGCGTGGTGTCTCAGACAACCGACAGGCTGGAGGAGCGGGCCGGGCGGAGGCTGGAGCGGGCCTGTGTGGCGGCCGCCGGCCGGGCTCTGCGCACCCAGCGGGGCTCTTACTGTCTGGAGCTGTCCGCTCCGGAGGTCATCCGGGAGGAGCGGATCAAGCAGCTGGAGCTGGAGGCGGTGGCCCAGGCCGAGCGCGCCCTGCAGGAGCAGGGGGAGCCGGACCAGAGGCTGTTCCTGGTGGGCTATACCGTGACCCGGTTTCAGCTGGACCACTATCCGCTCTCCAGCCTGGAGGGCCATACCGGCCAGCTGCTGGAGGCCGAGGTGGTGGCCACGTTCCTGCCCCGTGAGGTGGTGGACAGCCTGTACGCCGTCATGCGTCAGGCCGGTCTGGAGGTGGCCAGCCTGACGCTGGAGCCCATCGCGGCCCTGAACGCGGCCATTCCGGAGGATATTCGGCTGCTGAATCTGGCCCTGGTGGACATTGGCGCGGGGACCTCGGACATTGCCATCTGCCGCGAGGGGGCCGTGGTGGGCTACACCATGGCCACCGTGGCCGGCGATGAGATCACCGAGGCCCTGATGCGCAAGTGTCTGGTGGACTATCCCACTGCCGAGGCCATCAAGCGGAGGCTGGGCCGCGAGGAGGAGATTGTGTTTACCGACGTGGTGGGGCTGGAGCAGCGCTGCTCCAGCCAGGAGCTGTCCGCCCTGGTGGAGGGCGAGGTGCAGATGCTGGCTGATGAGATTGCCCAGAGGGTGCTCCAGGTCAACGGCGGGCCGCCCTCCGCCCTGTTCCTGGCCGGCGGCGGCAGCAAGCTGGCCGGGCTGAGCCAGAAGGTGGCCGGGTCCCTGCACATGGACGAGCGGAGGGTGGCGGTGGCCGGGCGATATTTCCAGAACAGCGCCTTTTCTGATACCCTCCAGCTGGATGACCCGGCCTATACCACCCCTCTGGGCATTGCCGTCTCCGCAGGGCTGGGCCTGATCAGCGACAGCTACCGGGTCACCTTGAACGGCCGGCCGGCCAAGCTGTTCCGCAGCGGCAAGCTGACTGTGCTGGAGCTGCTGATGATGAACGGCTATACCCACGGGGACCTGCTGGGCCGGGGCGGCAGAAGCCTGTCCGTGCAGGTGGATGGAAAGCGGATGGTGTTTTACGGGGAGCCGGCCCAGCCGGCGAAGCTGGAGGTCAACGGGGGGGAGGCGCAGCCCTCTCTGGTGATCCACGCGGGGGACTCCATTCAGTTTCAGCCTGCTGTGTCCGGAACGGACCGCTCCATGACGGCCGGCGAGCTGGCCCGGGCGCTGTGTGTTTCCGGTCTGATCTGGGAGGAGAAGCTGCTGCCGCCGGAGGAGCCGCTGCGGTCCGGGATGCAGCTGCGCGCCGCCGGCCGGGCGGAGGAGTCCGCCGTCCCCCCGGAGGAGAAGCCGCCGCTGAAGGAGGAAAAGCCGGCTCCGGCTGTCCCAAAGCAGGAGGAGGCGGAGCGGCAGGGGGGCGGCATCTCTGTGGAGCTCAATGGCCAGCCGCTTCGCCTGCCGCCCAAGGGAGACGGAATGCCCTATTACCTGATGGATCTGCTGGAGCGCTCCGGCATCGACTTTCAGCATGTGGAGCGGCCGGTACGACTGAAAATCAATGGGGCGGACTGCACCTTCCAGCAGCCCCTGAAGGATTTGGATAAAGTGGAGATCAGATATGAGGATGAAGAAAAAATATGACTGGAGACGCCAGCTTGCCGCCCTTCCCCTGGCCCTGTGCCTACTGCTGTGCGGGTGCTCCGGGGAGGAGACGGAGCTGCCGGAGCGTTATGCCATTGGAGAGGACTACCTCCCCGCTATCAACCGGGTCATGAGCGTCCCTGACGGACTGGCCTGTACGGTGGAAGGCGGCGGAACACCGGATGGCAGCCAGTCCTCCGGAAGCGTGCCGTCTCAGCAGGAGGAGCCGGCGGTCTACACCTATACGGGATTGGAATCAGGAGGGGCGGCCGTACAGGAGTATGTTCAGACGCTGAAGGACGGCTATGGCTGCTTTGTGATGGATGAGACCGGAGCGGTCCAGCCCGACCCGGACTATACAGCGGAAAATGGTGAGGTCACGGTAGGACTGCGGCGGGAGAGCGGAGCGGGCGTTTTTGCTTTGGACATCCAATGGCAGGCCGGGGGCTGTACCATCACCCCGATTCTGATGGAAGCGGGGGAGGAGCGGGCTGAGGGCCTGACAGTGGAGGAGGCGGTGCAGGTGCTGGTTCAGCTGGGAACCGATGCGCTGGGCCTCGCGGGGGAAACGATGGAGCTGTATTCCGTGGTGCCGGAGGATGGAATTTCCATGGTGGATGGCGCTCCGTGTTTTTGCCTGAATGTGTATCTGCGGGAGGACCACCAGATCGCAGGTACTTTCCTGGTCTCAGGGGACGGCAGCAAGGTATATTCCCTGGACCGGGGGCAGGATCAGGTGACGCAGATTCGATAGAACCGGCAGCGGCAGAAATCAGCGGTTTTTGTTTTGATGTCTGCCCCCGGACGCACGATAGTTCGGAGTAAAAGGCAGCTCCAGGGACTGACTGATCCGGCGCGGCTCGAGCAGCGCGGGCAGCGTCCTCTTTCAGCTTGCCGAGCCCAGACCAATGTGCTATAATTTGGAGCAAAGACTGGAACGACAGGAGAGATCAGCGTGAAGATCCTGATTTTTGGCCCGAAGGCCCGCTACGATGCTTACCGCCCTGACTTTGTTGCCGGGCTGCCGGTGGAGGAGGTCTACTGCCCCCTGGACCGGGACAAGCTGCCGGAAGGGGACGTGCCTTCCGCCCTGCGCAGCATCACGTTCCAGGCGGCCGCAGACCACCCGGACGCCCAGGTGATTTTTTCTGACGCCATCACCGATGTGGGGGCGGATATCATGGAGCGGCTTCCCGGGCTGAAGCTGATCCACTCCGAAGGAGTCGGCTTTAACCGCATCGACCTGGAGGCCGCCCGACGCCGGGGAGTCTATGTGTGCAACAACAAAGGGTGCAACGCCGCCTCGGTGGCAGAGCACACCGTTATGCTCATGCTGATGGCCCTGCGCCACGGGGTTACAGGGGACCGGGCCGTCCGGGAGGGGCGGCAGATTCAGATGAAGGAGCGGATCATGGTCTCCAGCGCCCCTGAACTGGGGGAACAGACTGTGGGCCTGGTGGGGTTTGGGGACATTGCCCAGGCCACCGCCCGCCGGCTGGCCCCTTTCGGCTGTAACCTGTTCTATTACTCTCTGCACCGCCGCGCGCCGGAGGTGGAGGCCGGGTTCGGAGTGTCCTACCTTCCGCTGGAGGAGCTGGCCGCCCGGTGTTCCATCCTCTCCCTTCACTGTGCCGTCAATGACCAGACCCGGGGCATGGTGGACGCCGGTCTTTTGTCCCGTGTCCGGCCGGGGACCATCCTGGTGAATACCGCCCGGGGGGACCTGATGGACAATCTGGCGGTGCGTGAGGCCCTGATCTCGGGCCGCCTGGGGGGTGCCGCATTTGACACTCTGGCCCCTGAGCCAACCCCGGCCGACCACCCCCTGGTGGACCTGCCGCCGGAGGTGCGGGACCGGGTTATCTACTCCCCTCATCTGGGAGGCATCACCGGCGGCTCCTTCCGCCGGGGGCACCTCCACATGTGGACCAACGTAAAGCGGCTGCTGGGAGGGGAACGCCCCGACTGTGTGGTCAATGGTCTGTGAGCTGCTGGTCTCAGCTTTTTTGCGGCAGGCGGATGTGGTTCAGCGGAGGGTTTTTCACAGATTGAAGCGGCTCCCGCGGCAAACGCCGCGGGAGCCGCTTTTATGCTTCAGGCCTCTGCAGAGCCGGTCTGTCCCTCATCTCCGGACGGCAGGGATATGCCGCTGATCTCGTAACCCTGGGGGTAACGGAGCCTCCCCCGCCACACTATGCGGCCGGAGTCCCCATCGTAGACCGCCAGGATGCTGCTGGCCTGTCCGCGCTCCATCCGCTCCCGGTCCACCGCATCACCGAAGAGGATGGCTACCCGCTCTCCATCCATGTCCCCCTGAAACAGGTAGTAGGTCTCCGCCCCATACAGGGAGTCCCGCCGGGTCAGATACTCGTTGGGCAGCTCCAGCTCCGCCTCTCCCCGCACCTCCATGGTTCCGCTGTCCAAGGTGAGAAGCTTCAAAGGGGCATAATCCATGGGGTTGACCAGCACCCGCGCCCGCCCCGCCTCCGGCTCACAGCGGACCAGCACTACCTGGGCCCCCTCCAGTACCTGGAAGCGCAGCGGCCTGCCCGCCTCCAGGTCATAGGCCGCCAGCACGGCGGAGGTCCCCCCGCCGTAGTAGGTCTGGGCAAAGCAGAGCACGCCGTCCTGCACCCACATCTGCCTGCCGTCAAAGAGAAAGCCACCCAGGCTCTCGTCTCCGCCGGAATCTCCGGAGAGGTCCTGGTAGTCGAAGGACCATGCCCGGCTTTCTCCTGTCTCCCGGTCCACCTCCGTCAGCTCCATTACGGGAGCTTCCCCTGGGCGGGAGAGCGCATAGAGCCGCCCCTGGGACAGAAATGCGGTGCGGAGCTCCCCGGACCCCAGCTCATACCGGAACGCCGGCGCCGCCGCCTGGTCCGTCTCAATCAGTGCCCAGGACCCGGAGTCCTGGTAATAGCAGGCCAGATAGCCCGAATCCGTCCGGTTGATGGAGGTGAGCGTCCCCGGGTCCAGTCCCTTCAAGCTCTGGTAGACCTCTTTGGACACCGCGTCCGTGTAGGACTGCCACAGGCTCCGGTCCCGCAGGGCCACATTTCCGTACTCGTCCAGCTCATAGCCGCAGATGTAGTCGTACACCCCCGACAGGCTGCGGTCCACCTCCAGACACAGCTCTACCCGCTCCTCCTGCTGAAGCACCTCGCACCCAATCTCCGGAGGGAATAGGATGCGGTCCTCCCCCGCTTTTTTCAAAGCCAGGGCGATTCCTCCGGCCAGGAGGGCGGCGGCGCACACCCCGGCGATGATCCGCCCCCGCAGCAGCCGGGCCCGGCGGCGCACATGCTGGTAGAAGAGGGAGACGGCGTCCTGCACCTCCTCCCGGTCCTGGGGCGGGCGGTCCCGGTCCTCCCGCCGCTCTCCGGTCAGCAGCTCGTTGACGGTGATGCCCAGCAGGTCGGACAGCTGGATCATCAGGGAGGGGTCGGGGAGCCCCGCCCCCCGCTCCCACTTGCTTACCGCTCTGTCCGACACATGGAGCTGGTACGCCAGCTCCTTCTGGGTCATCCCCCGCTGTCTGCGCAGTGTGCTGATGAGGTCTCCAATTTTCTTCCGGTCCAAATCCATGGCAGCATGCCCCCCGGCACCGATTTCTCGGAATGATTTTAGCACAGAAGGCCGGCCTCTGTCACCAAACGGAGGGTAGAGTGGGGCAGGTTGGAGCAAAATCAGCCGGATGGCGGGGTTCCTCTCTCCAAAGTTTGGAAAAGGAAAGGGCGGGCGGCATACGCCGTCCGCCCTCAGCTTGTCAAAAAACTGCCGGCAGAAAAACAGGGGCCTTTCACGATGGGGGAGCTCGAGGGGGCGGCAGCCCGCCTCGAATGGGATCGAATGCCCCGCAAAGCCTTGTACAGCAAGGCTTTGCGGCCCGCGCAGCGGGGACTTTTGCACCGCGCTGCGGTGCAAAAGTAACGGCA
>CAJFVL010000106.1 GCA_904420465.1 uncultured Clostridium sp.
TGATCCGGCGGAGAAGCGGGCCGCCATTGATAAGCTGGCGGTCAAATATGCTCCGGGAGACAGCGCGGAGAACCGCCGGGCCGCCATTGAGCGGGAGTGGCGCTCCCTCTGCATGCTGGAGATGGCCATCGACCACCTCTCGGGGAAGGAGGCCATCGAGCTGGTCCGAGGGCGGGGAGGAGAAGGAACGTCAGGACGGGAGAGCTGATGCTGAATGAAAATGGACGGCGGCGCATGGCAAAAGCCATGCGCCGCCGGATTTCACTCTGGTCCGGGGAAGGGGGTCAGAAGCTCTTGACAACTTCCGCAATGTGGTCGGCGCACAGCCCGAACTGCTTGAGCAGGTCGGCGGCGGGACCGGAGTGGCCGAATTCGTCGTTGACACCAATGCGGCGCACGGGGACGGGACACTTCTCGCTGAGGAGGGAACAGACCGCCTCGCCCAGGCCGCCGATGATGCTGTGCTCCTCGCAGGTGACAATCTTGCCGCACTCCCGGGCGGCCTTGAGCACCAGCTCCTCGTCCAGGGGCTTGATGGTGGCCATGTTGATGACCCGGGCGGAGATGCCGGCCTCCTTCAGGGCCTTTCCGGCCTCCACGGCCTCGGCCACCATCAGGCCGTTGGCAATGATGGCCACATCGGTGCCGTCCATCAGGACCTCGCCCTTTCCGATCTGGAAGGAGTAATTGGCCTCGTCATGAATGACGGGGACAGCCGCGCGGCCAAAGCGCATATAGACAGGGCCCACATGCTTGTATGCGGCCTTCACCATGGCCCGGGCTTCCACGTCGTCGGCGGGGGACATGACCACCATGCCGGGGATGGAGCGCATCAGGGCAAAATCCTCGCAGCACTGGTGGGAAGCGCCGTCCTCACCCACCGAGATGCCGCCGTGGGTGGCGCCGATCTTCACGTTCAGGTGGGGATAGCCGATGGAGTTGCGGATCTGCTCGAAGGCGCGGCCGGCGGCAAACATGGCAAAGGTGGCGGCAAAGGGCACCAGCCCCATGGCGGCGGCGCCGGCGGCGGCGCCCATCATGTTCCCCTCGGCAATGCCGCAGTCGAAGTGGCGGTCGGGGAAGGCCTTCTGGAAGGTGGCGGTCTTGGTGGCTCCGGCCAGGTCGGCGTCAAAGACGATCAGGTCCTTGTGCTCCTCACCCAGCTCCTTCAGGGCGTTGCCGTAGCTGTCGCGGGTTGCAATCTTTTTCACGTCTGCCATGTTACATCGCCTCCACTTCCGCCAGCTGAGCCTGCAGCTCAGACATGGCCTGTGCATATTCCTCGTCGTTGGGGGCCTTGCCGTGCCAGCCGGCCTTGCCCTCCATGAAGCTGACGCCCTTGCCCTTCACCGTTTTCATGATGATGGCGAAGGGGACTCCCTTGGTGGCTCTGGCCTCGTCAAAGGCGGCCTCCAGCTGGTCAAAGTCGTGGCCGTCGATCTCCTTGACCCCGAAGCCGAAGGCGCGCAGCTTGTCCGCGATGGGGTAGGGGCTCATCACGTCGTCCACGTTGCCGTCGATCTGCAGGCCGTTGTTGTCAATGATGACACACAGGTTGTCCAGCTTGTAGTGGTGGGCGAACATCATGGCCTCCCAGACCTCGCCCTCCTGAATCTCGCCGTCGCCCAGCAGGGTGTATACCCGGCAGGTCTTGCCCAGATACTTGGCGGACAGGGCCATGCCGGCGGCGGCCGAGACGCCCTGGCCCAGAGAGCCGGTGGACATGTCCACGCCGGGGGTCAGGTTCATGTTGGGATGGCCCTGGAGATGGCTGCCGATGTGGCGCAGCGTTTTCAGGTCCTCCTGGGGGAAGAAGCCCCGCAGAGCCAGCGCGGAGTACAGACCGGGGGCGGTGTGGCCCTTGGACAGCACAAAGCGGTCCCGGTCCTCCCACTTGGGATTCTCCGGCTTGACATTCAACTCCTTGAAGTAGAGATAAGTAAAGGCGTCCGCGGCGGACAGACTGCCGCCCGGGTGGCCCGACTTGGCGGCATGGGTGCCTTCGATAATGCCCATGCGCAGCTTACAGGCCGTGATGGAAAGCTGCTTTTTTTCCGTGGCTGTCATAACATCGACTCCTTTTCCGCTCCCGCTTGGGGATTGCGAAGTAGGTTCTCCCGGCCTGGGCCGGTGAGTTCCAGCTGTTAAACATTATACTATGGGCGGGTGGAAAATGCAAGGGGAAGGGGGGCTTCTCCCCCGGGGAGAATGGAGGGGACAGGCCTTCCGGGCGGAGGATGTTGGGAGGGAAGGATCATTTGCAGGGAGCTGCGGTGGGGGTCTCCGATTCAGCGGGCCTTTTGACAGCGGCGGCGTATTTCCCGTTTCCCCTGCATATTGATAGGGAGAGAGGAGGGCTGCGGATGCTGGGGCGGCTGGAATGTTCGGAAGGAGGCTGGGGCAAGCTCCGGCGGGACACATTTTACGGCCTGGAGGTGCTTACCGCCCAGGCCGACCCGGAGGGGTGGCTGGGAGAGGTCCGCCTGCGGCGGGCGGGCCGCGGCCTGCGGCGCTCCGGCGCCCTTCAGGCACTGGCCCCAAAGGGGTTTCAGGGCTGGCCCCTGCTGGAGAAATGCGGACTGCGGCCGGTGGACCCAAGCCCGCTGATACGCGCCCAGTGCGCGCCGCTGGCAGTGGAGGCGCTGGGACGGCGGGGAGTGTCCCCGGACCGGGCCACGGTGGCGCTGCGGGGGCTGCGGGCTGACCGGGACATGGCCCGGGCGGCGGTCCAGCTGTGTCAAAGGGTGCGCTACCTGGTTGTCTCCGCCCCCCGGGGCGGAGAGGAGCTGGCACAGTGGCTGAGACGGGAATTCGGTGTCCCGGTGCTGCCGGCCCGGGAGCAGGCCCAGCTGGCCCTGTGCTTTCATCCCCAGGCGCAGGAGGAGGAGCCGGCGGTGCTGGAGCTGTTCGGTCTGTGCCCCAGCCTGGACGGGCTGCGGCTGTCCGCTCCGGCGCTGGCGGAGGCGGACCGGGAGAATCTCCCGCTGCTCTCCGCACTGTGGGAAAGAGGGAGGCTGGGAGGGGACAGCGTAAAAATCACTTGACAGACCCGCCGGGAGAATCTATAATGTCACATACTGTATTGGAATGTCCAATTCTTTATTATATAATGTAGAGCCCGCCGTTCCGGCGGGTTCTGTCGGGAAAGGTGTGCGAGGTATCCTATGGCAAAAGAGTATAAGCTGAGCCCCGAGCGGCTCAAGGAGCTCCAGGATGAGATGAACTATCTCAAGACCGTCCGGGAGAAGGAAGTGGCGGAACTGATCAAGGAAGCCCGCTCCTTCGGCGATCTGAGCGAGAACAGCGAGTACGACGAGGCCAAGAACGAACAGGGCAAGCTCTACTCCCGCATGGCCGAGCTGGATGAAATCCTGTCCAATTATGTGGTCATTGAGGAGGAGGAGACAGAAGGGGCGTATGTCCGCCTGGGCTCCACCGTCACCGTGCTGGACAAGGAATTTGACGAGGAGCAGACCTACAAAATTGTGGGTTCCCAGGAGGCCGATCCCATGAACGGCGCCATCTCCGAGGACTCCCCCTTCGGCAAGGCCCTTCTGGGCAAGAACGAGGGGGACGAGGTGACGGTGGACGCCCCCGCCGGTCCGGTGGAGTACAAGATCCTTAAGGTAGAGCGCTGAGTATACTGCGGCCCATGGGCCGGATAAGATAGGAGTGGTCAGTGTGGCCGAACAGAACAGCAGGGGAGCGGCGCCGGAGCAGGAAAACCTGTCCCAGCTGCTGCAGATCCGCCGGGACAAGCTGCGGGAGCTGCAGGAGAGCGGCAGCGATCCCTTCCAGATGACCCGGTATGTGACAGACAACGACAGCGCCAATATCAAGGCGAATTTTGACGCCCTGGAGGGAAAGCCGGTGTCCATTGCCGGCCGGCTCATGTCCAAGCGGGGCATGGGGAAGGTGTCCTTCTGCGATCTCCAGGACAAGTCGGGCCGCATCCAGCTCTATGCCCGGCGGGACGAGATGGACGAGGCGGAGTACAACCGCTTCAAGAAGTACGACATCGGCGACATTGTGGGCGTGAAGGGCACGGTGTTCCGCACCCAGCGGGGGGAGATGTCCGTGCGGGTGGAGACTGTCACCCTTTTGAGCAAGTCCCTGCTGCCCCTGCCGGAGAAGTTCCACGGCCTAACCAACACTGAGCTGCGCTACCGCCAGCGGTATGTGGACCTGATTGTCAACCCGGAGGTGAAGCGGACCTTTGTGCTCCGCTCCCAGTTTGTCAAGCATGTCCGGGACTTTCTGGACGGCCGGGGCTATATGGAGGTGGAGACCCCCGTTTTGAACACCATCTCCGGCGGCGCCACCGCCCGGCCCTTCATCACCCACCACAACACCCTGGACATCGACATGTATCTGCGCATCGCCACCGAGCTGCCCCTGAAGCGGCTCATTGTGGGCGGCATGGACCGGGTGTATGAGATCGGCCGCATCTTCCGCAACGAGGGGATGGACCCAAAGCACAACCCGGAGTTCACCACCGTGGAGCTCTACCAGGCCTACGCCGACTTCAACGATATGATGGACCTGTTTGAGGATCTGCTGACCTCCGCCGCTCAGAAGCTGCTGGGCACCTATCAGCTGGAGTGGCAGGGAGAGCAGATCGACCTGACCCCCGGCTGGCCCCGTCTGGCCATGCACGAGGCCGTAAAGCAGTACACCGGCATTGATTTTATGGCCATTGCCGGCGACGAGGAGGCGGTGGCCGCCGCCAAGGCCATCGGGGTGGAGCTGCCCGAGACGGCGGACAAGACCTGGGGCAACGCCCTGTACGAGGTCTTTGACCAAAAGGTGGAGGAGAAGCTGGTCCAGCCCACCTTCATCACCATGCACCCGGTGGACGTGTCCCCGCTGGCCAAGCGGTCCCCCAAGGACCCCCGCCTCACCGAGCGCTTCGAGCTGTTCATCTGCCGCAGCGAGATGGGCAACGCCTTTTCCGAGCTCAACGACCCCATTGACCAGCGCCAGCGCTTCCAGAAGCAGGTGGAGCTGCGGGACAAGGGGGATGACGAGGCCGGCATGATGGACGAGGATTTTATTACCGCTCTGGAGTATGGCATGCCCCCCACGGGAGGCCTGGGCATCGGAATCGACCGCTGTGTCATGATGCTCACCAACTCGGACAGCATCCGGGAGGTTATTCTTTTTCCGACCATGAAGCCGCTGGATTAAAGACCCGTTGCGGCGCAAGGGTTTGCGGGTTTTTCGCGAGCCTGAAAGAGCGGTTTTACACCAGTTTTACACCAGTTGGATCCACCAACGACGCGATTTTACACCTGATTTTACACCAGTTTATAAAGAGTCTCCTAAATGAAATTGCGCCCACAGCGGTTGAGCTGTGGGCGCAATTTTTTGCATTTCTTCGCATTTTTATTCAGGAAAGTTCCAGAAATTCCAGAAATAGATACGTGCTGAATTAGAAGTCAATCTGAGACCCCGATCCTGCCAAATCTATGTGACAGTCATTCAAATCTTCTCTCCAAAGATTTTCTTTCGAGCGATTCAAATAATCTTCTTGTTCCTCCGGTGTTGCCGGCCTTATTGTGGCCTTCCCGCAATCTGGGCATGTCTCCTCAGACGTTCTAAGGAACAGGTAATGGCAATTATCACAGGCATATAGCATTTTAATCAAGCCTCGCTTTCGTGTTTATCAGTGTAGCACGGAGCGGGGCTTTTTTCAATCTATACAGAAGGGAGGCCGACGAGATGAAGTGCCTACTCAAATATCAATGGGTCAAGTTGCCCCGCAATCAGCTCCCATCAGGAAAGGGTATCATGGGCGCCTGGACTCGCATGGCCTCCCGCGCAGCGTTCCGAAATGGGCAGGCCCACTACTGTGGTTATATCAATAAGGTAAACGCCGGAGGATGGGCAGGAGGTATTGTCGGCCTGAAAAGCATCCTGGGGGTTAAGCGACGGCAACAGGCCCTGGGACTAATAGACGAACTCTCAGAACTTGGCTACATTTCTTACACGCTGGATGCGAAGACAAAGAAACTGACCTATCAAGTCACGGACTGGGTCGTAAGGTGCTCTGGCGAGCCATGTATGGGCCGTGAGGCGGTTTATGCGACGGAGGGGTATGGATTCCTCTGCCTGCCCAGAAACGCCACACAGAGGCTTATAGAGCGCAAGTATCAATTTGCTGAGGCAGACGCATGGCTGGATCTCTGGTGCCACACTGTTTGGCAGGAGCCGAGCAATGCGTTTTCCTACTCAGCGCCAGCTGT
>CAJFVL010000107.1 GCA_904420465.1 uncultured Clostridium sp.
CCGGAGGCCCATGCCGATGGCCTCGGTGAGGCAGTTCATGGAGTTGGCGGTGTACATGCCGGAGCAGGAGCCGCAGGTGGGGCAGGCGTTGTTCTCATACTCCTCCACGCCCTCCTCATCCAGCTTGCCGGCGTAGTAGGCGCCCACGGCCTCGAACATGTGGGACAGGCAGGTGCGGCGGCCGTCGTTCAGGGTGCCCGCCAGCATGGGGCCGCCGGAGACAAAGATGGTGGGGATGTTCACCCGGGCGGCGGCCATGAGCAGGCCGGGGACGTTCTTGTCGCAGTTGGGGATCATCACCAGGCCGTCAAACTGGTGGGCCATGGCCATGGCCTCGGTGGAGTCGGCAATCAGGTCCCGGGTGACCAGGGAGTACTTCATGCCCACATGGCCCATGGCGATGCCGTCGCACACGGCGATGGCGGGAAACTCCACCGGGGTGCCCCCGGCGGCCCGGACGCCGGCCTTCACCGCCTCGGCGATCTTGTCCAGGTTCATGTGGCCGGGGACAATCTCATTGTAGGAGCACACCACGCCGATCAGGGGCCGCTCCAGCTCCTCCTTGGTGTAGCCCAGGGCGTACAGCAGGGAGCGGTTGGGGGCGGCGGGGATGCCTTTTTTCACAACGTCGCTGCGCATAGGGAAAACCTCCTCACAAAAATTAAATCAGTTGTCTGATTTCTCTTGCATTGTCTGACTACATATTATATGATAGAGGTGCGGATGTCAAGAGAAATGGGGGATGCCCGGTGAAAAAACAGAACCTGTCCCAGCGGACGGCGGAGCAGCTCTATAACCAGATCGTGGCGGA
The DNA here is from genome assembly GCA_904420465.1 of uncultured Clostridium sp. Lineage (GTDB taxonomy): Bacteria > Bacillota > Clostridia > Oscillospirales > Oscillospiraceae > Lawsonibacter. The sequence goes on from CAJFVL010000107.1 coordinate 812, forward strand.
GGGTCAGCTGAAACCGGGGGACAAGCTGCCCAACGAGGTGGAGCTGGCCCGGCAGCTGGGGGTGAGCCGGGCCACCCTGCGGGAGGCCCTCCGGGACCTGACCGTCCAGGGGGTGCTGGAGGTCCGCCGGGGGAAGGGCACCTTCGTCTCCCCACGGGTAGAGGAGATCGAGGACTTCGGCTTTGACCGGCTGGGGCGGATGCGCGGCCAGCTGCGGGACCTCTTCGAGCTGCGCTCCATCTTCGAGCCCAGGGCGGCCGCCCTGGCCTGCCGCCGGGCCACGGCGGAGGAGCTCTCCGACATCCTGGAGAAGGGGGCGGCGGTGGAGCGGTGCATCCGGGCGGAGCGGGACCGCACCCGGGACGACCGGGCCTTCCACACCGCCATCGTGCGGGCCACCCACAACGAGTTCATGGTGCGGCTGCTGCCCATCATCAGCCGGGCGGTGGAGGGGGCCATCTCCGCCGGGGAGCACGGGGAGGAGCTGGCCCAGGTCACCCTGCGGGACCACGCCCTGCTGCTGGAATTTCTGGAAAAGCGGGACCCGGAGGGGGCGGAGCACGCCATGGCCATCCACATGTGCCACGCTATGGACGAGATGGGGCTGTATGGAGAGTAAAATTTTGTTTATTTTGCACTATTTTAAAAAATGATTGTTGATATTTTTGGTTTATAGTATAAAATATTAGTTGAAATCTAAATAGATTTTCTTGAAGATGGAAGAGGGGTGAAGCCAATGATCTAGATATAAGAGACACATGTATGATATGATTATTTCTTCGTCAGGTACAAATACAGTAGATCATAATATAGTAGTTTACGGCTATACTCCTTATGATTTGCTCATTACCCATTACGGATGGGAAAATTATTCCGATGTTGTCATAAACTATCAAGTCATTCGTCCGTTTATTTCAGATGCATCTGCAATTTCAAGCTATTCATAAAGTAAGGTGGATAGGGATGGTTTCCCACACGCTGAAACACTGTTTCCGGCTTGCGGAAATTCTTGTCTGCCTTCTGCTGCTGGTTTCCTGCGGCGCGCCCTCCCCTACCCGGGCGGACAGTGTGGGAATCCGCCTGTTCCCTACCTGGGACGCGGTGTCCTTCCCCCTGGACTGCCGCCGCACTGTTCCAGGTCCCAGCCTGACAGTCTTTACAGTCTCTCTCGGGCCAGAGGAGTTGGAGGAGTGAATCTCCGGCCAGGAGTCTGTGACGGAAGTGGCACCCCGCTCCTTTGCCGGACAGCAGGAGGGCCTTCTGGTCCATGTGACCACCCCCCAGGACGGGGGCGGGCTCTGCTTCATTGTCTGTTACGGCGGGGAGGGGGACCAGTGGCAGTATACTCTGATGGACTTGGATGTGAGCTGCTGGCTGTCAGAGGAGGAGCTGCGGGACCTGCTGTTCCCCCTGTATTTGCTGGCGGAGTACGAGGGCGACCCGGTCTATCTCACGGCCGGACAGGCATTTGAACTGTCCGGCCGACCGGAGGAGGCAGAAGCGGTTCTGGAGGAAATCTGCGCCTTTTACCAGAACGCCGGGTGGTATGATGTCACCCGGGAAGAGGGGCGCTCCGCCCTGCTCATCCGCAGCACACCGGCGCTGGAGGCGCTGACAGGAGAGCGTGTCTCCCTGGAGCTGTCTCTTTTTCAGGAGGAGGAACAGCTCTTCTGCCTGCTGACGGAGGGGCAGCCGGAAACAGAGATGGAAATCGAGTGATAAAAATGCCTCCCCTGGTCAAACAGGGGAGGCATTTTTCTGTCAGAATCAGTTGGACGCGGTATCCAGGTCGGTATCGTCGCCCCTCGTCAGAGCAAAGTCCGCTCCGCGCGGGATGCCCTGACGGGCATCCCTTGCTGTGCTCCCTTGCTCTTCCTCTCCAAACGCGACCCGCTGACGCTGGGCTCGCGTTTGGTTTTAGTTGGACGCGGTATCCAGGTCAGTGTCGTCGCCCCACAGCATATTCTTTCTGAGCTCGGCGCCCACGGTCTCCATCTGGTGCTTGGCCAGCTGGGCCCGCTTGGCGTTGAAGAAGGTGCGGCCGTTCTTGTTCTCGGCGATCCATTTGCCGGCAAACACGCCGTCCTGGATGTCCTTCAGCACCGCCTTCATGTTCTTCTTGGTCTCCTCATAGGGCAGGACACGGGGGCCGGAGACGTACTCGCCGAACTCCGCGGTGTCGGAGATGGAGTAGTTCATGGCGGCCACGCCGCCCTTGTTGATCAGGTCGATGATCAGCTTCATCTCATGGATGCACTCGAAGTAGGCGTTCTCGGGCTCGTAGCCGGCCTCCACCAGGGTCTCGAAGCCCAGCTTCATCAGCTCCACCACGCCGCCGCACAGCACGGCCTGCTCGCCGAACAGGTCGGTCTCGGTCTCATCCTGGAAGGTGGTCTCCATCACGCCGCCCCGGGCGCCGCCGATGCCGGCGGCATAGGCCAGGGCCAGCTTGTAGGCGTCGCCGGTGGCATTCTGCTCCACGGCAATCAGGCAGGGCACGCCCTTGCCGTTCACATAGGTGGAACGCACGGTGTGTCCGGGGCCCTTGGGGGCGATCATGGTCACGTCCACATTGGCGGGGGGGACGATCTGCTTGAAGTGGATGTTGAAGCCGTGGGCGAACATGAGCATGTTGCCCGCCTCCAGGCCGGGGGCGATGTCCTTCTGATAGACGGCGGCCTGCACCTCGTCGTTCACCAGCATCATGATGATGTCGCCCCACTTGGCGGCGTCGGCCACAGTCATCACCTTCAGGCCGGCCTCCTCGGCATTTTTCCAGTTCTTGGAGCCCTGGCGCAGGCCGACGCACACGTCGCAGCCGGAGTCCTTCAGGTTCAGGGCGTGGGCGTGGCCCTGGGAGCCGTAGCCGATGATGGCGATCTTTTTGCCGTTGAGGTAGTTGAGGTCACAATCCTTTGCATAATACATCTTTGCCATGGTGATACACTCCTTTTTCTGATGGCATAAATTATTCCAATTCAAGCCGGAGAAACCGAATACCGGCCGCTTCGGCGGATGGACTTGTTACAGGGCGGATTCCCGCCGCTTACAGCACATTCTTGCTGTAGTTGTACTCAGCGCGGAGCTTATTCTCGTCGTAAATGGTACTGATGCCCCGCTCAATGGCCAGGGTGCCCGTCTTGGCGACCTCTAGGATTCCATACCCCTCCAGCAGCTCCGTGAGGGCGGCCGTCTTGCTCTTGTCCCCAAAGATGGCCACCGTCAGAGTCTCCCGGCTGACATCAATGATGTTGGCCCTGAAAATATTGGCCATCTGAATCACCTCGTCCCGGGCGTTTCGGTCGGCGGCCCGCACCTTGATCAGGGCAAATTCCCGCTGGATGGAGGTGGCCTCGTCCAGAATCTTCACCACCTGGACAGGGATCAGCTTGCGGCACTGGGCGGCGATCTGATTGACCATCAGTTCATCTCCCAGAATGACAATGGTAATGCGGGTGATGCCGGGGCGGTCCGTTTCGCCGGATACGATGGACTCGATGTTGTAGCCCTTGCGGGAGAACAGTCGGGCCACCTGGCTGAGGACGCCGGGAATATCCTGGACCAGGAGGGAGAGGGTATAGAATTTTTTCTCTGCGTCAAAGGTTCGTTTCATTTCCCGTTCCCCCTTACTTCAGCAGAAAATCGGTGATGTGAGCACCGGCCGGCACCATGGGCCGGACCATCTCATCCATATCGATCTGGCAGTCGATGACATAGCCGCAGCCGCAGGAGAGGGCCTCCTTCAGGGCCTCCTCCATCTCGGACTGGTTGGTCACCCGCTTTCCCTTCAGGCCGTAGGCCTCCGCCAGCTTGACAAAGTCGGGTCCACGGTCCAGGGTGGTCTGGGAGTAGTGCTCGTGGTAAATGAGGTGCTGCCACTGGCGGACCATGCCCAGAGTCCCGTTGTTGAACACCACGGTGATGATGGGGAGGTGGTAGTACTGCACTGTGGCCAGCTCATGGCAGTTCATGCGGAAGCAGCCGTCTCCGGTGGTGTGGATCACCACCTTGTCCGGATTGCCCACCTTGGCCCCGATGGCCGCCCCCAGTCCGAAGCCCATGGTGCCGAAGCCGCCGCTGGTAAGCAGCTGACCGGGGTAGTCAAAGTGAAAGTGCTGAATGGACCACATCTGATGCTGGCCAACATCTGTGGCCACAATGGAGTCCCAGGGCGCGATCCGGCGGATGGTCTCCAGCACCTGCTTGGGGGTCAGGCTCTCGCTGACCCGGGGAATGGAGGGCTCCCGCAGGGGCAGAATGCGGTCCCGCCATGCCTGGTGGTGGTACTGGGGCAGACGCTGGTTCAGCAGCTCCAGCACCCGTCGGGCAGATCCAATGATATGGTGGTCGGTGAGGACGTTTTTGTCGATCTCCGAACGGTCGATATCAATGTGGACGATCCTGGCCTGACTGGCAAAGGTGTCCGGCTTCAGGGCCACCCGGTCGGAGAACCGGCAGCCCACGGCGATAAGCAGGTCGCACTCGCTGCAGGCCACATTGCTGGCGGTGGAGCCGTGCATTCCGATCATGCCGGTGGTGAGGGGGTGGGCGCCTGGGAAGCCGCCGCCGCCCATGACAGTGATGGCCACCGGGGCGTCCAGCCTTTCGGCGAATTCCCGGAATTCCTTGTGGGCCCGGCCCCGGACCACGCCGCCCCCGCAGATGAGCAGGGGGCGCTCCGACTGGGCGATCATCTCCACCAGGGTGTCAATATCCTCCGAGTCAGGGGCGGGGGCCTTCAGTCCATGGTTGACGGCCAGCTCCCGCATGCCGTCGGTGGCCCGGTTCTTGTTCCAGGGGATGAATTCATATTCGATCTCCACACTGGGGGCGGTGACATTCTTCAAAAAGTCGATGAGCACCGGGCCGGGCCGGCCGGTGGCCGCCACGGCAAAGGCCTGGCGCATCACGTCGGGAATGGTGTCGGGGTCCCGGACCAGATAGGTGGCCTTGGTGATGGGCATGGCGATTCCGGTGATGTCCACCTCCTGAAAGGCATCCTTGCCCAGGGTGTCCTCGGTAACGTTGCAGGTAATGAATACTACAGGGGAGGAGTCCATATAAGCAGTGGCAATGCCGGTGGTCAGGTTGGTGGCCCCGGGACCGCTGGTGGCGAAACACACCCCTACCTTTCCGGTGGAGCGGGCGTAGCCGTCGGCGGCGTGGGAGGCCCCCTGCTCGTGGGCGGTTAAGATGTGGCGGATCTTGTCCTGGTAGTTGTAAAGCTCATCGTAGAGATTCAGAATGGTTCCGCCGGGATAACCAAAGACGGTATCCACCTCCTGCTCCAGCAGGCACTCCAGGATGGCTTGGGTCGCTCTTACTTTCAAACTGCTGCCTCCTTTGGTTCAGATAGGAGTGATG
>CAJFVL010000108.1 GCA_904420465.1 uncultured Clostridium sp.
ATCTCAAGGGTTTCCGGGCTTTTTGATTGAATTGTTGTTTCCCTACATCGAGGGGGATTACCTCCGTTTGCTGGCGCTCCCAGCTGAGCTATACCCCCACATAGATGAAGCCGCAAGCCTTGGCCGCCTGTGAAAGGTTCCGCCTTCAGCTTTGGACTGCTGTGCATTATACCATCTCAGGGCGGAAGTGTCAACCAAAAAATCAGAATGAACGAAAACTTTCTCAGCGAAAGAAGAAAAGGTCCCCTTTTTCTCTCCCTGCCTCTTGCATTGAAAGCACCCATTCGGTATAATATTACGCAGTCCTTATGCAGATTACACGGGCAGATGCCGGATTACGGTGAAGAAATACAGGAAAGCGTGATGAATTTGAAATACGATTTCACCGCCATTGAGAAAAAGTGGCAGAAGAGGTGGGAGGAGGAAAAAACCTTCGCCTGCAAGACAGGAGATACCACCAGACCCAAATTTTACGGCCTGGTGGAGTTTCCCTATCCCTCCGGTCAGGGCCTCCATGTGGGCCATCCCCGCCCCTACACCGCCATGGACATTATCACCCGGAAAAAGCGGATGCAGGGCTACAATGTCCTGTTCCCCATTGGATTTGATGCCTTTGGCCTGCCCACGGAGAATTATGCGATCAAGAACCATATCCACCCCGCCAAGGTAACCCATGACAACATCCAGAATTTCACCAAGCAGCTGAAGATGCTGGGCTTTGGATTTGACTGGGACCGGGTGGTGGACACCACCGATCCCAGCTACTACAAGTGGACCCAGTGGATTTTCCTGCAGATGTACAAGCACGGTCTGGCCTATAAGGCCACCATGCCGGTGAACTGGTGCACCTCCTGCAAGTGTGTGCTGGCCAACGAGGAGGTGGTGGAGGGCGTCTGTGAGCGGTGCGGCTCTCCCGTCATCCGCAAGGAGAAGTCCCAGTGGATGCTTAAGATTACCGCCTACGCCCAGCGCCTGATCGACGACCTGGACGATGTGGATTTCATCGAGCGGGTGAAGATCCAGCAGAAAAACTGGATCGGCCGCTCCACCGGCGCCGAGGTCACCTTCAAGGCCACCACCGGGGACAGCATCGTGGTGTACACCACCCGTCCCGATACCCTGTTCGGCGCCACCTATATGGTGCTGTCTCCTGAGCATGCCCTGATCAAGGCGTGGCTGGAGGAGGGCCTGCTGAAGAATGACGAGGCGGTCCGGGCCTATCAGCGGGAGGCCGCATCCAAGTCCGATCTGGAGCGCACCGAGCTGAATAAGGAAAAGACCGGCGTGCAGCTGGACGGCGTGAAGGGCGTCAACCCGGTGAACGGCAGGGAAATCCCCATTTTCATCTCCGACTATGTTCTGGCCACCTATGGCACCGGCGCCATCATGGCCGTGCCGGCCCACGATGACCGGGACTGGGAGTTCGCCAAGAAATTCGGATGTGAGATCGTTGAAGTGGTCTCGGGCGGTGAGGACGTCCAGAAAGCCGCCTTTACCGCCAAGGACGAGACTGGCATTCTGGTGAATTCCGACTTCCTCAACGGCCTCACCGTGAAGGATGCCATCCCCGTCATCACCAAGTGGCTGGAGGAGAAGGGAATCGGCCACGCCCAGGTCAACTATAAGCTCCGCGACTGGGTGTTCTCCCGCCAGCGGTATTGGGGGGAGCCCATCCCCATGGTCTGGTGCGAGAAGTGCGGCTGGCAGCCCCTTCCCGAGGACCAGCTGCCCCTGCTGCTGCCTGATGTGGAGAGCTACGAGCCCACTGACGACGGCGAGAGCCCCCTGTCCAAGATGACAAGCTGGGTGAACACCACCTGTCCCTGCTGCGGAGGCCCCGCGAAGCGGGAGACGGACACCATGCCCCAGTGGGCGGGCTCCAGCTGGTATTTCCTGCGCTATATGGACCCCCACAACGACAAGGCGCTGGCCTCCAAGGAGGCTCTGGACTACTGGTCGCCGGTGGACTGGTACAACGGCGGCATGGAGCACACCACCCTCCACCTGCTGTACAGCCGCTTCTGGCACAAGTTCCTCTATGATATCGGGGTGGTGCCCACCAAGGAGCCCTATCAGAAGCGCACCTCCCACGGCATGATCCTGGGACTGAACCCCCACAGCTTTGATAACCTGTCTGAGGATGAGCAGAAGGAGCTGGTCAGCCAGTACGGCGGCGAGGAGGGGGCCCGGGCCCACCTGCGGGAGAAGTACGGCGAGATGGCCGATCATCCCATCGTGAAGATGTCCAAGTCCCTGGGCAATGTGGTCAACCCTGATGATGTCATCCGGGAGTTCGGCGCGGACACCATGCGGGTGTACACCATGTTCCTGGGCGACTTTGAAAAGGCGGCTCCCTGGCAGACCAACGCGGTAAAGGGCTGCAAGCGCTTCCTGGACCGGGTGTGGAATCTGGCCACGGAGCAGGCCCACGAGGGGGAGGGCTGCTCCCAGGCCAACGAGGCCGCCGTACACCGGACCATCAAAAAGGTGTCCGATGACATTGAGGCCATGAAGTTCAATACCGCCATCGCAGCCCTTATGTCGCTGGTTAACGACTTCTACGCCAACGGCGCCAGCCGGGGGGATATGAAGGCTCTGCTGCTGCTGCTGTGCCCCTTCGCGCCCCATATATGCGAGGAGCTGTGGGAGATGGCGGGCTACGGCGGGCAGGCCTCGCTTCAGCCCTGGCCGGAGTACGACGAGAGCAAGACGGTGGCGTCCACCGTCCAGATGGCGGTCCAGGTGGCCGGTAAGGTGAAGGCCAATATCGTGGTGCCCGCCGACTCCTCCGACGAGGACATTGTGGCCGCAGCCCTGGCCGAGCCCAAGATCGTCAAGCTGTCCGAGGGCATGACCCTGGTGAAGTCCGTGGTGGTCAAGGGAAGGCTGGTCAGCCTGATCTTCAAGCCAAAGGGATAAGCGGCGTCGCCGCGCGCCGGGCGGTTCCTGCCCGCCCGAGGATGTTAAATCGGAGCGTTCCGCCCGCTGAGCGCAGCCTTGAAGCGCGCAGCGGGCGGAATTTTGAAAAAAGGAAATGGAATGGAAAATGATGCTTGACGGGGCCTTGACAAGATGGTATAATGCCAAATTGCGGTGATAGGGGCCTTTGCGCCCTTTTACCCGATGAAAACCTGAAGGGAACCGGACCTGCGCCTGGCGGAGCGGGTCTGGTTTGAAGAGCCGGAGCAGCGAAGCGGGCGGCCCGTGCCGGTCGCGGTGCGGGAAGTGATGCGCAGCCTGTGACGGCGGGGAGGAGGGCGCCGAAATGCAGAAGGAGCTGGAAGCCGGCAATAAGGTCGCGGGGGCCAAGCAGGTGCGCCGCGCGTTGAACGACGGCCGGGCGGCCAGGATTTTTTGGGCCCAGGACGCCGATCCCCGGGTAACCGAGCCGCTGGTCCGTTTGGCCCGGGAGCAGGGCGTGCCGGCGGAGCAGGCCGCCTCCATGAAGGAGCTGGGCCGTGCCTGCGGCATCTCGGTAGGCTGCGCGGTGGCCGCGCTGCTGCACTGATTCCCCGTATTGATTACGGTTTTAACAGGCCAGGGGAATAAAAAGCCCCTGATTCTGTTAAAATATAGATCATGTTCCAAAATTGGAACAGTTTTTCAGAAAGGAGGAACACTATGCCCACGTTTAATCAGCTGGTTCGCAAGGGACGCGAGCAGGTGGCCTACAAGTCCACTTCCCCCGCCCTCCAGCACGGCCTGAACACCCTGAAGAACAGGAGCACCGACCTGCCTTCTCCCCAGAAGAGAGGTGTGTGCACCGCCGTCCGTACCTCTACCCCCAAGAAGCCCAACTCGGCTCTGCGTAAGATCGCCCGTGTGCGTCTGACCAACGGGATGGAGGTCACCGCCTATATCCCCGGCGTCGGCCACAACCTGCAGGAGCACTCCGTGGTGATGATCCGCGGCGGCCGTGTCAAGGACCTGCCCGGCGTGCGTTACCACATCATCCGCGGTACGCTGGACACCCAGGGCGTGAACGGCCGCATGCAGGCCCGTTCCAAGTACGGCGCCAAGCGTCCCAAGGCCGGCAAGAAGTAATTTTTTGCTGGGCAAAAAATTACCGTGGGGCTGATGCCCCCATCTGTCAGGCCTGCGATGCCTGACCCCTGAACTGCATTGTGCGTTTGCGCAAGGCAACTCCGCCTTGCCGGGCGTTTACCTATATTTTCGGATATGGGCGGACCTCGGACAGGCATTACACGGATTGTCACAAGACACTTCGAGTACCTATGAACATCATTTTTATATGAAGGAGGGAAGCAAAGTGCCCAGAAGAGGAAATGTACCCAAGCGGGAAATCCTGCCCGATCCGCTTTACAACTCCGTACTGGTTACCAAGCTCACCAACAGCATCATGCTGGACGGCAAGAAGGGCGTGGCGCAGAAGGTTGTCTACGGCGCCTTTGACATCATCAAGGAAAAGACCGACAAGGACCCCATGGAGGTCTATACCCAGGCTCTTGAGAACATCATGCCTTCCCTGGAGGTCAAGGCCCGCCGCGTGGGCGGCGCCACCTACCAGGTGCCCATCGAGGTCCGGCCCGAGCGCCGCCAGACCCTGGGTCTGCGCTGGCTGACCACCTATGCCCGCAACCGCGGTGAAAAGACCATGAAGGAGCGGTTGGCCGGCGAGATCATGGACGCCGCCAACAACACCGGCTCCGCCGTGAAGAAGCGCGAGGATACGCACAAGATGGCTGAGTCCAACAAGGCGTTCGCCCACTACCGCTGGTAAGCGAAAAGGAGACGAAGTATGCCTAGAAAAGTAAGCCTGGAGAATACGCGCAACATCGGCATCATGGCCCACATTGACGCGGGCAAGACCACCACGACAGAGCGTATCCTCTATTACACTGGTGTCAATTACAAGATCGGCGAGACCCACGAGGGTACCGCCACCATGGACTGGATGGCGCAGGAGCAGGAGCGCGGCATCACCATCACCTCCGCCGCCACCACCTGCTACTGGCAGGGAACCAAGAACCAGTTCCCCCAGACCCGCATCAACATCATTGACACCCCGGGCCATGTGGACTTCACCGTGGAGGTGGAGCGCTCTCTGCGCGTGCTGGACGGCTCTGTCACCGTCATGTGCGCCAAGGGCGGCGTGGAGCCCCAGTCCGAGACGGTCTGGCGCCAGGCCGACCACTACAAGGTCCCCCGCATGATCTACGTCAACAAGATGGACATCATGGGCGCCGACTTCTACAACGTGCTGGACATGATTCATGACCGGCTCAAGTGCAACGCCGTGCCCATCCAGCTTCCCATCGGCCGGGAGGATACCTTCAAGGGCATCATCGACCTGGTGGAGATGGACGCCGACGTGTACTACGACGAGATGGGCAAGGACATGCGGGTGGAGGAGATCCCCGAGGACATGATGGAGCTGGCCCAGGAGTACCGCACCAAGCTGCTGGACGCCTGCGCCGACATCGACGAGGAGATCATGATGCTGGTGCTGGAGGAGCAGCCCGTGCCCCAGGACATGATCCGCAAGGCCCTGCGCAAGGGCACCATCGAGAACCTGCTGGTTCCCGTGACCTGCGGCACCTCCTACAAGAACAAGGGCGTGCAGAAGCTGCTGGACGCCATCGTGGACTATATGCCCGCCCCCACCGACATCCCCGCCATCAAGGGCGTCAACCCCGACACCGACGAGGAGGACGAGCGGCCCGCCTCTGACGAGGCCCCCTTCTCCGCGCTGGCCTTCAAGATCGCCGCCGACCCCTATGTGGGACGCCTGTCCTTTATCCGGGTGTACTCCGGCGTGCTGAATACCGGCACCACCGTCCTCAACTCCACCAAGAAGCAGAAGGAGCGCATCGGCCGCATCCTGCAGATGCACGCCAATCACCGGGAGGACATCGAATGCGTCTACTCCGGCGACATCGCCGCCGTGGTGGGCCTGAAGAATTCCACCACTGGCGACACCCTCTGCGACGAGAAGCACCCCATCATTCTGGAGTCCATGGAGTTCCCCGAGCCTGTGATCCGGGTGGCTATTGAGCCCAAGACCAAGGCCGGCCAGGAGAAGATGGGCATCGCCCTGATGAAGCTGGCCGAGGAGGACCCCACCTTCAAGACCTACACCGACGAGGAGACC
>CAJFVL010000109.1 GCA_904420465.1 uncultured Clostridium sp.
CCCGGATCTCTATGGATGCCCTGCGGACCGGCTGCCGCCCAAATCTGAGATGGAGACAAAGGGATAGTGGAGCCAGCTCTCCTGGTGGCGGAGAAAGACGTACCAGAAGTCGCCGTAGGACCAGTTTTCCGGATCGGTGACGGTGAAGTCCGCCGGCTCGGGAATTTCCTGGGCGTCCAGTACAGTATAGGCCAGCCAGCCCCGAAGATGTTCCGCCCCGGCGGGGATGGAAAAATTGAACCAGGGAGCGTAATGGTAATAGCCGAAGCGGTCCAGCTCGGTCTGGTGAAGGAAAGCGGTGATTTCGTCCAGCTCCTCCGCGGTTTGGCCTCCAGCCAGATGAATGTCGGGCTGGAATGTGCGGGTAGCGCCCCCCTGCTCCCAAATCAGCCTTCCGGCGTAATCCCCGGTTTGATGGTTGCCGGACGGGTCCACCGAGAACTGCTCCTGCAGGCGGAGGTCCGGCATCTCCCGGTAGCGGAACCAGTGAATTTGCCGCACCTGGCCATCGGGCAGAAAGACCAGCCAGGAGGACAGCTCCACCTCGCCCCCGCCCAACTGGTGAAGGACGGCGGGGCCGTCGGTGACGGGGACCTCATCGTCGGTGTGGTCCGTGTCATAGGTCCGGCCCGCCTCCACCTGTTCGGCTCCGGCGCAGCGCTCCAGCTCCTCCCCGTCCAGGGCGGCGGCAATGTCCTCGGGCAGGCCCAGGGCCACCAGCCGCGCCCGAACAATCTCCTGCTCCGCCGTCAGGGCGGCGGGGGGCGCCCCCGGGCCGGTGGGGATGTGCCCTCCCAGCCACAGGGCGGGGGGGATGGCGGCCAGCACCAGCACAAAGACGGCCAGAACCAGCCGTCCGCCCGGGACGCGCACCGGAGCGGGCACAATGTCATACCCCCGGCCGTCCAGCGTCTCCCCCTGGCGGGCCAGACAGATCAGAAAATAGATCATCAGGGCGATGGCGGCGATGATCCGTCCATAGTAGATCCACTGGTACTGATCCATAATGGCCGCACCGAACAGGGAGGACTCCGTATAGGGGACCAGATCGGACCACAGGGCCAGCGCCATGGTCAGCAGATAGCAGATCAAACCCCGGCCCAGCCAGTCCCGGGCGGGGGGCTGCCCCCCGGGTGCGGCAAAGAAGGCGGCCCGGGTGCCCCGCCACAGGGCGAACAGCATCAGCAGGTTGACCCCCTGGACCACCCAGGTCACCCCCCATTTCCAGAGGGGGTCGGCCAGAATCAGACCGGCAACGGGGGTGGCCGCCAGCACGTCCCAGATGATATGGAAGGCCAGCCGCAGGCCGGACATCAGCCAGCACAGCTTAAACCAGCCGCTGGACCGGCGCAGGGAGCGGCAGCCCAGATAGATCAGGGACGTTCCCAGCAGGGGAAGGATATAGTCCAGGTAGAAAAAGCTCAGCTGAAAGGTGACCAGAGCCATGCCCACCAGCAGCTTTACCATGGCGTTCTGCCAGGGGGTATAGTCCTGGAGCGCGTCGGGGGAGGGGGGGAGCTGGGACATCTCGTCCATCAGCGCCCGGTCAAATGCATCCTGCTTCAAAGGGCGTCACCTCCTAACTGCTCCTGAAGCCGTTTGCGGATTCGGTAGAGCCGCCCCTCCACCGCTCTGGGCGTGGTGCCCAGCTCGGCGGCGATGCGGTCGGTGGGTTGGAGATAGTAGTACTTGCGGTAAAACAGGCGCAGGTCGGCGGCCTTCAGGGTGTTCAGAACCCGGCGCAGGGCCTCGGCCCGCTCCCGGCGCAGCACCTCCTCCTCCGGCCCCGGGGCGGGATCGGCCAGCTCGGGGGACAGCTCGCCCTGCCGGCTCTCCCGCCGGGCCCGGGCGCGCAGCCGGTCATAGGCGGCGTTGCGGCAGATCGCGGTGATCCAGGTGCCGGCCCCGGCCTTTGTCCCGTCGTAGGAGGCGGCCTTCTCCCACAGCCGGGCGCGCACCTGGGCCAGGCAGTCCTCCGCCTCGTGGGGGTCGGACAGAACGCCCCGGACAATGTACTCCATCATGGGCCCGTATTGGACCAGCAGGCACTCCATGGCGCCGGGGTCGCCGGCGCGCAGCCGCTCCAGCCAGTCGGGTTGCTCCAAGGGTGCTCACCTCCTGTTTCTCCCTTTGCCCTTATATACGACGGACAGGGCGGCATCCCACGAAAAAAGCGGCGCGCCTGTCCGGCGCGCCGCCCGCCTCACAGCAGAGCGGTATAGACCGCCCCGATGACCAGGGCGGGCAGCATGTTGGCCACCCGGAACCGGGGGCCGAAGGCCAGGTTGATCCCCACGCAGAAGATGAGGATGGAGCCCAGAAAGGACAGACTGTCGATGACGCTCTGGCTGAACACCGGGGAGAGCAGCCCGGCGCACAGGGTGACCGCCCCCTGAAACACCCCCACCGGCAGGGCGGAGAAGATGGCGCCGACGCCGTAAGTGGAGGCAAAGACCATAATAATCATACCGTCCAGAATGGACTTGGTGAACAGGGTGGAGGGGTCGCTGGTGAGTCCGTCCTGAATGGAGCCCACCACCGCCATGGCCCCGATGCACACGGTCAGGGAGGCGGTGACAAAGCCCTGGATGAAGGCGCTGTCCCCGCCCCGTCCGGCCCGCTCCTTCAGCCAGGCGCCCAGCCGCTCCATTTTATCCTCAAAGTCCAGCCGCTCTCCAAGAAAGGTTCCCAGCGCCAGGGAGAGGATCAGGCCCAGCGTCTCTTTTGTGGAAACCCCGGCCAGGGAGCCGCCCTCCACAGTGAGCAGGCCTGGCAGGGCGCCCGAGGCGCCGATGAAGATGATGCACAGCCCCAGGGACCGGAGGACGGCCTGCTGACAGCGCTCCTTCAGCCCACCCCGCAGCAGCAGTCCGGCGCAGCCCCCCAGTACAATGGCGGATACGTTGGCAATGGTGCCCAGTCCGATCATGGCTTCCCCTCCATTCGGAAATTTGGCAGACAGTATCATAGCACAAAACCGGATGGATGGGAAGGGACGGGCCGCCGGGCAAATTTTCATAACCGGGAGGGGTGAAACATATAGTTTCCCAGGAACAAAACGGAGGGAGTGCGCGTCTTTGAAGGGAAACATGGAGGAGCGGGCGGAGCGCCTGGCTCTTTACATCATAGAGAACCGGACCACGGTCCGCGCCGCAGCCCGGAAATTCGGAATCAGCAAGAGCACCGTACACAAGGACCTGTCGGAGCGGCTGCCCGTCTTTCATCGGTCGCTGTACCTCCAGGTAAAGCAGGTGCTGGACGAGAACAAGGCCGAACGGCACATCCGGGGAGGCATCGCCACACGGCGGAAATACAAGGGAAGGTAACCGCGGGGCGGTTGACAGGGGGGCCCGCACTGGGGTAAGATGACAAAAACGGCTAAACGAAAGAAAAGAGAGGTGAGCGGGATGGACATCCAGGGCCTTCAGAAGCTGACCCTGCTGGACTACCCCGGAATGGCCGCATGCACCGTGTTTTTGGGCGGCTGCGATTTCCGCTGTCCCTTCTGCCACAACTCCGGTCTGCTGGAGGGGCCCATGCCCGCCGCCCTGGACAGCGGGGAGCTGCTGGCCTTTCTGAACAGGCGCAGGGGGCTGCTGGACGGGGTGTGCGTCACCGGGGGAGAGCCCCTGCTGCGGCCGGACCTGCCGGATTTGCTGGAGGAGATCAAGTCCCTGGGCTTTCTGGTGAAGCTGGACACCAACGGCAGCCACCCGGACCGGCTGCGGGCGGTCGCGGAGGCCGGGCTGGCCGACTATGTGGCCATGGATGTGAAAAACTGCCCGGAACGGTACGCCAGGACTGCCGGCGTGCCCGGGCTGGACCTGGGTCCCATCCGGGAGAGCGTGGCCTGGCTGCTGGAGGGGCATGTGGATTATGAGTTTCGGACCACGGTGGTGAAGGAGTTTCACGACCGGGCGGCCTTTCAGGAGATCGGCCCCTGGCTGGCCGGGGCCAGGCGGTACTTTCTGCAGTGCTATGAGGAACGGGACACCGTGCTGTGTCCCGGACTGTCTCCCTGCTCCCGGGAGGAGCTGGAGGACTATGCGGCTATCGTGCGGCCCTTTGTCCCTGGGGCTGCGCTGCGGGGCGTATAGCCGGCTGGAGTGCCAAACCACCGCGGATCGAAGGACCGGACTGCCGGGGCGGCTCAGCCGCCCCGGCTTTTCTGTGCAGGGAAACTATATGTTGTGCCGTTGAACTTTTTGTTCTTCTATATATTGACGGAAGCGGGGAAACGTGCTATAGTGAGAGAGCGCTTAAGCGGCCGGGCTTCCCGGCCGGTTTGAATTGATTGCGAGAGAAGATTGTGGAGGGATCGCGTATGTACCAGGTGACCAAGCGGGACGGTACCGCTGCCGAATTCAGGATTGACAAGATCAGCGCCGCTATCACCAAGGCCTTCCAGGCCCTGGACAAGCAGTTTCACCCCAGCATCATCGACATGCTGGCCCTGCGGGTGACCGCCGACTTTGAGCCCAAGATCCGGGACGGGCGCATCGCCGTGGAGGACATCCAGGACAGCGTGGAGAAGGTGCTGTCCGAGGCGGGCTACGCCGATGTGGCCAAGGCCTACATTCTCTACCGCAAGCAGCGGGAGAAGGTGCGCAACGTCAACTCCGCCCTCCTCAACTACAAGGAGCTGGTGGACAACTACCTCCAGATCAACGACTGGCGGGTGAAGGAGAACTCCACCGTCACCTACTCGGTGGGAGGCCTCATCCTGTCCAACTCCGGCGCCATCACCGCCAACTACTGGCTCACCGAGATCTATGACCAGGAGGTGGCCAACGCCCACCGCAACGCCGAAATTCACCTCCACGATTTGAGCATGCTCACCGGCTACTGCGCCGGCTGGTCCCTGAAGCAGCTGATTCAGGAGGGGCTGGGGGGCATCCCCGGCAAGATCACCTCCTCCCCCGCCAGCCACCTGTCCACCCTGTGCAACCAGATGGTCAACTTCCTGGGCATCATGCAGAACGAGTGGGCGGGAGCCCAGGCCTTCTCCTCCTTCGACACCTACCTGGCCCCCTTCGTCAAGAAGGATAACCTGACCCAGAAGGAGGTCAAGCAGTGCATCCAGTCCTTTGTCTACGGGGTGAACACCCCCAGCCGCTGGGGCACCCAGGCTCCCTTCTCCAACATCACCCTGGACTGGACGGTGCCCAAGGACCTGGCCAACCTGCCCGCCATCGTGGGGGGCAAGGAGCAGGACTTCACCTATGGGGACTGCAAAAAAGAGATGGACATGGTCAACAAGGCCTTCATCGAGATCATGATCGAGGGCGACGCCAACGGCCGGGGCTTCCAGTACCCCATCCCCACCTACTCCATCACCCGGGACTTCGACTGGAGCGAGACCGAGAACAACAAGCTCCTCTTTGAGATGACCGCCAAGTACGGCACCCCCTACTTCTCCAACTACATCAACTCCGATATGGAGCCCTCCGACGTGCGCTCCATGTGCTGCCGCCTGCGGCTGGACCTGCGGGAGCTGCGCAAGAAGTCGGGCGGCTTCTTCGGCTCGGGCGAATCCACCGGCAGCGTGGGTGTGGTCACCATCAACCTGCCCCGCATCGCCTACCTGGCCAAGGACGAGGCAGACTTCTACCAGCGGCTGGACAAGCTGATGGACATTGCCGCCCGGTCCCTCAAGACCAAGCGCACGGTCATCACCAAGCTGCTGGACGCGGGGCTCTACCCCTACACCAAGCGGTATCTGGGCACCTTCAACAATCACTTCTCCACCATCGGCCTGATCGGCATGAACGAGGTGGGCCTCAATGCCAGGTGGCTGCGGGCCGACCTGACCCACCCGGAGACCCAGCGGTTTGCCAGGGACGTGCTCAACCACATGCGGGAGCGCCTGAGCGACTATCAGGAGGAGTACGGCGACCTCTACAACCTGGAGGCCACCCCCGCCGAGTCCACCACCTACCGCTTCGCCAAGCACGACAAGGAGGAGTTCCCCGACATCATCACCGCCAACGAGAACGGC
>CAJFVL010000110.1 GCA_904420465.1 uncultured Clostridium sp.
TTGGTCAGCCAGTTGCTCCTCTCATTGTAGCTTAGGCACGAGATGGAGGGAAAGCCGGACTGGCTGTCCGGCTTTCCTGTCCAAATTTATTGTAATAGGTGTGTATCAAATGTTTACCTGCGCTCAGTGCGCCGTTGCGGCCTGCCGTTCAGGCCAGCTGGACAAGATGCCG
Source organism: uncultured Clostridium sp. (assembly GCA_904420465.1). Taxonomy (GTDB): domain Bacteria; phylum Bacillota; class Clostridia; order Oscillospirales; family Oscillospiraceae; genus Lawsonibacter. The sequence continues at coordinate 173 of CAJFVL010000110.1, forward strand.
AAAAACTGTCCCATGCGTGACCCGGAGTTCTTTCAGCAGGTGCTGACCGAGTACTTCAAGCCGGAAACCCATGACTTCTATCTCACCAGCACCGCCATTGAATATCTGGGTTACTGCCGCTGGCCCCGGCTGCGGGAGGTGGCCGAGTTCTCCAAGCGGATGGGCTACACCCGCCTGGGAATGGGCTTCTGCGTGGGCCTGCACAAGGAAGCCGCCGTGGTGGACCGCATCCTGCGCAAGTGGGGCTTTGAGGTAGTGTCCGTGGCCTGCAAAACCGGAGCCATTCCCAAGGTGGACGTGGGCTATTCCCCCGACATGCTCCTGCGCCCCGGCACCCACGAGTCCATGTGCAACCCCATCGCCCAGGCCAAGCTGCTCAACAAGGCGCAGACCCAGTTCAACATCTGCCTGGGGCTGTGTGTGGGCCACGACTCCCTGTTCTACCAATACTGCGACGCCCCGGTCACCACTCTGGTGGCCAAGGACCGGGCCACCGGCCACTGCCCCGCCAACGCCATCTACGGCGCCGACGGCTACTTCAAGGACCGTCTGGACCCAGACAAGCCGTGACGGCCGGTCCAGGCCGTCTCCCCAAGAAAGGATGATCTGTCATGAAACGAACCCTCTCGCTCCTGCTCAGCGCCGCCCTCTCCCTGAGCCTGCTGTCCGGCTGCGGCCTCTTCGGCGGCTCCGGCTCCGGTTCCCAGTCCGGCAGCTCCGGATCAGGCTCTACCAGCTCTTCCCAGGGGGAGGTTCAGCAGCCGGCCACGGAGATCAATTTCATGGTGCTCAACGGTCCCACCGGCGTGGGGGCCGCCTGGCTCATTGAACATTACGGCCAGGACAGCGCCGCGGAGGACGCCCTGTTCACCCTGAACACCACGGTCACCGCCGACAACAGCGACGTGACCGCCAATCTGGTCAACCGCTCCGCCGACATCGCCGCCCTGTCCACCAACGTAGCCGCCAACCTGTCCGCCAAAAGCGACGGCGCCATTCAGGTGCTGGCAGTGAACACTCTGGGGGTGCTCTATATCCTGGAGAAGGGGGATACCGTCCAGTCCATGGCCGACCTGGCAGGCAAGACCCTGCTGGCCCCTTCCACCGGCAAGGGGGCCAACCCGGAGTATATCCTCAACTATCTGCTGGAGCAGAACGGCGTGGCCCCCTCCCAGGTGGACATCCAGTGGATGACCCCCCAGGAGATCACCGCTCAGATGACCTCCTCCGAGGCGGGCATCTGCATGCTCCCCGTCCCCGCCGCCACCGCCCTGCTGATTCAGGACAGCGGAGTGCGGGAGGCTCTTTCCCTCTCCCAGGTCTGGGATGAGCTGGACCAGGGCTCCCTGCCCATGGGCTGCATCGTGGCCCGCACCGAATTTATTGAGGAAAATCCCCAGGTAGTGGAGGACTTTTTGGCTAAATACGCCGAATCCATCGCCTATATGACCGACCCGGAAAATCTGGAGGCGGCCGCCCAGCTGGTGGCCGAACAGGAGATCACCGCCAACGCGGCGGTGGCCCAGGCCGCTATCCCCCAGTGCAACCTGACCTGCGTCACCGGGGAGGAGATGAAAAATATGCTGGAGCGGTACTACCAGGTGCTGTTCCAGGCCGATCCCGACTCCATCGGCGGCTCCCTGCCCTATGACTCCTTCTACTACGGGGTGGAATAAGCTTCTGCGCGCCCTGCTGCCCCCCCTCTTCTGGCTGGGGGTGTGGCAGGGCGCCGCCTGGCTGGTGGAGCTGGGGGTGGAGGGGCGGGGCAACGAGCTGCTCCTCCCCTATCCCCTCACCGTTCTGCGGGCCCTGCTGGAGCTGGCGCGGGAAACGGAATTTTGGGCCTCCGCCGCCGCTTCCCTGGGCCGGGTGCTGATCGGAATGGCCGCCGGCACCCTGCTGGCCGCCCTGCTCTCCGCCGCCGCCTGGGCCAGCGCCTGGACCCGGCGGCTGTTTGCCCCCGCCATCCGGGTGGTGCGGGCCACCCCGGTGGCCTCCTTCATCCTGCTGGTGCTGCTGTGGACCGACCGGAACTTCGTCCCGGCGGTCATCGCCGCCCTGATGGTCCTGCCTGTGGTGTGGGAGAACCTGGTCCGGGGGCTGGACGAGGTGGACGGGCAGCTGGTGGAGCTGGGACAGGCATACCACCTCTCCCCCGCCAAAATGCTGACGCTGATCTATCTGCCCTCCCTGCGGCCCTACTTCCTCTCCGCCGTCACCACCGCCATGGGGCTGGCCTGGAAGTCGGGGGTGGCCGCCGAGGTGCTCTGCCTGCCCCGGCAGGCCCTGGGCACCCAGATTTATAACACCAAATATTATCTGGAGGTCCCCCAGCTCTTCGCCTGGACGGCGGTGGTGGTGGTCCTCTCCCTGGTGCTGGAGAGGCTGCTGCGGCTGGTCCTGGGCCGCTGGGGGGAAGGGAGGCCGTCATGCTCCAAATAGACCGCCTCACCCTGTCCTTCGGGGACAAGCGGGTGCTGGAGGACTTCTCCCTCTCCTTGCCCCTGGAGGGGGTCACTGCCCTGCGGGGGCCCTCCGGCTGCGGCAAGACCACCCTGCTGCGGTGCATCGCCGGACTGGAGCGGCCGAGCAGCGGCCGCATCGCTGGGATCTCCCCGCGCCAAACCGCCTTTCTCTTTCAGGAAAACCGCCTGTTCCCCTGGCGGACGGCGGAACAGCACATCACAGATGTGCTGCCCCGGGAGCGTCGGGGTGAGGCGTCCCGCTGGCTGGCTCTGGCCGAGCTGGAGGGGGAGGAGAGGGTTTACCCCTCCGCCCTGTCCGGAGGGATGGGCCGCCGGCTGGCCCTGGCCCGGTGCCTGGCCCTGGGGGGCGCCCTCTATCTGCTGGACGAGCCCTTTTCCGGGGTGGACCCAGAGCGGGCGGAGCGGATCATGGGCCGCATCCGGACTCTGAACACCCCTGTCCTGCTGGTCAGCCATGAGGAAGCCGTCCTCTCTCTGGCCGACCGGGTGGTGGAGCTGGACGGCCCGCCGCTTAGTCTGTCAAAAAGCCCAGGGGCTTTTTGACAGACTTCACAATGCCGTTACTTTTGCACCGCAGTGCGGCGCAAAAGTCCCCGCTGCGCGCGCTGCGCGGGCCGCAAGCCTTACACAGCAAGGCTTTGCGGGGCATTCGATTCCATTTGAGGCGGGCTGCCGCCCCCTCGAGCTCCCCCTCCGCGAATGACTCTGTTTTTCTTCGGTCAGTTTTATGATAAACTGCGGCGCGGCACCCTCTTGATGAGGGCGCCGCGCCTTTTCTGATTCTGCACTTATAGATAGACCTGATAGACCCTTGCGGACATGATCCGCCCATCTGTCAGATTCCGGAGCCCCACATAGTAGTCCAGCAGGTCCAGGACCTCCCGGCGGCCGAATCCCACCACCTGATCCTTCCGCCACTTGGCCCTGTGATCCATTTCCCAGCAGGCTCCCTGCTCCCGCTCATAGACGCAGGGCTCCCCCAGCACCTGGGGATAGCTGCTGATTGACCGGCCCTGAAACCGGATCTGGCCGTCACTGGCAATTTTTCTGACAATTCTGCCCTGCTCCAGAATTTTGAAATAGCCATAGGTGTCGTTGGCCCCGAACACATAGCAGCGGTACGCCCGGAACCGGCTCTGCAGCCTGGCGGGGAGTTCATCCACCAGGGTGGAAAACAGGCAGGTCCCCACTCCCTCTATCTCCAGCACCAGCCCCTGGTCGTCCCTCCAGCTCTTCCAGAAGGAGGGGATTTTTTCCCGCTCCACCCTCCGGCACTGGTATTTTTCCTCCAGTTCGATGCCCCGCACCGGCAGGACCATCAGGAAAAACTGCCCCTGGAGTAATCTTTCCACCAGATTTCCCTGCTCCGGCTTTGCCTCCTCCTGTTTTTTCCGGGCTCTCCGCATCCAGTCCGTCCAGATTCCCATTTACCTTCTCCCCCAAACTTCTAAGTCCCAATTTTTTGAGTGTTCCCGCCCCCTGCGGGGGCGGGAGCCAAGAAAAATGCCGCGCTATGGGAACACAAAATGAAACTGGGAGTTTCCTAAAACGCAGAGCCTGGATATTCCATATAGGCGTATCCAGGCTCTTGATTACGAATTGTCATCCCATAAAAGGACAGTTTTCTCCCGCAGAGAGGCGGGCACGTCGATGATCCGCTGGTTGGCGGAGCCCCGGAAGCGCAGGGTCAGGTCCTTCTGGGCCTCAATGAAGGGGCCGTCCACCAGCACGTCCAGCTGATCCAGCAGCGCCCGGCCGTACTCCCCCACCCTGTCCGCCAGCAGATCCTCGTAGAGGTAGCCGGTGTAGCACCAGATATCCTTGCCGGGGAAGCGCTCCCGCACCTGCCGCACCAGACTCAGCACCGCTTTCTGGTTCCTGGGGTGAAAGGGCTCGCCTCCCAGCAGGGAAAAGCCCTTGACATAGGGCTTGGCCAGGGCGTCCAGCACCTGCTCCGCCTCCGTCTGGGTGAAGGGCTGGCCGTATCCGAAGTCCCACGCCTCCGGGTTGAAGCAGCCCGGACAGGCGTGGGTGCAGCCGGACACAAAGAGGGAAACCCGCACCCCGGGGCCGTTGGCCACGTCGATGGGGCGAATATCCGCGTAATTCATCAAAAATCACCGCCAAAAAAGATAGGAGCTATGAGATAGGAGATAGAAGATATCGGGAGAGACGCAGCTATCTCCTGTCTCCCATCTTCTATCTCCTAATTCCTATCTCAAATTAAAGGTGCAGCACCCGGGCTTTGATCTCACGGGTCTTGCCCTCGTTCCAGAAATTCTCGCCCAGATAGCCGCAGGTGCGGCGGGTGACGTTCATCTTGGCGTGGTCCTTGTTGTGGCAGACAGGGCACTCCCACTGGTTCTCGTCATTGATCATGATCTCCCCGTCGTAGCCGCACACCTGGCAGTAATCGCTCTTGGTGTTGAACTCGGCGTACTGGATGTTGTCATAGATGAAGCGGACGACCTCCTTCAGGGCCTCCAGGTTGTGGCGCATGTTGGGGATCTCCACATAGGAGATGCAGCCGCCGGTGGAGATCTTCTGGAACTGGCTCTCGAAGGTGAACTTCTCAAAGGCGTCGATGTGCTCCCGCACGTCCACATGATAACTATTTGTATAATATCCCTTGTCTGTTACGTCGGGGATTGTGCCGAAGCGCTCCTTGTCGATGCGGGCGAAGCGGTAGCACAGGGACTCGGCGGGAGTTCCGTAGAGAGCAAAGCCGATGTTGGTCTCGCGCTTCCAGTCGTCGCAGGCGTGGCGCAGGCGGTTCATCACCTTCAGGGCGAACTCAGTCCCCTCCGGCTGGGTATGGGAGCAGCCCTTCACCAGCTTGGTCACCTCGTACAGCCCGATATAGCCCAGGGAGATGGAGGAGTAGCCGCCGTAGAGCAGGGGCTCGATGGGCGCTCCCTTGGGCAGGCGGGCGATGGCCCCGTACTGCCAGTGGATGGGGGAGGAGTCGGAGCGCACGTTCTTCAGGGCATTGTGGCGGCACATGATGGCCTCGAAGCACAGCTGGAGGCGGTCCTCCAGGATCTCCCAGAACTTCTCCTCGCTGCCCCGGGCCAGGATGCCGATCTGGGGCAGGTTGAGGGAGACCACGCCCTGGTTGAAACGGCCCTCGAACTTGTAGTTGCCGTTCTCGTCCTTCCAGGGAGCCAGGAAGGAGCGGCAGCCCATGGGGGAGAACACGTTGCCCTCATAGTTCTCCCGCATCTTCTTGGCGGAGATGTAGTCGGGGTACATCCGCTTGGCGGAG
>CAJFVL010000111.1 GCA_904420465.1 uncultured Clostridium sp.
CGGGGCCCTGCTCCACCCCTTTGTGGACAGCAAGGGCAACTTCGGCAAGGTGTACTCCCGGGACATGGCCTGGGCGGCCAGCCGGTACACCGAGGTGCGCCTGGACCCCATCTGCGCCGAGCTGTTCCGGGACATCGACCAGGACACGGTGGACTTTGCGGACAACTACGACGGCAAGCTGCAGGAGCCCACCCTGCTGCCCACCACCTTCCCCAACGTGCTGGTGTCCGCCAACCAGGGCATCGCCGTGGGCATGGCCAGCAGCCTGTGCGGCTTCAACCTCACCGAGGTGTGCGACACCACCATCGCCCTGCTGAAAAATCCGGACCATGACATTATGACCACCCTGAAGGGCCCCGACCTGCCCACCGGGGGCGAGCTGATCTACGACGCCGCCGCCCTGGGGGAGATCTACCGCACCGGCCGGGGGTCCTTCAAGGTGCGCTCCAGGTGGCGCTATGTGAAGGAAGAGAACCTGATCGAGGTCTATGAGATCCCCTACTCCACCACCATCGAGGCCATCATCGACAAGGTGACCGAGCTGATCAAGACGGGCAGGGTGAAGGAGATCGCCGACATCCGGGACGAGACCGACCTGAACGGCCTGAAGATCACCATGGACCTGAAGCGGGGAGCCGACCCGGACAGGCTGATGCAGCGGCTGTTCAAATCCACCCCCCTGCTGGACAGCCAGTCCTGCAACTTCAACATTCTCATCGCCGGCATGCCCCGTGTGATGGGCGTGCGTGAGATTTTGGAGGAGTGGACCGCCTGGCGCATGGAATCGGTGCGCCGCCGGGCATACTACTCCATGAGCCGGAAGCGTGAGAAGCTCCACCTGTTAAAGGGCCTGCGCCGCATCCTGCTGGACATCGACCGGGCCATCCAGATCATCCGGGACACCGAGGAGGACGCCGAGGTGGTCCCCAACCTGATGATCGGCTTCGGCATTGACCAGGCCCAGGCCGAGTATGTGGCCGACATCCGCCTGCGCAACATCAACAAGGAGTATATCCTCAAGCGCACCCAGGAGGTGGACGCCCTCTCCGCCGAGGTGGCCGACCTGGAGGAGCTGGTCAACTCCCCCAAGCGCATCCGGGCCGTCATCATCAGGGAGCTGGAGGAGGTCAAAAAGCAGTACGCCGCCCCCCGCCGCACCGAGATCCTCTACGACTACCAGGAGGAGGAGGTTGCCGCCGCCGAGGAGGAGATCCCCGATTACCCCGTACACCTCTTCCTCTCCCGGGAGGGCTACCTGAAAAAGATCACCCAGCAGTCCCTGCGCATGGCCAGCGACCAGAAGTATAAGGAAGGGGACGGCCCTTACCTCCAGTGGGAGGCCAACAACCGGGATGAGCTGCTGGTGTTCACCGACCGGCAGCAGTGCTACAAGACCCGGCTGAGTGAGTTCGACGACACCAAGGCCAGCGCCCTGGGGGACTATCTGCCCACCAAGCTGGGGATGGACCCGGAGGAAAAAGCCCTCTGGGCCTGTATCCCCGGGGACTACACGGACCAGCTCCTCTTCTTCTTCGAAAACGGAAAGGCTGCCCGGGTGGCCCTGTCCGCCTACCAGACCCAGACCCGGCGGCGCAAGCTCACCGGGGCCTACTCGGACAAGTCCCCCCTGGTCTCCGCCCTTCTGGTGCGGGAGGACTTCGAGGCGGCTGTCCGCTCCACCGAAGGGCGCTGCCTGATCTTCCACACCGCCCTGCTCAATCCCAAAACCACCCGCGCCACCCAGGGGGTCAATGTGATGACGCTGAAGCCCAAATACCGGGTGGAGGAGGTACTCCCCCTGGAGCGGACCGCCATTGTCAACCCGGCCCGCTACCGGGCCCGCAGCCTGCCGGCGGCCGGCGCCCTGCTGCGGGAGGAGGACCGGGGCGAGAAGCAGCTGTCCCTGCTGGATCAATAGCGCTCCGCGCCGCGGGGCGGCATCGTTGGAGGCAAGCATGAAACAGGCGCTCCCCTGGCTGACTTCCCTCAAGCTCTACGGATGGATCACGGCGGCAGCCCTTGTGTATGCCGTCGGGTTTGACGGCTTCTATGCTCCCAACCGGATTGGCTTCGGCGGCGTCACCGGCGTGGGCCAGGCCCTCCACGCCCTCTTCCCCGTCCTTCCCGTGGGCGGAGTGGCCCTGGTGCTGAACCTCCCCCTGTTTTTCCTGGGGTGGCGGCTGCTGGGGGGAAGGCTGCTGGTGTCCTCCCTGTTTGCCATGACCCTGTCCTCCCTGCTGGTGGACCTCCTGGCCCTGCTGATTCCCTTCCAGCCTCTGGACCCCATGCTGGCCGCCGTGTGCGGCGGGGCCATGGTAGGGCTGGCCCTGGGCATCATCTTCACCCAGGGGGCCACCACCGGGGGCACCGACCTGGCCGCCCGGCTGCTGAAGCTGAAGCTGCCCTGGCTGTCCCTGGGCAAGCTGCTGCTGTTTCTGGACCTGGCGGTCATCGCCCTGTCCGCCCTGGTGTTCGGCAGCCTGCGCACCGCCCTGTACGGCGTCATCTCCCAGACGGTCTCCGCCTTTGTCACGGACACGGTGCTCTACGGTCTGGACAGCGCCAAGGTGGCCTATATTATCAGCGACCGCTTCCAGGCCGTCTGTTCCGCCATCGCCCGGGATCTGGAGCGGGGTGTCACCATCCTCCACGGCGAGGGGGGCTGGTCCGGCGCGGACAAGCGGGTCCTGCTGGTGGCCTTCAAGCAGCGCCAGATTGTCTCCCTCAAGCGGGCGGTGAAGGAAACCGATCCCGACGCCTTTCTCATCGTGTGCGACGCCCGCGAGGTGCTGGGAAACGGCTTCCGCCGCTATCAAAAGCATGACATCTAGGCCCTGCCCAAACCATGTCAGCACGCCCAAAGGACAGGCCTTTTCCCCCATACCCCGTTGATTTTCCCCGCGATCCGCCAGGAGCTGCTGCGTCAAATCCCCTGATCCGGCGAAGAAATCCCCCGCCGCCGGGCGCAGCCTCCATTTTCAAGCAAGGCACAGCCCATTCCGCTTCTTCTGTCCCGCGCTCCACATCACCGCCGCCGGGCCGGCCCGTCGGCCACAAGGAGGGTCTCCCTTGAAGAAAGAGAAATTCCATCTGCCCCCCCTGCGTCCCCTGCTGATCATCCTGCCTGTCACCATGCTCAACTCCCTGTTTTTCAACTGGTTCTATGTGACCAACCATATCGCCTACGGCGGCGTCACCGGCATTGCCCAGGTCATCAACCGGCTGGCCGGATTCCCTCCCATCGGCGTGCTGATTATATGTCTCAACATCCCCCTGTTCCTGCTGGGCTGGAGGTTTTTCGGAGGGTCCATGCTGGTCATCTCCCTGTGCACCATGGTGACCAGCTCGCTGAGCATTGACATTCTGGGCAGCCTCATCACCTTTCAGACGGTGGACCCCCTGCTGGCCTGTATCTACGGCGGTCTGACCAACGGGGTCACCATGGGGATCATCCTGCGGCAGGGGGGGTCCTTCGGAGGCAGCGACCTGGGGGCCCGGCTGCTGAAGCTGCGCTTCCAGTGGCTGCCGGTGGGGCGGCTGATGCTGGCTCTGGATCTGACCGTCATCAGCGTGTCCGCCCTCACCGCCTGGGACCTGGACCAGGCCCTGTACGGGCTGGTGGCCCTCTACATATCCACCCTGGCCATGGACAACGTGATCTACGGCATGGACAAGTCCGACGTGGCCTACATTATCAGCGATAAGTACAGCCTGGTGGCCGCCGCCATCATTCAGGACCTGCACCGGGGCATCACGCTGCTCCAGGGCCACGGCGCCTGGTCGGGGGATGTCAAGCAGGTGATCATGGTGGCCGTCAAGAGCCGCCAGATCATTCTGCTCAAGCAGATGGTCAAGGACATCGACCCCAAGGCCTTCATCATCGTCTGCTCCGCCCATGAGGTGCTGGGCAGCGGCTTCCACTTCTACCAGAAAAACGAGCTCTGATCAAGTTCACAAGCCAAAACAGAGGAGGATTCCCATGGAGGATTATGACAAGCTCCGCGCCGTCCTGGAGGCACGGGGATACCGCGTTCAGCACTTTGACACCGCCCGGCAGGCCGCCGACTACCTGGACCGGGAGATCGACGGAACCACCGTGGCCTTTGGCGGCTCCGTCACCCTGAAGGAGATGGACCTCTACCCCAGGCTTTCCGCCCACAACCGGGTCCTCTGGCACTGGGAGGGAGGGGACCGGGTGGAAGCGGCCTCCACCGAGGTCTATGTCAGTTCGGTCAACGCCCTGGCCGAGACGGGCGAGCTGGTCAACATCGACGGCGTGGGCAACCGGGTGGCCTCCACCCTGTTCGGCCACCAGCGGATCTACTTCGTGGTGGGGAGCAATAAGCTTGCCCCCGACTATGACGCCGCCCTGTGGCGGGCCCGGAATGTGGCCGCCCCCCAAAATGCCCGGCGGCTGGGAGTCAAGACCCCCTGTGCCCTCCGGGGCGACCGCTGCTACGACTGCAGAAGCCCCGAGCGCATCTGTCAGGCCCTGTGCGTGCTGTGGGGCAAGCCCGTGGGGCTGCCGCTGATGGAGATCATTCTGGTGGAAGAATCCCTGGGAATGTAACAATCCGGAAAGGAGCGCCTGATCGTGCCGAAATGTCTGCTGGCGGCCCTGACCGCCGCCTCCCTGCTGCTGTCCGGGTGCTCTTCCATGCTGAACCGGGACTATACTGACATCGCCGTCCACAACGCCGCCCCCACCACCGAGGGCAACACCTCCACCCTGCGGGCCGAGAGCTACCAGGAGCTGGTCAACGCCCTGCTTTACCTCGTCTCCCAGCACGACGAGTCAGGCTCCATCCGCCTCTACTTCGAATCAGAGGACGTGGAGGGGGAGCTGGAGGCCGCCTGCCTGGAGGTGGTGCAGGAGTCCCCTCTGGGGGCCTACGCGGTGGACTTCATCAAGCCCAGCGTCAGCTTTGTGGTCTCCTATTACCAGGCCGACGTGCAGATCCAGTACCGCCGGAGCTGGGAGCAGATCTCCTCCATTGTCTCCGCCACCGGCACCTCCGCCATCCGCAGCGAGCTGGAAGGGGCGCTGGATTCCTTTGCCTCCGAGTGCGTGCTGCGCATCAGCTACTTCTCCGAGGACGAGAACTACATCCTCTCCCTGTTTCAGGAGGCCTATTATGCCACCCCCGGCGCCGCCCTGGACATGCCAGAGCTGTCTGTATTCATCTATCCGGACAGCGGCCGGCAGCGCATCGTGGAGATCCTGCTCACCTATCATCTGGAGCTGAACGAGCTGTCCCGCCGCAAGGAGCTGCTGGCTCAGACCTGCCAGGAGCTGATCGCTCCCCTCTCCAGCCTCACCGGCGACCGGCAGCTCACCTCCGCCGCCCAGACCGTGCTGCAGGCCGGAGGCTACCGGCCGGAGGGCGGGGCCACCGCCTACCACGCTCTGGTGGAGGGCGGGGCCAACAGCGAGGGGCTGGCTCTGGCCATGGCCCTTGTCTGTCAGGAGCTGGGACGGGATTTCCAGATTGTCCGGGGAACGCGGAATGGAGAGGATCACGTCTGGATGGTTGTCTCCGTCCAGGAGGGCTGGCGGCACGCGGATCTCTCCCAGTGGAACGGGCGCAGCGGCCTGCTCCTCACCGACGGGGAGCTGGAGACCGAGGGCTATGATTGGGACCGGGAGCAAACTCCGGCCTGCATGTGACGGCCTGTCCCTGAAAAATTTGATTTTTTTATTTTTGATCTTGACAGAGGCAGTATTTCCCGCTATAATACCATTTGTCGCTGCGAGTGTAGCTCATCTGGTAGAGCGCCACCTTGCCAAGGTGGAGGTAGCGAGTTCGAGCCTCGTCACTCGCTCCATGCGGAGTATCATTAAAGGATCTGAAAAGGTCTGCTGATGATACTCCGCATTTTTTATTTCCAAGTTTATATAGCGATCTGTGTGGGGGCGTAGCT
>CAJFVL010000112.1 GCA_904420465.1 uncultured Clostridium sp.
CGCTCCCGCTCGGCCCGCATCTGCTTCTCCATGGACTCCTGAATGTCCCGGGGAGGCATGATGTTCTTCAGCTCCACCCGGTTGACCTTGATGCCCCAGTTGTCGGTGGCCTCGTCCAGAATGGCCCGCATCTGGCCGTTGATATGGTCCCGGCTGGTCAGGGACTGGTCCAGTTCCAGGTCGCCGATGATGTTGCGCAGGGTGGTGGCGGTCAGGTTCTCGATGGCAGCCATGGGGTTTTCCACCCCGTAGGCATACAGCTTGGGGTCGGTGATCTGGAAGTAGATCACGGTATCAATCTGCATGGTGACGTTGTCTTTGGTGATGACGGGCTGGGGCGGGAAATCCACCACCTGCTCCTTCAGCGAGACATTTTTCGCCACCCGCTCAAAGATAGGCACCTTGAAGTGCAGGCCCACTCCCCACACAGTGCGGAAAGCGCCCAGGCGCTCGATGACAAAGGCACGGGACTGGGGCACGATCTTCACGTTGGCCCCGATGATGATCAGAACCAGCGCGATGATGATCAGCCAGGGCAGGATGCTCAGAATCATCTCCATATCGTTTTCTTCCTTTCTTCTCCCAAATTTTAAACTGCCGGATCTTCCTTACACGGACTCTACATATACCTTAACTCCTTCAATGCGCAGCACCTTCACCTCGGTGCCGGAGGGAATGGCCACATCGTGCTGGCTGCGTGCGGACCAGACCTGCCCCGCGATGTTGACCTGTCCCTTTCCCTCCACATTGTCAATGGCCTCGGTGACAATGGCCGTCTGGCCGATCACCCGGTCCGCATTGGTGGGAGAGTGGCTGGTTTTCATAAACCGGGAGGCCAGGGGGCGCACCAGCACCAGGGCCAGGGCAGACACCGCAAGAAATACGATGACCTGCAGCCAGACCGGCCCTCCCAGCCAGGCGGTAATCAGGCCCCCCAGCGCACCGATTGCAAACCAGATAAAGGTCAGACCGACTGTGACAGCTTCTCCCAGGACCAAAACCACCAACACAATCACCCAAATGGTACTCGGCTCCATAAGTCCTCCTTTCCGCCCCGGCCCACTCTCTGCGGCAGGGGCCGCTCTTACCTTAACAATATCATAAACCTTAGAAAAATACCACTGCAAATCTCTGGATTTTAACGAAATTTAATAATTCTCCCTATACATCCTCCATTCACGGCCTGTTGTCTTGCAATCAAAAAGGATGGGGGCATTGCTGCCTCCATCCCTTTGATGCATTGTACGCTCTGTTATGCCTGGAGAATGTTCATATCTTCCAGCGTCAAATCCCGGGTATAGGGGTTGATCAGCCGGTTGACCGCCTCCAGCGTGGACTGGGGGTCCAGCTCGTAGCAGTAGCGGGTTCCCTTGTAGGTCACCTGGCCGTCCCCCTTCAGGGTGAAGGTCTCCACTCCGGTGCTGGTGTCCAGATAGATGGCCTGAGAGGCAAAGTAGAGCATATCAGTCAGGGACAGGTCGGTGTCCACATACTCGTTAAAAATCTCCACAAAGCCGTTGATTCGGGTCAAATTCCCCCAGGAGAGCACCTTTTTAGCCAGATTTACCAGAATCTGCTGCTGCATCTGGGTGCGCTGGATATCGGTGTACCACTGGTTTTTGTTGTAGTTGGGGCTGTCGCTGTTGTCATGGCGGTAGCGGGCAACCTCCATGGCCTCCTGGCCGTCCAGCAGATGGGTCCCCTGGGTAAAGTGGATGTGCAGGTCCTGGGCGGGGTCGTCATAGTTCATGTCCAGGGGGATCTCCACCTCCACGCCCCCCAGATAATCCACCAGGGCAATGAAGCCGCTGATGTCCACCTTGATATAATAGTCAATGGGCACCCCCAGCATGTCAGAGATATCCTTCACCCGCTGCTTCACACCGCCGGAGCCATAGACCAGCTTGGGGCTGCCTGACTCCCGCTCCACCAAAGTATCCCGGGGAACCGAGATAACTCCCACCTTCTGGTTGGGGATATCATAGCTCATCACCATCATGGTGTCGGTGCGGGTGCTCCCGTTGTCTGTGGCCGCCAGCAGCACGTTGTACACCAGGTCCCGCCGAACCAGGGCATCCTCATCCTCCGCGCCTGCCGCAGCTCCTCCGGAGGCGTCGCCCTGCCCCGTCTCTGTCTGGCCGGGCGGCGTGGTCTGAACCTGCTCCGGCGGCTGGACCATCAGCCGGAAGCCCACAAAGACCGCCACAATCAGGGCGGAGACGGCCACCAGAAATTTATAGAAGCCCAGCAGCACCGACTTCACCGGGGAGCGCCGGCGGGCCTTGGGCCGCTTGGACGGCGCAGGCCGTCTCTCCTGGACTCGGCTGCCGCCTCCATGCCGGGATACGTTTACATATTTCTGCTCCAGAGCCGGTCCCTCCCGATTTGCAGTTTCCATAACATTATATCGGCTTCGACCGGGTTCGGCAAGAGGGCGGCACAATATTCATGAAAATTTAAAATTTGCCTTTTGCTGTTACGTCAGCGTATTCTGAACCAGCGTCCAGACCTGGTCCACGCTCAGCCCCTCGCAGCTGTAGTCCACCAAAGTCCCGTCGGGGTGGAGGACAGAGAAGCCAATCCTCAGGCTGTTGGTATCCCCCTGCTCATTGGGAGTATAGGACCGGGCCTCCACCACCTCCCGGCCCATATCCTCCGCCCGGAATACCGGATCGTCCACCGTCTCCCGGTACTCCTCCGGCACACTGTCCGCCCGGGGGATGGGATACAGCCGCAGGTCATAGGTCTCGGGGGCGCTGATGTCCACCACATTGCCCCACACCGTGTCCCCCTCGGGCAGCTCCACCCGGATGGTCACGTCGTCATAGCCCCAGCTCCACCGCAGATGGAGGGTGTATTCATTGCCCTCCTGATAGGTCAGCCTGCCGGCAAACTCGCCATAGCCGGAGAAATCCTCCGTGGGAAGATAGGGGACAAAGTCCGCCTCCTGCCGGGCCTCCTCCAGGGAGGAGAAGTCCGCCTCCCGCCACTGGGGCACGTCCTCCGCCGTCATCAGGTGTCCCAGGTACAGCCCGCCGTCCTGGGACAGGGCCTGCCGCACCAGCAGGGTGTTCTGAAAGACAGCCTTGTCCAGCGGGTCCTCCCCGCCGGAGGCCCGCGTCTCAAAGCACACCCCCACCTCCCCGGCCATGAACTCGCTGACGCACAGACAGGTCTCCTCTGTCCCGTCCCCGTCCCGGTCCTCCCAGCGGGACCAGCCGGTGACCTCAGTGCCGAGCACGTCGGTGGTCTCCAGATCAGAATACAGGCAGCACTGGAAGGGCAGCTCTCCCGGCTGAAGCGTGAGGGTGAAGGAGATCCCCTGTTCATCGTTGTGTCCCCAGAGGTACAGCCACAGCAGCTCCCCGCCGTTGTCATACAGGGCGGAGCCGTTGAGGGTACAGCCCCCCCAGAACAGCATCCAGGGCAGGTCGCCCTCCGCTCCCTCCGGCTTCCCCTCAGTCCCCCAGAAGATCTTCTGGATGTCCTCCCGGGTCAGCTCCTCCGAGAAGGAGCCCTCCATCAGATCCCAGAAGGGGACGGCATTTGCCGCCAGCGCTCCGTCTACGCTCTGGTAGTTCACATAAGGAATAGCGAACAGATTTACAGTCTGCCCCCCTTCCGCCCCCTCCACCACAAAGCTCTCCTCTCCCGGCGGGGTCTCGCCGGGGCTCCAGGTATCCTTTATGCCGGGGTAGAGGGCGTCCTGCGCAATTTCTCCGCCCGACTGTTCCGGGGCCGCCGCCCGCCAGATCCCCAGCCCCAGCACCAGGGCGCAGCAGGCGGCCAGGGCGGTCCACCGCCTCCAGTGCTGTTTTCCGGCGGCGCGGCCCTGTGTTTCAGCCGCCTTCCAACCTTCCCCAAGTGCCAGCAGCCTCCCGTGGGTTTCCCGGGAAATCTCCTGCCGCCTCATATACGAATTGTAATATTTCATAGGAATTCTCCTCAGTCTCAATAATAGCAGCTTAAGACTTCTCCAGCAGCCGCTTCAGCTTCCGCCTAGCCCGGGTCAGCCGGGCCCGCACCGTCCCCGGCCGCTGTCCCGTGATGCGGGCGATCTCCTCGGTGGAGCAGCCCTCGTAGTAAAACAGATGGATCACCGCCCGGTCCTCAGCCGGCAGGGCGAAGATCTCCTCCAGCTCCTGCCGCTCCTCCGGTCCCGGGGCGGGGAGGGTGTCGGGCAGAGGGACCTCCCGCCGCCAGGCCCGCCGCAGCCGGCTGCGGCAGCTGTTCACCGCCACCCGCATCAGCCAGGCCCCCGGGTGCTCCAGGTTGGCCGGGGCCTTCTCCAAAAATGCCAGAAAGGCGTCCTGCACCGCGTCCTCCGCCTCCTGGGGGTCCCCCAGGATGGCCAGGGCCGCCCGGTACAGGCGGTTTTCGTTTTCCGTTACAAGCGTCTCCCAATCCACCGGCCGGTTGGATGTTTGGGGCACGTCCCCCACCCCCTTTCGATGATATAGACGTTTGGCCTGGTCCTTTTGCTGCACCACCCTCTGATTTTTTTGCAAAAAAGGGCGGGCGCAGAACACGCGCCCGCCCGCGGGATGCGGTGAGTCTCAGACCGACGGCCCCTTCCGGTTGCTGCGGCCCACCAGATAGTCCAGACTGACCTGGTAAAAGTCGGCCAGCCGGATTAAAATATCAATGGGCACCAGAATTTTCCCCAGCTCGTACTTGGAATAGGTTGTCTGTTTTACGCCCAGCATTTCTGCCACCTGTTCCTGGGTCAGGTCGCTGTCCTCCCGCAAGTCTCTGATTCTTTGAAAAATCACCCTGAATCACCCTGCTTATTGTATGATAGTCGCAATATGACTATTGACTTTTAGTCGCATTGCGACTATATTGATTCAGAGGTGACTTAAATATGAGTAAGTGTTATTTTTCTTCTCAAATCTGCGGCAGCTGCCGCCACTTCCGCCTCCACTACGTTCTGTGCCAGGAGCAGTTTATCCCAACCTGTGTGGGGCACTGCGTCTACCCCCGGCTGAAGGACCGCTTCGCGGCCCAGCGCTGCCCCCGGTGGGAGCCGCTCTGGAAGGAGGAATCTTTTCCTTGATTTCTCTTTAAACCCTGTTGTATAATAGCCCCGCTTATTCTTCCCGCGCATGACCCGGATTCCAAGGCGAACTCTGTCAATGAGAAGGGAAATGATCGTATGTTCTGTACACAATGCGGGACCCAGCTGCCTGACGGGGCCAAATTCTGCTCCAACTGCGGCGCCCACCTGGACGCTGCCGCCGCTCCATCCGCCACGGCCGCCCAGCCCGGGCCGGAGGCCATCCTGATGCAGGGGGCCGGTCAGGTTATGAAGTCCGCCGTCCTGGCCAACACCGGGAGCTTTGTGCTGACCAACCAGCGCCTGATCTTCAGCAAGGGCGGAAACATCGTCATGGGCAAGGTGCTGACCGAGGGGAAATTTGCATTCGAGGTCCCCCTGAACGAGATTGTCCAGGTGGAGCGCTCCAAAAAGGGCCTTGTCTCCACCATCCGGCTGGTCAAACGGGATGGCAGCGACCTGCACCTCTGCTTTTTGAAGGCGGAGCCCTGGCTGGTCAGCCTCCAGTCGGCGGTGGCCGCCGCCAATCCATAGCACCGGGAGGCCTCCCTCCTGGGAAACTGCATAAAATTTAGACAGAGCAGCGGCGCGCCGCTGCTCTGTCCGTTTTATGCCCCCACCGGGAGCTTCTTACTCCTTCTGCCGCTCCAGATACTCGTCGTAGGTCATCATCCGGTCGATGAGCTTTCCCTCGGGGGTAAAGTCAAAGATCCGGTTGCACACCGTCTGGATGAGCTGGTGGTCGTGGGATGCCACCAGCACGTTGCACTTCACCGCCTCCAGGCCCTTGTTCAGGGCGGCGATGGACTCCAGGTCCAGGTGGTTGGTGGGCTGGTCCAGCATGAGCACG
>CAJFVL010000113.1 GCA_904420465.1 uncultured Clostridium sp.
ACGACATGCGCTTCTACACCGAGCGGTGCGAGGCCATGCGCAACTTTGCCAACAAGATCTGGAACGCCAGCCGCTTCCTGATGATGAACCTGACCATCGGCAAGTGCCAGCTGCCTGAAAAGCTGGAGCTGGAGGACAAGTGGATTTTGTCCAAGCTGAACCGGGCTGTTGCCGAAATCACTGAGAACATGGACCGGTACGAGCTGGGTGTGGCCGCCCAGAAGATCTACGACTTCATCTGGGACGACTACTGCGACTGGTATATCGAGCTGACCAAGACCCGCCTCCAGGGCGAGGACGAGGACAGCAAGGAGCGGGCCCAGCAGGTGCTGTGCTGGGTGCTCACCCAGATGCTCAAGCTCCTCCACCCCTTTATGCCCTTTATCACCGAGGAAATCTGGCAGGCCCTGCCCCGCCAGACCGACTGTGACCAGGGCGTGGACTTCCTGATGCTGTCCAGCTGGCCTCAGACCGATCCCGCCCATGATTTCCCCCAGGAGGAGAAGGCCATGGAGCTGATCATGGACGCCATCCGGGCGGTGCGCGCCCGCCGCAGCGAAATGAATGTGCCTCCCTCCAAAAAGGCCCACCTGACGGTGGCCACCGGGGAGCAGGACCTGTTCCAGCTGGGGGTGCCCTTCCTGAAGAAGCTGGCCTACGCCAGCGAGGTCTCCTTTGCCCAGCCCGGCACTCCGCCGGAGAAGGGGGCGGTCACTGTGGTCACCCACGCCGCCCAGCTGTCCATGCCCATGGCCGAGCTGGTGGATTTGGAGAAGGAGCGTGCCCGGCTGGAGAAGGAGCTGAAGAAGAACCGCACCGAGCTGGATAAGCTGGAGGCCAAGCTGGCCAACCCCGGCTTTGTGAACAAGGCCCCGGAGCATGTGGTGGCCGCCGAGCGGGAGCGTTCTGTCAAGCTGAGCGAGCTGGTTGCCAAGCTGGAGGAGCAGCTGAAGGGGCTGTAATCCCGCACATTCACAGGCTTTGCAATGCCGTTACTTTTGTACCACTGCGCGGCACAAAAGTCCCCGCTGCGCGGGCCGCAACGCCTTGCTGCGCAAGGTGTTGCGGGGCATTCGATCCTATTCGAGGCGGGCTTTGCCCCCTCGGGCTCCCCCGCCGAGAATACTTTCTGTACCGTCGCCGGCAGTTTTTTGATACGCGGGGGAGGGGGCACGCGGCGCCCCCTCCCCTGCTCTCTCCTTCCCCCCTCTCCGCAGGGGGCAGGGACTCCGGCGGATTTTTGAGTTTGGGCTTGCCTTTTGCCCGCCGCCCGTTCATAATAGAGGGGAAATGCTCCGGCGCAGCGCGCCGGGGGCATACCCTCTATCCCTTGCCGCCATGATGAGAACAGGAGGACGTATGGACCATCCCATTGCATGGGCCGCCCTGGGCACCGGCATCACCTTTCTGATGACCGCCCTGGGCTCGGCCACCGTTCTATTGATCCGGGGACGGACCACCCCATCCCTCCAGCGGATCTTTCTGGGGTTCGCCGCCGGGGTGATGGTGGCGGCCTCGGTGTTCAGCCTGCTCCTCCCCGCCATCGAGGAGGCCCAGGCGTCCGGCATCCCCGGCTGGCTGCCCGCCGCGGGGGGCTTTGTGCTGGGGGTGCTGTTCCTTTGGGGAATGGATTCCCTGCTGCCCCACCTCCACCCCGATTCCCAGGAGCCGGAGGGCCTGCCCTCCTCCTGGCGCCGCACCACCCTGCTGGTGCTGGCCGTCACCCTCCACAACATCCCGGAGGGCATGGCGGTGGGCCTCTCCTTCGCCCTGGCCGCCCAGCACGGGGGCGGGCTGTCCGCCGCCTTCGCCCTGGCCATCGGCATCGGCCTGCAGAACTTCCCCGAGGGCGCGGCCATCTCCCTTCCCCTGCGCCAGGAGGGGGTGGGCACCGGCCGGGCCTTCCTCTACGGGGCCATGTCCGGACTGGTGGAGCCCATCTTCGGCATCCTGGTGGTGCTGGCCGCCGGAACCATCGAGCCCTTCATGCCATGGCTTTTGTCCTTCGCCGCCGGCACCATGATGTATGTGGTCACCGAGGAGCTGATCCCCGAGGCCCACCTGGGAGAACACTCCAACCTGGGCACCATGAGCGTCATGGCGGGCTTTGTGGTCATGATGATTCTGGATACCGCATTGGGATAAAATTTCTCCCTCCGCTTGCGGCGGAGGGAGAAATTTTTACTTATTTCAGCTTGTCCAGCCCCAGCTTCAGCCGGCGCAGGGTCTCATCCTTACCAAGGATGCAGCAGATTTCCACCGCGCCGCCGCGCGCGCCGGAGGCGCGGAAAATTCGGAGCCGCTTGCGGCGGAGAATTTGCGCAGGGCGAATTCATTTCGCCCGAGCATTTTAAATTGAAGGGGTCCCACCGGCGGCGCCCAATTTCTCCAGCCCCAGCTTCAGCCGGCGCAGGGTCTCATCCTTACCAAGGATGCGGCAAATCTCCACCGCGCCGCCGGGGGTCACCGCCTTGCCGGCGGCGGCGATGCGCACCGGCCACATGAGGGTGGCGTTTTTGACCTCCAGCCGCTCCGCCAGTGCCACCAGTCCGTCGTGGATGGACTCCTGGCTCCAGTCGGGCAGGCCCTCCAGCATAGGGATGGCCGCCTCCAGCATGGCCCTAGACACCTCGGGGGTGCACTTGGACTTCTTGTTGGTGAACAGCTCCACGCCGTAGTCAGGCAGAGCGTCAAAGAAATCCACCTTTTCCGGGATGTCGGTGAGCTTCTCGCACCGGGCCTGAAGGAGGGCGGCAATCTCGCTGACCGACAGGCGCTCATCCTTGACAGCCTTTCTGATATAAGGCTCCGCGACCTTTGCAAAGTCCTCGGGGGACATGGCTCGGAGGTAGATGGCGTTGAAATGGGTCAGCTTGTCAATATCGAAGATGGCGGGGGACTTGGACACTCCGGCCAGGTCGAAGGCCTGTACCAGCTCCTCCAGGGAGAAAACCTCCTGCTCGGCCAGCTCCCCCCGGGGGGACCAGCCCAGCAGGGCCACATAGTTCAAAATGGCCTGGGTGAGGTACCCCTGGTCCCGCAGGTCCTCGTAGGAGGGGTCGCCGCGGCGCTTGGACATCTTGTGCTGGGCGTCCCGCATGACGGGGGAGCAGTGGACGTAGGTGGGCACCTCCCAGCCGAAGCCCTGGTAGAGCAGGTCGTACTTGGGGGCGGAGGACAGGTACTCGCTGCCCCGGACCACATGGGTGATGCCCATCAGGTGGTCATCAACGACATTGGCAAAGTTATAGGTGGGCAGGCCGTCCCGTTTGAGGAGCACCTGGTCGTCCAGGTCCTTGTTCTCCACTGTGATGTCCCCGAAGATGGCGTCGTGGAAGGTGGTGGTCCCCTCGCGGGGGATCTTCTGGCGGACCACAAAGGGCTCGCCCGCATCCACCCGGGCCTGGGCCTCCTCCAGGCTCAGGGAGCGGCAGGGGTCCTCTCCACGGTCAAATTCTCCGGAGTCCTCCTCCGACTCGGCCTTTTCACAGAAGCAGTAGTAGGCGTGGCCCCGCTCCACCAGCAGGCGGGCGTACTTTCCATAGGTGTCCCGGCGCTGGGTCTGGATATAGGGGGCCACAGGACCGCCCACATCGGGGCCCTCGTCATGATTGAGGCCGCACTCGGCCAGGGTGCGGTAGATCAGCTCGGTGGCTCCCTCCACCTGGCGGCTCTGGTCGGTATCCTCGATGCGCAGGATGAAGGTGCCCCCGAAGTGCCGGGCGATGAGCCAGGTGTACAGGGCGGTGCGCAGGTTGCCAACGTGCATGTACCCCGTGGGAGACGGGGCAAAGCGGGTGCGCACCTTTCCCTTGGGGATCTTGGCCTCCATTTCCTCAAAATACTTGCTGTCCAGTGCCATGTTGCTCCCTCCATGTTATCCTCAGAACGGCCAAAGAGCAGACCATTCCTCATTCCTAGTGTCCAACTGATTATAGGGGATTTTTTCCCATTTGGCAAGAGGGACCGCCCCTCTCTTTTCATCCAACTTTAATCCATCCACAGTTGATTTTTCCCCGGAAATAGGATATGCTAGACAGGCACCTCCCACCGGAGGCAAAAGGAGAATGAATTTGAAACCGAACAAACATACCAAAGCGCCCGGAGCGGGCAGGAGCGGACTGAGCCGCACCCTGCTCAGCCTGATCATCACCGCTGTGGTCGGCGCCGTCTATTTCTATGTGGCCCTGCCTCCCCTGAACCCCCAGGCTCAGGAGTTCTACGGTTTTGTGACACTGCTGTGCATTGTATACGTCATCAGCATCTTCCTGCTCTCCGGCGGCAGCCAGGACAATGTGGTGCGCACGCCAAGGGAAAAGGCCCGGGAGTGGCTGCGCTTCATCAAAAGCCGCTGCCTGCCGGTTGGGATTCTGTTTGCAGCCATGATTCTGGTGGTGGTTGTGGGGCAGATCATCTCTCTGCCCATCTTCCGGGCCGGGGCCTACCGGGACCTGCTCACCGTGGAGAACGGCAGCTTTGCCACCGACATCGCCCAGATCTCCTTTGACGAGATCCCCACCCTGGACCGGGATTCCGCCGAGTTCCTGGGGGACCGGCAGATGGGCACCCTCAGCGACATGGTCAGCCAGTTTGAGTATTCCAACGACTCCACCCAGATCAACTACCAGGGGCGGCCTGTCCGGGTGGCCCCCATCGCCTACGCCGACCTGATCAAGTGGTTCACCAACCGGGGCGACGGCCTGCCCGCCTATGTGGTGGTGGACATGGTCACCCAGGAGGCCACCGTGGTCCGGCTGACCGAGGGGATGAAGTACTCCTTCTCCGAACCCCTCAACCGGAACATCATGCGCCACCTGCGCTTCCAATACCCCACCTATATGTTCGACACCCCCCAGTTTGAGATCAATGAGCAGGGCGAGCCCTATTGGATCGCTCCCCGGGTGGTCAAGACCATCGGACTGTTCGGCGGCACCGACATCCGGGGCGCTGTGCTGTGCAACGCCATCACCGGCGAGAGCACCTATTACGACATCGCCGACGTGCCTACCTGGGTGGACAACGTGTATACGCCCGGCCTCATTATGGAGCAGTACGACTACCACGGCACCCTGGTCAACGGCTTTATCAACTCCATTCTGGGCCAGCGGGACGTGACCGTCACCACCGAGGGGTACAACTACATCGCCCTCAACGACGATGTGTACGTCTACACCGGCATCACCTCCGCCAACGCCGACCAGTCCAACCTGGGCTTCCTGCTCAGCAACCAGCGCACCAAGGAGACCAAGTTCTACGAGGCTCCCGGCGCCACGGAGTATGCCGCCATGGGCTCCGCCCAGGGCGTGGTCCAGGATCTGGGATATATCGCTACCTTCCCCCTGCTGCTGAACATCTCAGGGGAGCCCACCTACTTCATCCCCCTGAAGGACCAGGCCAACCTGGTGAAAAGCTACGCCATGGTCAACGTGGCCCGGTATGATATTGTGGCCACCGCCGACACGGTCACCGCCTGCGAGCAGGAGTATATCCGGCTGCTGTCTGAACGGGGCGTCACCCAGGAGGAGGAGCTGCCCCAGACCCAGTCCAGCGGCACGGTGGCCGAGATCCGCTCCGCCGTGCTGGAGGGCAACACCTGCTACTTCATCCGCCTGGAGGGAGAGGACGTGTTCTACTCTGTCTCCGCCGCCCAGAACGAGGCCGCCGTCATCCTGAATCCGGGGGATCAGGTGACCCTCTCCTATGGCTCTTACGGAGAGATCACCACCGACATTCTCAGCGGATGCTCCATCGTCAGCTACACCCGCTCCTCCCTCTTCTCGGCGGAGAACGGGACGGACGCCGCCGCACCGCAGGACGAGCTGGACGCCGCCTGACCGGTCTGTAAAGAGGGGCGCGCTGAATTCACTCAAGACGCGGAGGGCCGAACCGCCCGAACCGCAAAGAGCGGTTCGGCCCTCCGTCAGCCTGTCAAAAAACTGCTGGCAGAAAAACAGAGATCATTCGCAGCGGGGGAGCTCGAGGGGGGCGGCAGCCCGCGGCGGCGACATCGAGCCTGAAATTTCGCGCGGCTCAACTTGAAACACCGGCGCGCCGATGTTCCGACAGGCTCGCTTTTTACTCCGTCTGTATTGACCTTTTTTCACTTTTACTTTATAATAGGCTCTGCTTACTTTCAGCGTCTGTCCCGGGCGCTTCCGTTTCGCCGCCCAGGCGGAACGCTTTCCAATCAATCTGCGGGAGGTGATGGAACTTGAAGCGGATCTTAATTTTCCCCTGTATCCTGTGCCTGATTGTCGGGCTGCTGCTGGGCGGTCTCCTGCCAATGCCCTGGGATGCTGACCAAGTACCTGCCTCCGCCGTCTCCAACACCCTGCTCCAGTCTCCTGCCGGCTCTCAGCAGTCAGGGGTTTCCGCCCAATCGGCCCCTGAGCCTCTGGACACCGGCGACAACTTCACGCTGCTCAGCACCGCCGTCTACCTGGTTCAGGCCCTTCAGGTTCAGGACTATAACGCGGTGGCCTCCCTGGTTCACCCGGAACGCGGTGTCACGTTCACCCCTTACTCCACGGTTGACCTGGAGGACAATCAGACCTTCACCCAGGACCAGGTTCGGGGACTTTCCCAGGACAATACCGTATACACCTGGGGGATCCAGGACGGTGTGGGCGGCCCGATCAGCATGACCCCGGCCCAGTATTTCTCCGAGTTCGTATTCGATGCCGACTATACCCAGGCTTCCCTGATCGGCATTGATGAGATCATGCTCAGCGGAAACGCTCTGGAAAACCTCACTGAGGCCTATCCCGGCTGCCGGTTTGTGGACTTTTCCATCCTGGGACAGGACGGGATTGACTGGTCCTCCCTCAAGCTGGTCTTTGAGGCCGGCGACAACAGCTGGTATCTGGTCGGGATTGTCCACGGACAGTGGACGGTATGAACGGATCAGGCCCAGCCAGCCTGTCAGGCACCCCGGCATAAGGCTCCATCCCGGATGAATAAAATAGAGAGTCCCGCTTGAGGTCCGCCTTGGGCGGGGCTCCTTTTGCCATTTTTCACCGAAAGGACTGCAATTCGTTGAAGATCATCATTGTAGGAAACGGCAAGGTCGGCTTTTCCCTGGCCCAGCAGCTGGTCCGGGAGGAGCACGAGGTCACCATCGTGGACCAGCGGGAGGACTCTCTGCGCCGGGCCATGGACGCCCTGGACGCCATGGCGGTGCGGGGAAACGGCATCTCGGTCCCCACACTGGAGGAGGCCGGCGCGGACGAGGCCGATATGCTGGTGGCGGCCACCAATTCCGACGAGGTCAACATGGTCTGCTGCCTCACCGCGAAGAACCTGGGCACAAAATTCACCATCGCCCGAATCCGGAATCCCGAGTACAGCGGCGGGCTGGCCGCCCTGCGGCGCAATCTGAAAATTGACATGGTCATCAACCCGGAAAATGCCACCGCGGTGGAGATCGCCCGCCTGCTCCGCTTCCCCTCCGCCACCAACATCGAGACCTTCTGCCGCGGCCGGGTGGAGCTGATGGGCTTCCGGCTTCAGGAGGGGGACTTTCTGGTGGGCGCCCCCCTGCGGGACCTGCCTGCCCAGGTGAAGAAGCTCTCTCTCCTGTTCTGTGCCGTGGAGCGCCAGGGCGAGGTCTCCATTCCAAACGGCTCGTTTGTCCCCCAGGCGGGAGACCAGCTCTATATGGTGGGCCGTCCCAGCAGCCTGGACCAGTTTTTCCGCCAGCTGGGGCGCTATGCCCCCAAGGTGAAGCAGGTGTTCATTGTAGGCGGCGGGAAAATCGCCATGTACTTAGCCCGGGGAATGGAAAAGCTGGGCATCCGGCTGAAAATTGTGGAACAAAGCCAGGACCGCTGCCGCCTGATTCACGAGCACTTCCCAAAAGTAACCGCCATCTGCGGCGACGGCACCGACCAGGAGCTGCTGGAATCGGAGAACCTGTCCGCCTGCGACGCCTTTGTGGCGCTGACTGACCGGGACGAGGACAATCTGATCCTCTCCCTGTACGCCATGCAGCAGGGCCTGCCCAAGGTCATCACCAAGTGCAACCGCCAGAATTACGCCGGTCTGGCCCACTCGGTGGGTCTGGACAGCGTGGTCTCTCCCAAGTTCATCACCGCCTCTCAGATTCTCCGCCTGGTGCGCGGCATGGAAAATTCCCAGGGCAGTGTGATGAACGCCCTGTACCGCATCGCGGACGGAGGGGCCGAGGCCATGGAGTTTACGGTCAGCCCCACCACAAAGCATCTGGAGGTGCCTCTCAAGGACCTGCACCTGCGGCCCGGCATTCTGCTGGCCGTCATCGTCCGGGGTCAGGATATTATCATCCCCGAGGGCTCCACCTGTCTGAGAGCCAATGACAACGTCATTCTGATCTCCCGCAACAGCGGCGTGCTGGATCTGAACGACATTTATGGGGACCCCCCCCTGGTTCGGGAGGGAATCTGACCCATGAATTTCCGTCTGGTCTTTAAGGTTGTGGGAAGGGTGCTGCTGGTGGAAGCCGTAGCCATGCTCCTCCCCACCTTCGTGGCGCTGCTCTACCGGGAGGACCTGCGCCCCTTCCTCCTCACCATCCTGCTGATGGTTCTCCTGGGCGGCGGGCTTTCCCTCCTCCCCGCCAAACGGCACTTCTTTGTCCGGGAAGGATTTTTCGCGGTGGGCCTGATCTGGGTGATTACCGGCATCGCGGGCGGGCTTCCGTTCTATTTCTGCGGTTACTTTGACAGCTTTATGGACTGCGTGTTCGAGTCCTCCTCCGGCTTTACCACCACCGGAGCCACTATCCTCACGGAAATCGAACCCCTGCCCAAGGGCATTCTGTTCTGGCGGGCCTTCACCCACTGGATGGGCGGTATGGGCGTGCTGGTGCTGGCCACGGCCCTGTTCCCCTCTCTGGGTGCCAGCTCCCGCTTTCTCACCCAGGCGGAGAGTCCCGGCCCGACGGTCTCTCAGCTGACCCCCCGGCAGTCCAAAAGCGCCAAAATCCTCTACAGCATCTACTGTGTTCTGACTCTGGCCGAGGTGGTCTGCCTGCTGCTGGCCGGGATGCCCCTGTATGACTCCTTCATCCACGCCTTTTCCTCCGCCGGAACAGGCGGCTTTTCCAACCGGAACCTGAGCGTGGGGGCCTACGGCAGCCCGCTGATTGAGATGATCATCGCGGTGTTTCTGGTGCTGTTCTCCATCAACTTCACCTTTTACTTTCTGCTGCTGTCCCGCCGCTTCCGGTCCATGCTCTCCTGGGAGGAGCCCGGCTTCTTCCTTATCATTGTGGGGGTGGCCACCGCCGCCATCACCGCCGACCTCCTCCCCTACTACGGCAGCGTTCTGGAGAGCTTCCGGTACGCATTCTTCCAGGTGGCCTCCATCATCTCCACCACCGGCTTTGCCACGGCGGACTATGTGCTCTGGCCGGCCTTTTCACAGGTCGCCCTGATCGCCCTGATGTTCTGCGGCGCCTGCGCCGGCTCCACGGGGGGCGGCATCAAGTGCTCCCGCATCCTGATCCTGGGCCGGTGCATCCGCCGGGAGCTCCACCGCATTGTCCACCCCCGCTCGGTGGAGGTGGTCCGCCTGGACGGCAAGGTGCTGGACGAGGACACGGTCAATTCTGTCCTGGTCTTTATCAGCTGCTATATTCTGGCTATTCTGTCCGCCACCCTGGTGGTGGCCCTGGTGGATGACACCTCCTTTGCCGTCTCCTTCTCCGCCGCCCTCACCTGCATCAGCAACGTGGGCCCCGGCCTGCAGGAGATCGGCCCGATGGGTAACTTCTCCGCCTTCTCCGGCTTTTCCAAGGGCGTGCTGTCCTTCCTGATGATCCTGGGCCGGCTGGAGATCTTCCCCCTGCTGGTTTTGTTCACCCCCTCCGCCTGGCGGCGGAGCTAAAATCTCTGCTCATAACATGTAAGAGGAGGACCGCCTGACAGGCGGTCCTCCTCAAGCTGTTGAAAAAGTCTTGACAGACTTTTTCACAGCCTGAAAATGCCGTTACTTTCCCACTGCTCCGCAGTGGGAAAGTCCCCGCTTCGTGGGCCGCACGCCTTGCACAGCAAGGCTTTGCGGGGCATTTGATTGGATTCGAGGCGGGCTTTGCCCCCTCGAGCTCCCCCT
>CAJFVL010000114.1 GCA_904420465.1 uncultured Clostridium sp.
CATCTCGCCGCCGTACCAGGTGTTCAGGATGACCTGCTCCCGGGAGGTGAGGTTGAAGATGGCGGCGGTCTCGGAGTTCAGGCCCAGCTCCTTGTAGTTGGTCACCTTGGCCTTGGCGGCGTTGTAGGAGACAAAGTCGGGCTCGAAGTGCTCCAGCTCCTCGGCGGTGGGCTGGATGAACATGTTCTTGACAAAGTGGGCCTGCCATGCCACCTCCATGATGAAGCGGATGGCCATGCGGGAGTCATGGTTGGCCCCGCAGAACACGTCCATGACGAACAGGCGCTTGTTGGACAGCTGCTCCTGAGCCAGACGCTTGCACTCATTCCAGGCCTCGATGGAGGCGGGCTTGTTGTCGTTCTTGAACTCGTCGGAGGTCCACCACACGGTGTCCCGGGAGGTGTCGTCCATCACGATGAAC
The DNA here is from genome assembly GCA_904420465.1 of uncultured Clostridium sp. GTDB lineage: Bacteria > Bacillota > Clostridia > Oscillospirales > Oscillospiraceae > Lawsonibacter. The sequence continues at coordinate 422 of CAJFVL010000114.1, forward strand.
TTGTCCTTGGGGGAACGGCCGGTGTAGATGCCGGTCATCACGTTGACGGCGCCCAGGTCGGTGACCTGTCCCTTGTCATAGCCCTCCAGGTCGGGGCGGGTCTCCTCCTCGAACAGCTGCTCGAAGGAGGGGTTGTAGACAATCTCCGTGGTGCCGGTGATCCCGTACTTGCTCAGATCAATGGTTGCCATTTTCTGTGACCTCTTTTCTGAATGATCTTCCAGCCGGCAGGCGCGGCCTGCGCAGCGGAGGGGATTTTTTAGCATAAATATCATACACGGTGCGGGGAATAAAGTCAATCGTATTAAGAATTGCATTTTAGTTATAGATATCATTGCTTTTTTGTAAAAATACAGACTTTTTTCACAAAAAAGAATCCGGATCAGCCCTGCCTCCGGCGCAAGGCCCCGGAGAGGGCGGCGAAGTCGCTGATTGACAGCCGTTCCCCCCGGATATCCGGCGGAAAGCCACATTCTGACACCGCTTTTGCGGCGGCTTCCTTGGAGCAGGAGGGTCCCAAGGCGGAGCTTAAACTGTTGACCAAAGTTTTGCGCCGCTGGGCAAAGGATGCCCGTACCACCCGGAAAAAGTGGGCCTCGTCATCCACGCCGGGGGGCGGGGGACAGGGGACCATCCGCAGCACCGAGGAGGTGACCTTGGGGGCGGGCAGAAAGCACTCCGGCCCCACGTCAAAGAGAAGCTTCGGCCGGGTGTGGTACTGGCAGAACACGGAGAAGGCCCCGTAGTCCGCCGTCCCCGGGGCGGCGCAGATCCGCCGGGCCACCTCCCGCTGGATCATCACGGTGATGGAGGAGAAGCACCCTGCCTCGATGAGAGCGGTGATGGCGGGGGTGGTGATATTATAGGGCAGATTGGCGCAGGCGACAGGGGTAAGTCCGGGAAATTTTTCCTCAACCAGGGCGGGGATGTCCGTCTTTAAAATATCCCCGGGACAGACCTGGGCGTTGGGACAGTCGGCCAGCGTCTCCGCTAAAATGGGCAGCAGAGCGCGGTCCAGCTCCACCGACGCCACCCTGTCCGCCAGGTGGGCCAGCTCCCGGGTCAGGGGTCCGATGCCGGGTCCCACCTCCAGCACCCCCACCCCGGGGCCCGCGCCGGAGGCCGCGGCGATGTCCCGGGGCACCCAGTCGGCAATGAGAAAGTTCTGCCCCATGGACTTGGAGAAGCGGAAGCCATGCCGGGCCAGGAGGGCCTTGATCTGGCCGATGTCACACAGGTCCATAATATGCTCCTTTGCAGAAAAAATCTTTCCCTCATCATACCCGGAACGGGGGACGGAGTCAAGAGCGGGGGGAGGGGAGACGCAGGAAACGGGCAGCCGCTGCTCCGATGGAGCCGGCTGCCCGTTTGACCTGGTGCGGAATAGAAAACGCCGCTATCTTGACGCTGCCCGCCTGCGGATGGCCAGCTGGACCGGCTGCGCGATCAGCAGGCCGACCGCGATCCCCAAAAAGTTGCAGATCAAGTCGTCTATGTCGAAGCTTCTGCCGAAGAACAGCTGGAGCGACTCCGCCAGCAGGGGAACTGCGGCGGCGATGAGAAGAGCCTGCCGTTTTTTGAGCCGTTCCGTAAGGAAGGGGAGGAAGAAGCCGAAGGGGACAAACATGGCCAGATTGCCCACCAGCATCTCCTTGACCCAGCTGCCCAGGGTCACCTCTCCCTTCAGGCAGCGCACCAGGACAGGGACCAGATTGACCTCGCCAAGGCGGAACACGGTCCCCAGCTCCTCCCACCAGCCCAGGAAGATGCCGTCATAGACGTGGAGCCAGAAGTTCGCCGGCAGGATGACGAGACTGCATAATCCCGTCAGGTAGCACACGAACAGAAGGCCCATGACCTCCGACGGCCACTGGATGGGTCGTCTCCTGCGCTTTATATACAGAAACCGAAAGACCGCGTACCCAATTCCCGCCGCAAGGGCGACCGGGACAGCCTGAAGAAAATACCCCGGAATGGTGCCGGAGCCCATCTCCTGCCTGAGCGCGCTCCACATGGTCCGCTCCCTCCTGACGAAACATGATCAGCTGGCCTGGGGCAGGGTGACCGAGGCCTTGAACAGGTCCCCGTCCACCGTCAGCTGGAACTCGCCCCCCTGCAGCTCGGTGAGGCTGCGGGCGATGGACAGCCCCAGGCCGGAGCCCTCGGTGGTCCGGGACTCGTCCCCCCGGACGAACCGCTCCATCAGCCGCTCCGGCGGGATGTTCAGGGGCTCCCGGGAGATGTTTTTGATGGACAGCGTCACCTGGCCCTTGCCCCGTTCCAGGTCCAGATAGACCCGGGTGCCCTCCATGGCGTACTTGGCGCAGTTGGACAGCAGGTTGTCGACGACCCGCCACAGGTGCCGCCCGTCGGCGTACACCCAGGTCTCCCCCTCGGGCAGGGTGGGGACCAGGGTCAGCTTCCGCTCCTCCAGCTTCTCGCTCCACTCCCCCAGGGCCTGGTCGATGAGCTGGCCCATGCCGATCTTCTCCCGGCTGACGCTGAGCACCCCGGTGGAGGCCTTGCTGGCCTCCACCAGATCCTCGGTCAGCTTTTTCAGCCGCTGGGACTTGCGGTCCAGCACCTCGATATACTCCTGCGCCTTGGGGTCATCCTGCCGGGTGGATTTGAGAAGATTGACATAATTGATGATGGAGGTGAGGGGGGTCTTGAGGTCGTGGGAGACGTTGGTGATGAGCTCGGCCTTGAAGCGCTCGCTCTTCATCTTCTCATCCACCGCGGCGGACAGACCGGCGGAGATGTTGTTCAGGCTCTCGCCGCAGTCCTTCAGGTCGTGGGGCATCCGGGCGGTGTCAACGCGGTGGCTGTAGTTGCCGGCGGCAATGCTCCGTCCTCCCTCCTGCAGGCGGCGGAAGCACAGGGCCCACCAGCAGACAGCCAGCAGCACCGCTCCATTGAGCAGCAGGTAGAGCAGCAGCGTGAAACCGCTGCCGTACCAGTAAAACCACTGACACAGGTACAGGTTGACCAGCAGGTAGACGGGGAAGAGGACCACCCACTTCCAGATCAGGGGGAGGCCCCGGAGGGCGGGGGCCACCAGTCCCCACAGCCACCGGACTGCCATACATACCAGGGTGGTGCGGAGGAAAACCCCCGCCTTCAGCCGCACCAGCAGGGTGCGCAGAAACAGGGCGCCCAGGGCCAGCCCACCGGCGAAGCACAGGGCGGAGGCGGCGGGCAGAAGATTAAGCAGGGAGTCGGTCACCTGACCATAGCGGTTGACGGACAGGGAATACAGCAGGTCCGAGCAGTACAGCACGCCGCACAGGGCGGCGAACTCTCCGCCGGCGGTCAGCAGCGCCCAGAGCTCGGTGGGGATGCGCTCCTGCCAGGATAGGACGATGCCCTCTGTCCCCGCCCGGTGCCCCGCCGTCCACAGCAGATAGAGGAGGGCCAGACAGGCCAGCCCCAGGAAGCAGAGGGCCCCGGTGAGCTGGCTGGGGAAGTCGGCGGACGCCTCCCTCCAGGAGGCCCGCAGGCCGGAAAACTCATCCACCGGGGCCCCCTCCCCCAGGTCGCTGGGGACGCCGCACCGGATCACCAGGGTCTCAGAGGCCAGCTGGGCGCCGTTGTCATGGGATATATCCTCCTCCACATAAAAAGAGGTGGAGAAGGGGCCGTACCGGGCGCTGACGTAATATTGACCGACCTGGAAGGAGGAGTAGTGGAGGCTGTCTACCGCCTGCTCCAAACGTTCACCGTCGGCCAGGTTGGTGTAGAGCACCTGGCTGCCGTCGGCGGACAGGACCTGAAACCGGAAGGAGGTGGCCGAGGCGTCCATCCGCTCCTCGACCTGAGAGATGACGGCCTGGAGCTCCTGCTGCTGAACATAGGACAGGGGCTGACTGTCCCAGGCCGCTGCGGACAGCTGGGCGGCGTCGGCAAAGAAGGAGGCCAGCTCGTCCTCCCGGTCCCGGATTAGGGCGTCAAACTCCGATGTGCTCTGCCAGTTCTCTGACTGTGCCAGCGGAGCGGACATGAGGGCCCAGGCCCCAAAAAGGCCGGCGGCAAAGGAGCTGATCAGCAGCAGAAGGACCGCGGCCAGCCTGGCCGCGCCGCTGGTCTGCAGGGTTTTCATCAGGGCGCCCCCTTTTCCATCTTGTAGCCCAGCCCCCAGACTACCTTCAGATAGCGGGGCTCGGCGGGGTTGATCTCGATCTTCTCCCGCAGGTGGCGGATGTGGACGGCCACCGTGTTCTCCGAGCCGTAGGCCGGGTCGTTCCACACCTGCTCATAGATCTGGGCGGAGGAGAACACCTGTCCCGGGTGGGTGAGCAGCAGGCGGAGGATGTTGTACTCGATGGGGGTGAGGGCCACCGGCTCCCCGTCCACCGTCACCTGCTTGGCGGAGTCGTCCATGGAGATGGGTCCCACCGTGATGAGACCGGGCCCCTTTTCCGCGCCCCCCAGGCTGGTGTACCGCCGCAGCTGGGACTTGACCCGGGCGATCACCTCCAGGGGGTTGAAGGGCTTGGTGATGTAGTCATCCGCCCCGATGTTCAGCCCCAGAATCTTGTCCGCGTCCTCGCTCTTGGCGGTGAGGAGGATGATGGGGATGTTGCTGCCCTCCCGCAGCTTGGCGGTGGTCCGGATGCCGTCCAGCTCAGGCATCATCACGTCCATTAGAATCAGGTGGACCTCATTCTGCTCCACCGCCCGCAGGGCCTCCTTGCCGTTGTAGGCCCGCAGTGTCTTATACCCCTCGCTGGTGAGATAGATGTCCAGCGCGGAGACAATGTCCTTGTCGTCGTCGCAGATCAGAATGGTGTGCATCAGTCCGGCTCCTCTCCCTATGTCTTATCCATAAAACGCGGCAAAACCATTTTGTTCTCTCTTAGCATAGCACAGAAATTTTAAGGTGCAAGGGAGAAATTTTTAAGAAGCGTTTAAACCGGCGCTCCCGGCCCGTTCCTGCGCACAGCCAGTCCCCGCCGCTGGCAGGGGCGCACCGTGTGCGCCCGTCTCTGGAGCCATAAACCCGGTACGCCGTCATGTTCCGCAAAGGGGGCGGCCCCATGTGGCCGTCCTCGGGCCGATGAGGACATCGGCCCCTACATACGGAAAACGGTGCGGTTCGCCGCCCGTCCACCACCCACGATGTATGTTGCACCACGCAGGCGCATCGCCCTTGTAGAAGTAGGTGGTTTTTCAACTGAGTAGAGCGGCAGCGATAACCTTTAGACACTGTTCAAGAGGGCACCGCGCCGGTCGGGATTGCCCAGGTACCCCTCCGGCTCTCCCGTAAAACGGGGGTCCGGGGGAATCGTGAGCGAAAGCGCAAGGCGCAGCCGCAGCGCTTTCCCTACGAACGATGCCCCCGGCGATTCTTTGGTTTCTTTCTGATCGCTCAGAAAGAAACTCGCCGTCCGCAGACGGCGAAATACCCTGAAAACAAAAGAGAAGT
>CAJFVL010000115.1 GCA_904420465.1 uncultured Clostridium sp.
CGACAGTTTCCGGCATACCGGCCCCAAGGGCCGGTATGCCGTTCTGCCTTGTCAGAGAGAGGAGAGGGTGACTTTGGAAAACCTGCTGCTGTCTTTTAACGCGGTGGCCCCGATGTTTCTGATTATGATGGCGGGCTGTGCCATGCGGATGCTCCATGTGGTGGGGGACGCCACAGTCTCCCAGATGAACAAGCTGCTGATGCGGACTCTGGTCCCCGTTATGATGTTTCAGAATATCCGGACGTCAGATCCGGAGGCCCTGGCCTCGCCGGTTATGCTGGTCTTTGCGGTGCTGACTGTGCTGGGGATGTATGCGCTGTCCTTTGGGATTGGAATGGCGTCGGAACGGGAAAATACCCGGCGCAGCGTCATGATCCAGGCGCTGTACCGGGGCAATGTTATGGCGATGGCCGTGCCGCTGATCCAGTCCCTGTTCGGAGCGGACGGTCAGGGCTCGCTGATGGTCTGTCTGGCGGTGGTGGTTCCCATGTTCAACGTGCTGGCGGTCCTGACGCTGGAGATGTTTCGGGGCGCAAGGCCCGATGTTCCGGACATATTGAAGGGAATTGCCACCAACGGCATCATCCTGGGATGCCTGGCCGGAACCGTGTTCTACTTTTTCCGCATCCCGCTGCCCTATGTGGTGGAGCGGGCCTGTGAGCAGATGTCGGGGGCGGCCAGCCCGGTGATTCTGCTGATGCTGGGGGCCTCCTTTCAGCTTAATACGGTGCGGCACGATCTGCGCAGCATTTTGATCTGTGTGACAGGGCGCCTGGTGCTGATGCCGGCCGTTTTCATTTCGATTGCCGCGGCTCTGGGGTTCCGCGGAGTGGAAATGGCCTGTGCCCTCTCAATTTCGGGCTGCCCTGTGGCCGCCATGTCCTATACCATGGCGGAGCAGGCCGGAGCGGATAAGGACCTGGCCGCGGAATTGATCGTGTTTACCTCGCTGTTCTCCTGCCTGACGCTGTTTCTGTGGATTTTCTTTTTGAAGCAGATGGACTGGATATGAGAAGCCGCTTCGGTTGACGGAGGAGAACTGGAATGATACAATGTCAGAGGCAGGTATTTGCACCGCAAATACCTGCCTCCGATGCTGACAGCATTCCGCCGGGAGGGATATGGTATGAAGCACAGGCTGGATGAAAAACAGGGGGAGAGCTTGAACGGGCTGCTGGAGGCCATCCTGTCCCTGCGGGATAAGGAGGAGTGCCGGGCCTTTCTGATGGATCTGTGCACCATACAGGAGCTGATTGGCATGTCACAGCGGCTGCAGGTGGCCAAGCTCCTTTTGAAAGGGGAGACCTATGACGCCATCCGCCAAAGCCTGCCGGTGAGCAGCTCCACCATTACCCGCGTCAATACCGCGCTGCAGTTTGGACCGGGCGGATACCGGTCTGTCCTGAATCGAATGGGAGGGGAGGGCTGAGCAGGCCGCCCTCAACAGAATTCCGGAACCAGTCTGCGGGCCAGCTCCAGCAGCTCGCCGCTGCGGACCATGGCCTCCACGGCCCGGATGTCCGGCCAGATCTCCCGGTCTGTCTCGTAAAAGGCGACCTTCTCCCGCACATGGCGGTGGACCGCCTCGTCCACGGGGGACAGACCGGCGCCGCAGCGGCCGGTCCGCCGGCGGATGTCCACAGCCTGGCAGGCGGTGAGCAGCTCGTAGGCCAGAACAGACCGGGTATTTTCCAGGATGGCCCCGGCTTTCCGGGCCGACGTGGTGCCCATGGAGACAAAGTCCTCCTGGTTGGCGGAGGAGGGGATGGAGTCCACACAGGCGGGATGAGCCAGCACCTTGTTCTCCGAGGCCATGGAGGCGGCGGCATATTGTACGATCATGAAGCCGCTGTTGACGCCTCCGTCCGTGGTCAGGAACCGGGTCAGGCCATTGGAGAGGGCGGCGTTGACCATGCGCTCGATGCGCCGCTCGGAGATGCTGGCCAGCTCAGAGCAGGCGATCCCCAAGAAGTCGAAGGGCAGAGCCAGAGGCTCGCCGTGGAAATTGCCGCCGGAGATCACCGCCTCGTCCTCGCAGAACAGCAGAGGATTGTCGGTGACGGCGTTGAGTTCGATATCCACCTTACTTTTGATGAATTCCAGGGCGTCCCGTACCGCTCCATGGACCTGGGGGATGCACCGCAGAGAGTAGGCGTCCTGTACCCGGGCGCCCTGGCAGAGCTCCAGGATTTCAGAGCCCTGGGTGAGCAGCCGGAGGTTTTTTGCCACCTGAATCTGTCCGGTATGTCCCCGGACGGTGTGCATCCGCTCTTGGAAGGCGTCCAGCTGTCCGGTAAGGGCTGTGAGGGTCAGCGAGCTGATCAGGTCGGCTAGCTGTGCCGCCTCCATTGCGTCATAGAGGTGGAGGGCCCCCACACTGGTCATGGCGCAGGTGCCGTTGGTCAGACCGAGGCCTTCCTTGTTCAGCAGGGCTTCCAGCGGCTGGATGCCGCTTTTTTTCATGGCCTCAGCTCCGCTGAGACGCCGGCCCTGGCAGAAGGCCTCCCCCCGTCCCAGCAGAACCAGCGACATGTGGGAGAGAGGAGCCAGGTCGCCTGACGCGCCGAGGGAGCCCTTCTGGGGGACCACAGGGGTCACCCCGCGGTTCAGCATCTCCACCAGCATTTCTACCAGAACGGGCCGCACTCCGCTGACCCCCGCGCAAAGCGCGTTGGCCCGCAGGAGCATCATGCCCCGTACCTGCTCCGTGCTGTATGGGTCTCCGGTGCCGGTGCAGTGGCTGAGAATCAGGTTGGTGGACAGCCGGCTGCTCAGCTCCTCTGAGACGGCCACCGTGGCGAAGTCTCCAAAGCCGGTGGTAATGCCGTAGGCGGCCCGCTTCTCTCCCAGAATTTTTTCCGCCAGGGCCCGGGAGCGGGCCATGGCCGTCCTGGCCTGGTCGGAGAGCTCCACCCGGGCGCCGAACCGGGCTGCGGCCACCAGGGCCTCCAGGGTCAGGCTGTGTCCGTCCAGAACGACGGTCCGGATTGTGTTGGGATGCTTCATGAACACACGCCCCCTTGCTGCAGTGTGTAAGAACTGCTTTTTCTCAGTTTACATGGCGGCGGCACACGCTGCAATCCCTGGAGGGGAAGCAGTTTCTTCTGACAGCACAGCGGTTCGTTAGTGTGATGAAGATGAAAAGCAGGCCCTGGGCCGGAGTCTTAAGACTCCGGCCCAGGGTGATCTGACCGCCGGCAGGCGCGGACGCCTCCTTTGTGGGGAACGGAGGTCCTGACCTGGCGGGGAGAAGCTCGTTCTGAAGATACCCTCTTCTTCAGAGCCTGCCCTCTGTGGCCCTCATCTGCCGGACCAGGCTCTGCAGGGAGAAATGTTTTGGATTTAAATAGGGGGTCCCGCGGTCGATAACGGCAAAGGCGTCAAAGTCAAAGGGAATCTGTTCGTCGGAGAGAAAGTCGTTGTCAATCCAGAGCAGGCCGGAGAAGGCCGGCAGCGGGGCCTTTTGGCATGCTGTATTATTTCCGCTTGGAGCGGTTGATGGCGGACAGGATGGCGCGGAGGGGGGCCAGGTTGATGTTGTGGGACAGGCCCACCCCCCAGTATTTTCTGCCGTCCCGCTGGTCCTGGAGGAGAATATAGGCCACGCCCTGGGAATCGGAGCCGTTGGTGATGGCGTGGGACTTGTAGTCCAGGAAGGTGAAGTGGGACATCTTTTCGTCCTTGATGGCGTTGAAGAAGGCGTCGATGGGACCGTTGCCCTCGCCGGCCACGTCGAAGATGGTGTCGGTGTGCTGGAGGGTGCCCTTGAAGGCAACATGGGAGTGGCCCTCGCGGTCAATGGTCTCCTCAAAGGCGTGCTTCAGCAGCTTGTAAGGCTCCTTGGCCTCGATATACTCCTGCTGGAACAGCTCCAGAATCCGCTCCGGGGAGATCTCCTTGCCCACGCGGTCGGTCTCCTTCTGGACGATGGCGCCGAACTCGGGGTGCATGGCCTTGGGCAGGTCGTAGCCGAAGTCGTGCTCCATGATATAGGCGGCGCCCCCCTTGCCCGACTGGGAATTGATGCGGATGATGGGCTCGTACTCCCGGCCCACGTCGGCGGGGTCAATGGGCAGATAGGGGATCTCCCAGTACTCGGATTGGGACTCCTTCATATACTGGGTGCCCTTGTTGATGGCGTCCTGGTGGCTGCCGGAGAAGGCGGTGAACACCAGCTTGCCCGCGTAGGGCTGCCGGTCGCCCACCGGCATCTTGGTGGTGCGCTCGTACATCTCCTTGATCTTGTTGATGTTGGAGAAGTCCAGCTCCGGGTCCACCCCCTGGGTCCACATGTTCAGAGCCAGGGTAATCATGTCCACGTTGCCGGTGCGCTCCCCGTTGCCGAACAGAGTGGCCTCCACCCGCTCGGCCCCGGCCAGCAGGCCCATCTCGGTGGTGGCCACGCCGGTGCCCCGGTCGTTATGGGGGTGGAGGGAGATGATGGCGCTCTCCCGGGAGGGCAGCTTGCGGATGAAGTACTCCAGCATGTCGGCAAACTGGTTGGGCATGCAGTTTTCCACGGTGGTGGGCAGGTTGAGGATGACCTTCTTCTCCGGGGTGGCGTGGAGGTGCTCCAGCACCGCCTGGCAGATCTCCACGGCGTAGTCCATCTCGGTGCCCATGAAGGACTCGGGGGAGTACTCAAAGCGCAGGTTCATTCCCTCCTGGATCAGGGGCTGGGACATCTCATAGATGAGGTCGGCGGCGTCGGTGGCGATCTTGGTGATGCCGCCGCAGTCCATGTGGAACACCACCTTCCGCTGGAGGGTGGAGGTGGAGTTGTAGAAGTGGAGAATGACGTTCTTGGCCCCTCGGATGGCTTCAAAGGTCTTTTTGATCAGGTGCTCCCGGGCCTGGACCAGCACCTGGATGGTCACATCGTCGGGGATGTGCCCCCCCTCAATGAGCTCCCGGCAGATTTCATACTCCGTCTCGCTGGCGGAGGGGAAGCCGATCTCGATTTCCTTGACGCCGATGTCCACCAGGGTGTGGAAATACTCCAGCTTCTCCTGCAGGTTCATGGGGTCCACCAGGGCCTGGTTGCCGTCCCGCAGGTCCACCGAGCACCATACAGGCGCCTTGGTGATGACCTTGTCGGGCCAGGTGCGGTTTTCGATGGGCTGGGGCTGGAAAGGAATGTACTTTTTGTATCCGGGTTTCATGCAGGTTTCCTCCTTAAGACTGTTCGGGGGATAAAAAAGCGCCCCCGACTTTTTCAAGTCAGGGGCGTTGAATGTTCACAACGCGGTACCACCCTGGTTCGGCCGCCGGTTACCCGGACAGCCCTCAAAGCCTCCAACAAGGCCGCGGCCGGTAACGGGGCCACACGTCCTGTCCTACTTCAGATCTTCGGGCAGGCTGCTCGGGGACCAGTCATACACAGGGGGACCGCGCCGGCTCACACCAGCCGCCGGCTCTCTGAAGGGGAGGAACCCTGTCTTTATTCCCGTCATCGCATTTCAATTTAGGGTTATTTTAGCCCATCCTGTTTCATTTGTCAAGGGGGGAGTTGTCCGGTCCCTTTTCAAGATAAGTAGTGACGGTCCAAACTCCGTCGGTTTTACCAAATAGCAGCCTTTAATAATAAAATAGCATTTGAATTGAAGAGTAGTTATTGTATCATATACAGCAACAATAGCAATAAAGTATTGAGAGAATAGAATAAATTTTTATATGCAGAGGTGGTCCGGCAGATGTTTCCCCACGATAAGCGCCTGATGGCCCGCCTGGAACCTCTGATCCGGGATTTCCCCGGTATGCTCTGGCAGGATGAGCGCCACCGGCAGCGCATGGAGGGTGTGAAAATCCACCTGGGCCACAGCAAGCGCAGGGACACGCCTGCT
>CAJFVL010000116.1 GCA_904420465.1 uncultured Clostridium sp.
ATGGGATCGAATGCCCCGCAAAGCCTTGCACAGCAAGGCGTGTGCGGCCCGCGCAGCGGGGACTTTTGCACCGCGCTGCGGTGCAAAAGTAACGGCATTTTTTATTTATACTTTTGGCTCTCCGCCACCGCCAATTCGTCACAGCGGTTGTTGTAAGGGTTCTCCGCATGGCCTTTGACCCAGTGGAGGCGGACCGTGTGGTAATCGCACAGGTCCAGCAGCCGCCCCCACAGGTCGGGGTTGAGGGCGGGCTTCTTGTCCGACTTGATCCAGCCCCTGGCCCGCCAGCCCCTGGCCCACCCCTTCTCCAGTCCGTCGATGACGTATTTGGAATCGGAGTACAGGTCCACCGTGCAGGGCTCCTTCAGTGCCTCCAGGGCGGTGATCGCTCCGGTGAGCTCCATCCGGTTGTTGGTGGTGCGCGCCTCGCCTCCGGAGAGCTCCTTTCTGTGGGGGCCGTACATCAAAATGGCGCCCCAGCCCCCGGGACCGGGGTTCCCGGAGCAGGCCCCGTCGGTGTAGATGGTCACTGTTTTCATGCCGCGCCTTCTCCTCCCCTGTTTCCGCCTTCCGGACCGGGCAGCCAGGAAGGAATTGCTTCTCTCCAAGGGTACAACAGATCGGCGGAAAAGTCAAATGGAGGTCCGCGAAAGGGACGGAGCGCCGTCCCGGGGAAACCGTGGAAACAGCGCGGAAAAAAGAAAATCCCCGGGAAAGGGTTGCATTTCCGGGGAAAACGCTATAAAATTCTTCCTGTTGATTGGAAAAGCCGAATACGGCGGGAAGGATACTGCAATGAACGAATTCAAAGGAAGTCAGAACTATGTGGCCAACCCGGAGCTGCTCCAGGCGGTCAATATCGCCATGGTGCTCCAGAAGCCCCTGCTCATCAAGGGGGAGCCGGGCACCGGAAAGACCATGCTGGCCGAGGCCATCTCCCAGGCGCTGAACAAAAAGCTGATTATCTGGAACATCAAGTCCACCACCAAGGCCCAGGACGGCCTGTACGTCTACGACGTGGTGCAGCGGCTGTACGACAGCCAGTTCGGCGGCGAGGGCGTGGACAACATCGCCAAGTATGTCAAGCTGGGCAAGCTGGGCGAGGCCTTCACCGCCGACGAGCAGGTGATTTTGCTCATCGACGAGATCGACAAGGCTGACCTGGAGTTCCCCAACGACCTGCTGTGGGAGCTGGACCGGATGGAGTTCCACATCCCCGAGACCGGGGAGACCATCACCGCCAAGCACCGCCCGGTGGTCATCATCACCTCCAACGCGGAGAAGGAGCTGCCCGACGCCTTCCTGCGCCGGTGTGTGTTCCACTACATCGCCTTCCCCGACAAGGAGCTGATGGGGGAGATTGTCCGGGTCCACTTCCCCGACCTGGACGAGCGGCTGCTCACCCAGGTGCTGGAGGCCTTCTACAAGATTCGCCAGCTGCCCCAGATCAAGAAGAAGCCCTCCACCAGCGAGATCATCGACTGGATTCAGGCTCTGGTCCACGGGGGCGTGGACCCCAGGCGGGTGGTGAAGGAGGTCCCCTATCTGGGGGTTCTGCTGAAGAAGAACGAAGATATGGACGCCCTGCGGCGCAGCTGGCGGTGAGGCCATGTTTGAGGATTTTCTCTACCTGCTGCGGAAAAATGGCCTAAAGGTCTCCCTCACCGAGTGGATGGCCCTGATGGAGGGTCTGGAGAAGAACCTGCACCACGCCAGCTTCACCGGCTTTTATTACCTGTGCCGCAGCCTCTTGGTGAAGAGCGAGGCCGACTTCGACCGCTTTGACCGCTGTTTTCTGGAGTATTTCAAGGACGTGCCCTTCCAGCAGGAGGTCTCCCAGGAGCTGATGGACTGGCTCAACCGCCCCGACGTTCTCAACGACTACGCCAACTGGGACGAGGAGCAGGCGCTGAAAAATATGGGCCTGTCGGAAGAAGAGATCGAGCGGATGCTGAAGGAGCGGATGCAGGAGCAGACCGAGGAGCACAACGGCGGCAATTACTGGGTGGGCACCCACGGCATGTCCACCTTCGGCAACGCCGGACTGTCCCCCAAGGGCATCCGGGTGGGCGGGCAGTCCATGTACCGCCGGGCCTTCCGGGTGGCGGGAGAGCGGAAGTTTCGGGACTTCCGCCGGGACAACACCCTGGACACCCGCCAGTTCCAGGTGGCCCTGCGGAAGCTGCGGCAGTTCTCCGGCCTGGTGGATCTGCCCCCCACCGAGTTCGACGTGGACAACACCATCCAGGACACTGCCGAGAGCGGCGGCATGCTGAAGGTGCGCTACAAGCGCCCCCGGGAGAACACGGTCAAGGTGCTCCTCCTGATGGACTCCGGCGGCTCCATGGACTACTACGCCCAGCTGTGCTCCGCCCTGTTCCAGGCGGTGAGCAAGTCAGGCCACTTCAAGGATCTGAAGGTGTTCTACTTCCACAACTGCGTCTACTCCCGGCTGTACAACACCCCCATGCTTATGGGCCGGGACGCGGTGCAGACCGACTGGGTGCTCTCCAACCTGCCGGGAGACTGGAAGGTCATCTTTGTGGGGGATGCCCAGATGGCCCCATACGAGCTGATGGGCGGCTGGTACGGCCGCCGGGAGGACGGCAGCGGCCCCCAGTGCGGGCTGGACTGGCTCAAGCTGCTGCGGGAGCGCTACCGCAGTTCCATCTGGCTTAATCCCAGCCCCCGGCCCCAGTGGGGGGAGTACTGGTCCCAGACCTACGACACCATTGCAAAGGTGTTCCCCATGTTCCCCCTGACGGTGGAGGGGCTGGAGGAGGGCATGAAAAAGCTGCTGGCCCGGTGAACCGGGAAAACAACACGCCGCCCGGAGCTGTCTGCTCCGGACGGCGTCTTTCTCTTCAAAGGCGGGGATATCAGGCCCAGGGGGCCAGCTCCACCCGGACAAAATAGCCCTGGGGGTGGCGGCACACCGGACAGCTGGCAGGGGCGGCGGTGGAGGTGACCACAAAGCCGCAGTTCAGGCAGGTCCACTGGACCTCCGCCTCGGAGCAGAACAGCTGCTCCTTCTCCAGCAGGTCGGCGAACCGGCCGAAGCGGTCCCCATGGGTCTGCTCCACCTGGGCGATGTTTTCAAATAGCTTGCTCACCAGGGGGAAGCCCTCCTCCATGGCGGTGCGGGCAAAGGCGGCGTAGTCGTTTTTCCACTCCTCATACTCGTTGTGCTGGGCGGCCCGCAGGTAGGAGAGCAGGTCGGCGTAGAGGTCCACCGGATAGGTGCCGTCCACCCGGATGGTCTGGCCCCCCAGGTCGTGGAGCTGGCGGTAGAACTGCTTGGCGTGGGACTTCTCCTGGTCGGCGGTGAACAGGAACACCCCCTCCACCACAGCCAGACCGGACTTGTGGGCGATGCCGGCGGCGATGGTGTAGCGGTTCCGGGCCTGGCTTTCGCCGGCAAAGGCCCGCATCAGGTTCTCCTTGGTCTTGCTGTGGAGAAAGGCGTCGGTTTTATCAGGCATGGAAATTCCTCCCTTGTGCGTTTTCACGGGTAGTATGGGCGGCACGCCCGTTGGCTATTCCGGATACTGAACTTTTTTACCCGGGGTCCGGGGGATTTCCCCTTGACAGGGAGAACATTCTGTAATAAAATGCCCCCATACAGCGATGACGGGGAGAGAGTACCCATAAGCCTGGACAGCAGAGAGGGGACGGCCGGTGCAAGTCCTCCGAGGGCGTGGGGAAGGGCGCCCCGGAGCTGCGGGTGGGAAATCGCCCGCCGGCCCCCGCCGTTACCGGGTCAGAGTGCGCGCCAGCCAGGCGCGAATTCAGGTGGAACCGCGGATTTTTGATTCGCCCTGAACCCAACGGGTTCAGGGCGTTTTTTGTCCCGAGCCCAAACATTTTCACAGAAAAGGAGTCTCAATCATGAAAAACACGGAAAAGACCATGGAAAAAATCGTCAACCTGTGCAAGGGCCGGGGCTTCATTTTCGCCGGATCTGAGATCTACGGCGGACTGGCCAACACCTGGGACTACGGCCCCCTGGGCGTGGAGCTGAAGAACAATGTGAA
This sequence comes from uncultured Clostridium sp., assembly GCA_904420465.1. Classification (GTDB taxonomy): domain Bacteria; phylum Bacillota; class Clostridia; order Oscillospirales; family Oscillospiraceae; genus Lawsonibacter. The sequence goes on from CAJFVL010000116.1 coordinate 4,035, forward strand.
AAAGGCCTGGTGGAAGAAATTCGTCCAGGAGAACCCCTATAACGTGGGTCTGGATGCGGCCATCCTGATGAATCCCCAGGTGTGGGTGGCCTCCGGCCATGTGGGGGGCTTTTCCGACCCGCTGATGGACTGTAAGGACTGCAAGACCCGCCACCGGGCGGATAAGCTGATCGAGGACGCCACCGGCGAAGTGGCCGACGGCTGGAGCGACCAGCAGATGCTGGACTATATCCGGGAGCACCATATCAAATGCCCCAACTGCGGCAGCGAGAATTTCACCGATATCCGCAAGTTCAACCTGATGTTCAAAACCTTCCAGGGGGTCACCGAGGACGCCAAGAGCGAGATCTACCTGCGCCCCGAGACCGCCCAGGGCATCTTTGTGAACTTTATGAACATCCAGCGCACCACCCGCCGGAAGATCCCCTTCGGGGTGGCCCAGGTGGGCAAGAGCTTCCGCAACGAGATCACCCCCGGCAACTTCATCTTCCGTATCCGGGAGTTTGAGCAGATGGAGCTGGAGTTCTTCTGCAAGCCGGACACCGATCTGGAGTGGTTCCAGTATTGGCGCAGCTACTGCGAAAACTGGCTGCTGAACCTGGGGATGCACAAGGAGAATATGCGCCTGCGGGATCACTCCCCCGAGGAGCTCTCCTTCTACTCCAAAGCCACCACCGATATCGAATACCTGTTCCCCTTCGGCTGGGGGGAGCTGTGGGGGATTGCCGACCGCACCAACTACGACCTGGGCCGCCACAGCGAGGTCTCCGGCAAGACGCTGGACTACTTCGACCCGGAGACCAACGAGCGGTATGTCCCCTATGTGGTGGAGCCCTCCCTGGGCGCCGACCGGGTGGCCCTGGCCTTCCTGTGCGACGCCTACGACGAGGAGGTGGTGGGCACCGACAGCAAGGGCAAGGAGGATGTGCGGGTGGTCATGCACCTGCATCCCGCCCTGGCCCCCTTCAAGGCCTGTGTGCTGCCCCTCTCCAAAAAGCTCAGCGAGCAGGCGCTGAAGATCCATGGGGATCTCTCCAAGAACTTCATGGTGGACTATGACGACGCCGGTTCCATCGGCAAGCGGTACCGCCGCCAGGATGAGATCGGCACCCCCGTGTGCATCACCTATGACTTTGAGAGCGCCGAGGACGGCTGCGTCACCGTCCGCGACCGGGACTCCATGGCCCAGGAGCGGATTGCCATCAGCGCCCTGGAGGCCTACCTGCAGGAGAAGATCGCGTTTTAACCCCCGCCGGGGCCGCCAAAGAGGCGGCCCCGGTGTTCCACTCTTGACAGGGGCCCGCCCCCATGGTATAGTGAATAGGCTGGCCCGGCGCCAGCTTTTTCGAGGTGTAGCGCAGTTGGTAGCGCGCTTGGTTGGGAGAATACGCCCAGGCCACCCCACAACTTAATATCCGGGTGTAGCGCAGTTGGTAGCGCGCCTGCTTTGGGAGCAGGATGCCGCAGGTTCGAATC
>CAJFVL010000117.1 GCA_904420465.1 uncultured Clostridium sp.
GTGTCCTCACCCGCCCGCGGGCCGATGAGGACATCGGCCCCTACAGACAGAAAACGGCCTGCCTGTTGTGTTTGTTTAATGATGGAACAGCCGAATCCCGGTAAACGCCATCACCATGTCGTACTTATTGGCGGTGTCGATGACCTGCTGGTCCCGGATGGAGCCGCCGGGCTGGACGATGTACTGCACACCGGACCTCCCGGCCCGCTCCACATTGTCCCCGAAGGGGAAGAAGGCGTCGGAGCCAACGGTGACCCCGGACATCTGGGCGATCCAGGCGGCCTTCTCCTCGGCGGTGAGCACCTCGGGCTTCATCTGGAAGGTGTTCTGCCACACGCCCTCCGCCAGCACGTCCTCGTACGCGTCGGAGATGTACAGGTCAATGGCGTTGTCCCGGTCGGGGCGGCGGATGTTGTCCACGAACTGCAGCCCTAAGACCTTCGGATGCTGGCGCAGCCACCAGATGTCCGCCTTGTCCCCGGCCAGACGGGTGCAGTGGATGCGGCTCTGCTGGCCGGCGCCTACGCCGATGGTCATACCGTTTTTCACATAGCACACGGAGTTGGACTGGGTGTACTTCAGGGTAATGAGGGACAGGAGCATGTCGTGCCTGGCCTGCTGGGGCAGGTCCTTATTTTGGGTGACAATGTTCTGCAATAATTCCTCGTTAATCTCCAGATTGTTGTAGCCCTGCTCAAAGGTGATGCCGTAGATGGTCCGGCGCTCGGTGGGAGCGGGCTCGTAATTGGGGTCCATCTCCACCACGTTGTAGCCGCCCCTGCGCTTGGTTTTTAAAATCTCCAGGGCCTCGTCGGTGTAGCCGGGGGCGATGACGCCGTCGGACACCTCCAGGGCCAGAAAGCGGGCGGTGTCCCCGTCGCACACATCGCTGAGGGCGGCCCAGTCCCCGAAGGAGCACAGCCGGTCGGCCCCCCGGGCCCGGATGTAGGCGCAGGCGATGGGGGAGAGCTCCCCCTCAGGGGCGAAGTAGATCTGCCGCTCCACATCGGACAGGGGCAGGCCCAGAGCGGCCCCGGCGGGGGAGACGTGCTTGAAGGAGGCGGCGGCGGGCAGGCCGGTGGCCTGCTTCAGCGCCTTCACCAGCTGCCAGGAATTCAGCGCGTCCATGAAGTTGATGTACCCCGGGCGGCCGTTCAACACTTTCAGAGGCAGCTCTCCCTCCGCCATGAAGATGCGGGCGGGCTTTTGGTTGGGGTTGCAGCCGTATTTCAGCTCCAATTCGGTCATGCGGGTCATCCTTTCTATATCAGAGATTGTGGCGGAACATGTGTAGGGGCGGATATTATCCGCCCGTGGTGTATGAACGAAAACGGGGTGCGGGCGGCTGATAGCCGCCCCTACAGGATCAAGGCTCCGGTGCCTCCAAGGGCTCGGCGTGGAACTTCCCGTCCTCCCCCCGGGCGTAGGCGGTGCCGAAGGGGGCGGTGAGGAGGGGGAGAATGTCCGGGTCGTAGTTGCAAATTGTGTTCAGGGTGTAGACCCCGACGTGGCCCGGGTCACAAAGATATTCGTCATCCTCCTCCCCGGAGAAGAACCGCCAGCCGCTGTCCGGGTAGTCCTGGTCCGGTTTCTCCCGGTAGCAGTAGCCCACTTTCTTCCCCAGGACGGTGATGTGGTCGGTGGCCAGACAGTCCTCCGGCCCCTCCCAGTTCCGGAGCAGTTCCCGCAGCTCGGGCGGGGACAGCTGGAAGGGCTTGCTCTGGGGGACGCGGTACCACATCCGCCCCGCCCAGGCAGCCGGGCTGTCCAGCAGCTGGTTCACCAGCCGCAGGTTCAGGGACAGATAGTCTTGGGCGTCCTGAAGCCCGTGGTCTCCTCCCATGCGGTAGGCCCAGAAGGCCGCCCCGCACACCAGTCCCAGGGCGTACTCCTCCCAGCTGTGGAAGGCGGCGGCCTGCTCCACCCAGTGCTGGGAGAGGTCCCGGTACTCCTCCCGGCTGATGAGCTCGCAGGCGCACAGCAGCCGCAGGTGGCCCAGGGTCTCGCTGATGTCCCAGGCCAGAAAGCCCCGGCGGCCCACAAAGGGCTGGAATGGTCGGGCGAACTGGGACAGCCGCCGGAAGAAGTCCCGGGCCCCGGGGTTCAGCTCCTCCAGGGAGAAGGTGGGCCGCCCTTCCCAGAAGGACTCGAAATCCAAATACTGGGGGTGTACCCAGATCTGTTCTTTACAAAATGTAATCATGCTGTCCCGATCTGTGATGCCGTACACCTGTCTCAGGTGGTCCCGGGTCTTTTGCTGGTTTTCCTGGGAGAGGCAGTAGGGGACTGTGAGAAAGTAGGCCTCTCCCGCCTCCTCCGGGGTGGCCAGACCGGGGACCTTCCGCAGAGCGGGCACCCCCGCCAGCAGCAGGGGAAAGGTCTCCGGAGTGCACAGGGTGGGGGGCTGGATGGGGGCGCGGGCGCGCTCCCGCTGGAAGGCAGCGATGGAGTCGGTAAGAGCAGGCATGCCGCGCCTCCTTAATCCGGCCGCCAGACGGGAACCTTGGGGGCGCTGTAGAAGTCCTCCCCCAGCTTGTTGCGGATGACCGTCTCGGCAAACCCGTTGCGCAGGTCCACATAGCGTACATACAGGGATACCTTGTTGTCCCCGTTCAGACTGTCCCAGAGCTGGCCGGCCAGATCCCTTGCGGTGGGGGCGGTGATGTCCACCCGCACCGGCTCCCCGGAGAAGGAGGGGATGGGGCCTCCGAAGCCCTGGTAGGTGCTGATGAAGTGGCCCGTCTGATAGCTCAGGGAACTGTACTCATAGAAGTGGCGCTGGCACACGCCGGGGTCGCCGTCCATGGACTTGAGGATGGACAGGCAGTAGCTGCCGTCCCGGCTCACCACGCCGGAGATACGGGGGGTATAGTTGGGCGCGTCCGGCTCATAGGTGCGGGTGCGGAGGGCGTCGATGTAGCTGCGGCCCTCCACGAGGGCGTCCCGGATGGTGTCGGTCTGGTCCCCGTTGGTGACGATGGTGGTGGTGCCCACCATGCGCACCGGATGGTAAATGATGAGGGAGGGGTCGGTCATCCTGCTCTCGTCAAAGGCACGGGTGCGGATGCCGTCCTCGGTGGGCTCAAAGACCCGGTTGCGGCTGTTCTCACTGCGGCCCATGATGAAATAGGCGATGACAGACTGGGCCCAGGTACCGTTGTGGGCCTGTCCGATCAAAATGCCCCGGCCGGGGTAGGGCCGCTGGCGCAGATACTCCATCAGATCCAGTTTTTCCATAAAATTCCTCCTTTTAAAGTGCAAAAAGGGCGCACCTTGTTTGTCCAAACAGGTGCGCCCAGACGGTCGGCAGGTCCAGAGGCGATGCTCCCTGTGGTCCCTTCCACTTCCGTCAGTTACACCGCTTGTTTCGTTGTAAAAAAGCTCCCGCAGAACGCGGAATCATTCCGCATTATACATTCAAAATCCGAACAGTCCGTCCCTCCACCTTCAGACGGTCCTGGCAGAACAGGGAGACGGCCCGGGGCAGCAGCTGCCACTCGCACTGCTCCATAATGCGGCGCTGCAAGACCTCCGGGGTGTCGTCGGGCAGCACCTCCACCGCCTTTTGGAGGATGACCGGGCCGGCGTCACACTCCTCATTGACGAAGTGGACGGTGGCCCCCGACACCTTCACCCCGTACTCCAAAGCCTTCTCATGGACATGGAGGCCGTAGCATCCTTTCCCGCAGAAGGCGGGGATGAGGGAGGGGTGGACGTTGATCACCGCGTCGGGATAGGCCCGGAACAGCTCCCCGGTGACGATGGTCATAAAGCCGGCCATGACCACCAGGTCAATGCGGGTCTCCTTCAGCTGCTCCACCAGGGCGGCGGTGACCGTCCGGGCGTCCCCCCGGGGGAGAACGCAGCCGGGGATGCCGGCTTTGGCCGCCCGCTCCAGGGCATAGGCGTTGGAGTTGGAGGAGATCACCAGGACGATCTCACCGTTTATAATCTCCCCCCGCCCCTGGGCGTCCATGAGGGCCTGCAGATTGGTCCCTCCGCCGGAGACCAGCACGGCAATGCGTTTGGGCATGAAGAAAACCTCCTCGGATGTAGGGGCGGCTATCAGCCGCCCGCGGAAAAGGACAGCCGCGGGAAAGCGGGCGGATAGTATCCGCCCCTACCAAAGATCACACCAGGACGACGCCGTCCTCGCCGGAGATCACCTCGCCGATCTGATAGGCGGTCTCGCGGTTGGCGGACAGGATCTCCAGGGCCTGCTGAGCCTGGGCGGCGGGCAGGGCCAGCACCATGCCGATGCCCATGTTGAAGGTGTTGTACATGTCCCGCTCCGGGATGCTCCCGGTCTTTTGAATCAGGTCGAAGATGGGCAGGCGGGGGAAGGAGTCCAGGCGGATCTGGGCGGTGAGACCCGGGGTCATCATCCGGGGCACGTTCTCATAGAAGCCGCCGCCGGTGATGTGGCTGATGGCGTGGACCTCCACGCCCCCCTTCAGCAGGGCCTTCACCGCCTTCACATAGATGCGGGTGGGGGCCAGCAGGGAATCCCCCAGGCTTCTGCCGCCCAGGTCATCCCGTGGGGACTTCAGGTCTGCGTGCTCCACGTCGAAGATCTTCCGCACCAGGGAGAAGCCGTTGGAGTGGACCCCGGAGGAGGCCAGCCCGATGAGGGCGTCCCCTTCCGCCAGCCTTTTCCCGTCAATGATCTTTTCCTCGTCCACAATCCCCACTGAGAAGCCGGCCAGGTCGTACTCCTCCTCGGGGTAGAAGCCGGGCATCTCGGCGGTCTCGCCGCCCACCAGGGCGCACTCGGCCTGACGGCAGCCCTCGGTGATGCCGGAGACGATGTCCGCGATGCGGGCGGGGTGGTTCTTGCCGCAGGCGATGTAGTCCAGGAAGAACAGGGGAGAGGCGCCCCCGCAGATGATATCGTTGACGCACATGGCCACACAGTCAATGCCCACGGTGTCGTGCTTGTCCATCAAAAAGGCCAGCTTCAGCTTGGTGCCCACCCCGTCGGTGCCGGATACCAGCACCGGCTTCTTCATGCCCGACAGGTCGGGGGCGAACATGCCGCCGAAGCCCCCCAGGGTGCCCATTACCCCGGGGATGTAGGTGGACTCCACCATAGGCTTGATGCGCTCCACCGCCTCATAGCCGGCGGTGACGTCTACTCCGGCGGCGGCGTAGGACTCCGAGTGAGAATTTTTCATATTTAAAACCCTCCAGAATGAGATTGGAGATAGGAGATAGAAGTTGTGGCAGATAGAAGAAATATCTCCTATCTCATATCTCCTAATTCCTATCTGGAATAAGCGCTTCGCGTTTATTCCTTGCCGTTCCAGCAGTAGGTGCACACCTTGTCCCGGTCCAGGCCGATGGCCTCCAGCAGGCCGTCCAGGGACTGGTAGCCCAGGGA
>CAJFVL010000118.1 GCA_904420465.1 uncultured Clostridium sp.
GCGGGTCAGGTCCCGGCTCACCTCGCCGGCGATGTAGTCCCGCTGGGTGGCGGCGATCATGGTGTTCTTGTTGGAGTTCTCCTCGGCCAGCTCCTTGTTTTCGTTGCGCAGGAGAGAGAGGATGGATTCGTCGGTGGTGTTGGCCTTGCGCACCAGGGCCCGGTTATAGCGGTAGATGATATAGGTCTTGGCCAGGTGGAACTTGTTTTCCGCCACCAGCCCCTGCTCCACCAGATCCTGAATGTCCTCCACCAGCATGCGGGGGCGCTTCAGGGACTCGATGTGGTCCACAATGGCGTCGATCCGGTCCATGCCCAGCCGCTCCTCCTCGGGCACCTCGGCGTTTGCCTTTTGGATGGCAGTGACAATTTTGCTTCTATCATAATCCACGATGGTCCCATCGCGCTTGACCACTTTCATGGGCCGCTCTCTCCTTTGTCAATCGAAATCAAAAAATCACCGGCACCCAGGCGCCGGACTGTGTCCAGGGGGAAATTATAGCACAGCTCTTTCTGTTTGTCCACCATATCTTGTGCTCTTTTTTAGTATTTGCAGAAAAAAGTACAAGATGTATAACTTCAGTTGTGTTTTACAGAGAAATCCCCCCGTTTGGCCCGCTTTTCCGTGGATTTGGTTGCCCCCGGCCCCAAATTGTGGTATACTGTGAGTTGAATTTCAATTTTCTGAGGAGGCGGCCCATGGGTGTGCGGACGGCGGTGGCAATGAGCGGCGGGGTGGACAGCTCCACCGCCGCCCTCCTTCTGCTGCAGGGAGGACATGACCTGATCGGACTGACCATGGTACTGTTCTCCGGAGAGACTCCCGGCTGCTCCCCTGCCTGCGCCCTCCGCGCCCGCCGAGAGGCGGCCGGCGCCGCGGCCGCGGCCGCCCAGCTGGGTTTCCCCCATCGCACGCTGGACCTGTCCGCCCCCTTCCTTGCCCAGGTACTGGAGCCCTTTGCCGGGGATTACGAGGCGGGCCGCACCCCAAACCCCTGCGTGGCCTGCAACCGGGCGGTCAAATTCGGCGCCCTCCTCTCCGCCGCCCGGAACCTGGGGGCGGAGCGGCTGGCCACCGGCCACTATGCCCGTCTGGAGCGGGAGGGGGGCTCCGGCCGCTGGCTTTTGAAGAAGGCCGTCCACCCGGAGAAGGACCAGAGCTATGTCCTGTGGACTCTGACCCAGGACCAGCTCTCCCACAGCCTGTTTCCCCTGGGCGGTCTGTCCAAGGAGGAGATCCGCTCTCTGGCCGCCGCCCACGGCCTGGCCAGCGCCCAAAAGGGGGACAGTCAGGACATCTGCTTTGTCCCGGACGGGGACTACGCCTCCTTCCTCCGCCGTTTCCGGGGGCGGGACTATCTCCCGGGTCCGTTTCTGAGCGAGGAAGGACTGGTGCTGGGCACCCACAGCGGAATTGTGAACTACACCGTGGGCCAGCGCCGGGGGCTTGGGGTATCCTCCAGCCAGGGCCGCCTCTATGTCAAGGAGGTACGCTCCCGGGACAACGCGGTGGTGCTGTCGGGGAATGAGGGGCTTTTCTCCCGCTCCCTCACCGCCCGCGGCCTGAACCTGATCCCCTGCGCCCGGCTGGACGGGCCGGTCCGGCTGCGGGCCAAGGTGCGCTACCGCATGGCGGAGCAGCCCTGCACCGCGGAGCAGACCGGCCCCGACACCCTGCGCGTCACCTTTGACCAGCCCCAGCGGGCGGTCACCCCGGGCCAGTCGGTTGTCCTCTATGATGGGGACACGGTGGTGGGCGGGGCTGTCATTTGGAAAGGAGAATCGGAACCATGAGTCAGAAAAAGCGAAAGAAGCGCCATTCCCAGGCAGTCTACGATGCCAAGAACCGGCAGAAGCAGGAGCAGCTGGCCAGCGACCGGGAGCGCTACGGCAAGCGGATGAACCCCACCGCCCGGAACCTGCTGCTGGGCAACCTGGTCTTTTTGGCCGCGGTGAGCCTGCTGTACAGCAACAATATGATCTCCGCCACCCTTTCCGGTCTGTGCTCTCTTCTGGGCTTTATTCTGCTGCTTGCGGCCCTGTGGTTCCAGTTTGGGAAAAAGAACCGGAATGACGGCCGCGGAAACTGGCCCGGCCTGCGGTGATACCCCGCCCGCTGTTGATTTTTTTGCCGGCCGGGTATATGATACCTTCTGCCGGACCGGCCGCGCCGCGGTTGATCCGCGCGGGGCAAGGCCCCGCCGGGGCTTAGGCCCCATCTGCTGATAAGGAGTTCTTTGATCCATGGGAAAACATGTTGCGCTGCCCGCCCTGGCCACGGCCGGCGGGGCGGCCGCCTTTGTCCTGCGCCGCTGGCAGCTGGCCTCCGCCTATGACGAGGAGACCCAGCTGTTCCGCTCCGGCGCCCCCGCCACCTTCGCTCTGGCAGGTCTGCTGATTCTGCTGGCCCTGATCTTTCTGCTGTCTGTGCGGGGAAAGAAGGGCGAGGGACCCCGGGACTTTCTCCCCGCTTTCCGCTGCCCCAGCCCCGCCTTTATGGCCGGAATGGCCGCCTCCGCCTTCCTGTTTTTCGGGGCGGGAGCCCTGACACTGATGGAGGGAACCTCCCGGCTGTCCCAGTGGCGGGTGGACCCCTCCTCCGTCCCGCTGACCTACCCCGCCGCCCTGCTGCTGTGCGCCTTTCTGTGCTTCCCCGCCGGAATCGGCACCCTGATGGCGGGCCGGGCCTGTTACCGGAACAGCTGTCCCCCCTCCTGCTCCCTGATGGTCCTGTTCCCGCCCATGGCCGCCCTGGTGTGGCTCTTTGCCAGCCACCTACTCCACGGCACCGACCCTGCCCTGCTGCGGTACGGCTTCACCCTGGCGGCGGTGGCCGCCATGCTGCTGGCCCTGTACTATGCCGCCGCGTTCTTCCATGGACGGCCCCACCCCGGCCGGGCCGCCTTTTTCGCCCTGATGGGCGTAACGCTGGGGCTGCTCTCCCTGGCCGACGCCCCCGCCCCCTTCCACCTGGCGCTGACGGGAGCCTGCCTGCTCTCCTGCCTGTCTTACGCCCAGGCCCTGCTGCGCAATGTATTCGGGCCGCCCTGGCCGGAGCGAATGCCCTCCGGGGCACAGGAGGAGCGCGAGTGGGACCGACTGTATGAAGATGAAAGGAGACCATCCGACGATGTCTGAATCAAAACGTTTTTATATCACCACCCCCATCTACTACCCCAGCGACAAGCTGCACATCGGCCACACCTACTGCACCGTGGCCACCGACGCCATCGCCCGCTATCACCGGCTGCGCGGCGAGGAGGTCATGTTCCTCACCGGCACCGACGAGCACGGCCAGAAGATCGAGGACAAGGCCAAGGAGGCCGGCGTCTCCCCCAAGGAGTTTGTGGACCGCATCGTGGAGGGTCCCCGGGGGGTCAAGGACCTGTGGAAGCTGATGAACGTCTCCAACGACCGCTTCATCCGCACCACGGACGATTACCATGTCTCCGCCATTCAGAAGATTTTTAAAAAGATGTATGAAAACGGCGACATCTACAAGGGCAAGTATGTGGGCAAGTACTGCAAGCCCTGCGAGTCCTTCTGGACTGAGAGCCAGCTGGTGGACGGCAAGTGTCCCGACTGCGGCCGCGAGGTCCAGGACGCGGAGGAGGAGGCCTACTTCTTCCGCCTGTCCAGATACGCCGACAAGATCCAGCACCTGCTGGAGGACACCGACTTCCTGGAGCCCCGCAGCCGGGTGAACGAGATGGTGAACAACTTCATCAAGCCGGGTCTGGAGGACCTGTGCGTCTCCCGCACCTCCTTCACCTGGGGCGTGCCGGTGGACTTTGACCCGGGCCATGTGGTCTACGTCTGGGTGGACGCCCTGTTCAACTACACCACCGCCCTGGGCTTTATGAACGACCAGTACCACGACTACGACAAGTTCTGGCCCGCCGACGTCCACATCGTGGGCAAGGAGATTGTCCGCTTCCACTCCATCATCTGGCCCGCTATGCTGATGAGCATGGGGATGCCTCTGCCCAAAAAGGTGTTCGGCCACGGCTGGCTGCTGCTGGACGGGGGCAAGATGTCCAAGTCCAAGGGCAACGTGGTGGACCCCTATATCCTGGCCGAACAGTTCGGGGTGGACGCCCTGCGCTTCTTCCTGATGCGTACCTTCCCCTTCGGCACCGACGGCAACTTCTCCAACGAGCTGCTGATCCAGACCATCAACACCGACCTTGCCAACGACCTGGGCAACCTCCTCTCCCGCACCACCGCCATGGTGGGCAAGTACTTCGGCGGTCAGCTGCCTGGAGGCTGCAAGAGCTGGGCCGCCCCCGAGCCCTTTGACACCGAGCTTATCGCTATGGCCTCCGCTCTGCGGGACAAGTACCAGGGAGAGATGGATGCCCTGGCCCCCCACAAGGCCCTGGAGGAGATTTTCAAGGTCATCGACCGGGCCAACAAGTATATTGACGAGAACGCCCCCTGGGCCCTGGCCAAGGATATGGAGGCCAACGGCGCCCGCCTGGCCCATGTCCTCTATAACCTGCTGGAGGCCACCCGTATCTGCGGCGTTCTGCTCACCCCCTTTATGCCGGAGAGTATGGACAAGCTCTTCCGCCAGATCGGGGCCTGCGAAGGCTGCCGCACCTGGGAGAGCGCCGCCGCCTGGGGCTCCCTCAGCGATACCGCCGCCGTCACCAAGGGGGAGAACCTGTTCCCCCGGGTGGATGCGGAGAGGGCTCTCTCCGAGCTGGAGCAGGCGGCTGAGGAGGCCAAAAAGGCCGCCCTGCCCCCCGTTGAGCTGGAGCCCCAGCTCACCGAAAAGGTGGACTTTGACACCTTCTGCAAGAGCGATTTCCGGGCCGTCAAGGTAAAGGCCTGTGAACCTGTAAAGAAATCCAGCAAGCTGCTGAAGTTCACCCTGGACGACGGCACCGGCACAGACCGGCAGATTCTCTCCGGCATCGCCATGTACTATAAGCCGGAGGAGCTGGTGGGCAAGACCCTGATGGCCATTGTGAACCTGCCTCCCCGGAAGATGATGGGTCTGGAGTCCAACGGCATGCTCATCTCCGCCGTCCACACCGAGCACGGCGAGGAGCGGCTCAATCTCTTAATGCTGGACGACAGGATTCCCGCCGGCGCCAAGATGTGCTGAGCGGCTGCTTCCACTAGCCCCATATCACGCAGAACGGGGCCTCCGGATTAACCGGAGGCCCCGAGACTGTCGAAAAAGTGGCGCGCCACTTTTTCGAGAAGGGCTGCACGAAATTTTTGCCTCGATTTCTTGCGAAATTGTCGGCCAAAATTTCGTGAGAG
>CAJFVL010000119.1 GCA_904420465.1 uncultured Clostridium sp.
TCTCACGAAATTTTGGCCGACAATTTCGCAAGAAATCGAGGCAAAAATTTCGTGCAGCCCTTCTCGAAAAAGTGGCGCGCCACTTTTTCGACAGTCTCAGCTGCCTCCCACAGATGTGGGAGGCAGCTCTTATTTGAAGAGAGAACGGCCCGGGCGGCGGGCATGCCGGAAAGGGAAGCTCCTGCATGCCGGTATACTGAGGCGCCGCTCCCGGAGATTTTGGGAGCAGAGCCGTCAGGAAAACTGGCGGAAGTAGGTCCGGGTCTGCTCCGCGTTCCGGCGGATCTCGGCGGACAGGGCCTCCATGGAGGAGAAGCGCTGTTCAGGGCGGAGGTATTTGCAGAATTCCATGCGCACCTCGTGCCCGTACAGGTCGCCCTCAAAGTCCAGAATAAAGCCCTCCACCGTCACCCGGCCGTCGTTGTCCTCCACTGTGGGCCGGATGCCCACGTTGGTGACGGCGGGACGGCACTGGCCGTCAAACCAGACCCGGGTGGCGTACACCCCGTGGGCGGGGACGATAACTCCCTCGGGCACCCGCAGGTTGACGGTGGGGAAGCCCAGGGTAGAGCTGCCGATTTTCTTGCCGTGGGCCACCCGGTTGGTCAGGGTGTGGGGGTGTCCCAAAAACTGGTTGGCCCGCTCAATCTCCCCCTGGGCGATGAGAGTGCGAATGTAGGTGGAGGAGATGGTGATGCCGTCCTGGACAACCTTTCCGATGATATCGCAGCCCAGCCCCAGCTGGGCGCACTTGTCCCGCAGGCGGTCGGGGTTGCCCTTGCCCATGTAGCCGAAGTGAAAGTCGTGGCCGGCCACCACATGGACGGCGCCCAGGTCCCTGGCCAGGTACTGGGTGACAAAATCCTGCCAGTCCATCCGCTGCATGGCGGAGAAGGAGGCCACCACCACCTCCTGAATGTGGTAATACCGCCGCATCAGCCAGATCCGGTCCTCCACCGTGCTGAGCAGGGGGACCGCCTGCCCGGTGATGACCGAATCGGGGTGGCGGTCAAAGGTGAAGGCGGCGGGGACGGCGTCCAGCCGCCCGGCGGCCGCAGTGACGGCCTGGAGCAGGGCGCCGTGTCCCTTGTGGACCCCGTCAAAAAAGCCCAGAGCGATGACGCGCTTTGGTGTGTCAGACATTCGGATGCCTCCTTTGGAGAGTGGAGAAAATGCAGAATGAAGATAGGGATTGGGAACAACGCTCTGCAGAGCGCGCCGCCCGGCGCGTCGTTCGCAGGGGCGGATAATATCGGCCCGCATGTCCCCTGGCGCTCCGCAGGGGCGGCCACATGAGACCGCCCGGAGATGATCGTTCGCCGCTTGTGAGACAGACTGCCGATCCAGCCCCCCGGCGCCCTACCCCACCTCGAAAAAGCTCTTGACGGTGGTCAGCTTTCCGCCCCTGGCCCGGGAGAGAGCCAGAAATTCCCGGTTCTTCCCGTACACCCGGTACTCCCCGTCGGGTAGGTCGGGCCAGACCAGGGTCATGCCGTTGCGCACCTTTCGCTCCTCCTGCGGACGGAGGAGGAGGGAGGGGCGGCCGGCAAAGAGGGTGTCCACGGGACTCAGCAGGGAGGCGGGCTCAGAGGAGGTGAGGACAGCCTCCAAGGGAAGAGAATCAGACAGGGAAAACCCGGCGGCCATGGTCCGGCGCAGGGAGGACATGCACCCCCCGCAGCCCAGGGCCTGTCCAATGTCATGGCACAGGGTGCGCACATAGGTCCCCTTGGAACATCCCACCCGGAGAAGAAAGTCCCGGGGGCCCTCCTGCTCCGCCACCGTCAGGCTGTGGATGGTTACCGGGCGGGGGGGACGCTCCACCTCTTTTCCCTTCCGGGCCAGCTCATAGAGCTTTTTTCCGTTGATCTTGATGGCGGAGTACATGGGAGGGACCTGGAGGATGTCCCCCCGGAAGCGGTCCAGAACGGACTCCAGCTCCTCCCGGGAGACCTGGGCGCCGGGCTCCTCCCGCAGCACCTCGCCCGAGGTGTCCTGCGTCTTGGTGACCAGCCCCAGGCGCAGCCCGGCCACATACTCCTTGTCCCCTTCAGAGGCAAACTCCACCGCCCGGGTGGCCCGGCCCACAAACACAGGGAGCACCCCGGTGGCCATGGGGTCCAGGGTTCCGCCGTGTCCGATGCGCCTTTCGTGAAAGACGCCCCGCAGCTTGGCGCACACGTCCTGAGAGGTCCAGCTCTCCGGCTTATCGAGAATCAGAATTCCGCTGGGCAAAGGATCGCCTCCTTCAGCTCCGGCCCCGGACCTGCCGGATGGCGTCCAGAACGGCGGCCTTGGTCTGCTCCACCGTCCCCTCCACCGTGGCCCCGGCGGCGGCGGCGTGTCCGCCGCCGCCCAGCAGGGCGCACACATGGTTGGCGTTGAGCAGCTCCGGATCGGTGCGCAGGGAGATCTTGCACTGGCCGGGGGCCAGCTCCCGGATGGTGACGGCGTTTTTCACACCCTCCACCTGCCCCGCGAAGTTGGCGATATCCTCCAGATCCCGCTCGTCGGCCCCCACCTGCTCCCGCATGGCCAGGGTGACGGCGGCCAGGGCGGTCTGTCCCCCGTCGTGGAGCTCCATGGAGGCCACAATCAGGCTCTCGATCCGGAGGCGCTTCCAGGTCTTGGTGCGGAAGTGGCGCTTGTTCAGCTGAGAGAGGGGGATGCCCGTCTCGATGAGAGCGGCCGCCGTCCGGTGGGTGGCGGCGGTGGTGTTGCCGTAGGCGAAGCAGCCGCAGTCGGTGGACACCGCCACATAGAGGGGGACGGCGATCTCGGAGGTGACGGGGCCCAGCAGGCGGACGATATCATACACCAGCTCGCCGCAGGCGGCCCGGCCGGCGTCCAGACAGGTCTCCCGGGCGAAAAACTCCTGGGAGGGGTGGTGGTCAATGGCCAGGTCCACCCGTTCCAGATAGGGCAGGGCGTTTTTGGGGAACAGCCCCCGGGCGGCGATGTCCACCGATACCACGGTGCCGGGCTGGAAATATTCAGGGGCCAGCAGGCCCTCCAGATAGGGGGAGAAGAGGGAGGTGGTCTCGGCGTTGGGCAGAACGAAGGCGGTCCTGCCCAGCTGGCGCAGGGCGCGGCACAGCCCGGCGGCACAGCCGATGGTGTCCCCGTCGGGCCGAAGGTGGGTGAGAATCAGATAGCTGTCGTGGGCACGGAGAAAGTCCGCGGTCTGTTCCAGGGTCATGGGAATCACTCCTCGTCCAGATGGATGTGCTCGTTGGCGGGGTTGGCGGGCTTGACGATCTCCGGGTTGCGGAGCATCTCCAGGATGTGGGCTCCCTTGTCAATGGAGTCGTCCCGGACAAAGGTCAGCTCCGGGGTGCTGCGCAGGTCCAGGGCACGGCCCAGCTCCCGGCGCAGCCAGCCGCCCGCCGACTTCAGGCCCTTGAGCACCTGTTCCTCGCCGGTCTTGTCCAGCACGCTGATAAAAACCTTGGCATACTTCAGATCGGGGCTGGTCTCCACCGCCGTCACCGAGATCATGCCGGTGACCCGGGGGTCCTTCACCCTGGGGATCAGGGCGGACAGCTCCCGCTGAATCTCCTCGTTGATGCGTCCCATGCGATTGCTTGCCATGACAATTCCTCCTTTGGAAAAAACGGGGCCGGCGCCGGGGGGACGGCAGGCTCACTCCTCGTCCTGAAAGCCCAGCAGATAGTCGGCGGATACCTGGTAGTGTTCACAGATCAGGGCGAATTTCTCCAGCGTGGTGGTTTTTTTGCCCTTCTCCATGTCACTGATCTGTGTTTTCGTGATACCCAAAACATCGGCCAGATCGTCCTGCTTTTCGTGAGCAGCTTTCCGCAGTTTACGGAGACGCTGACCAAACTCTGCCTTTGTAAACATCAGTACCTCCCTTGACAAATTAGCAAAATACTGATATAATAAAGAAAAATTAGCAAATTACTATTTTATGAGGTGCCAACTATGACAACACTGTTCTCCATGCTGTTTCGGGACTGGTGCGTCCCCTACGACCCGGACAACGTCCCCGAGTGTATGCGGGGCGACCCGGTCACGGCCTATGGCCAGTATGCCTTCGAGGCGGGGTTCAAACTGGCGGCGGGGCTGCTGTTCCTCTCCCTGGACCCCCGTGACCTTGGCGAGATTCAGTAACCGCGGGCGGCCGGCGGCTGTTCTTGTGAAACAGTAACCGGACAGGCGTACGGACAGGGGAGGCCCCTGAGGGCTGCGAGAAAAACATGGTTCCGCCAGCAAATTCTGTTCGGTTTATGATTCCCCAGGGGGAATTCCATAAAGGGGGCCGACTCCCCCTGTCAGGGGGAGATGTCGAGCGGAGCGAGACAGAGGGGGTAGGGAACCGCAGTCCCCCTTTTGGTCGTTTCAAGGAGAGGGGGATTCAAGGGGGGAGAGGGAAATTCGAAATCCCTCTCCCCCTTGACGGTTCTTTGGTGACTTTCTGTCCGCACAGAAAGTCACTCGCCCGCAGGCGAAATTTCCCCTTGTGGATTGGAACAGAGCTTTGATCCCAGTTGAATTTACACCTGAATCTGCTCCATGAGGTAGGCCTCCACGATGTCGCCCTCTTTGATGTCCTGGAACTTCTCAAAGGTGATTCCGCACCTCCCCACGGGATGGAACATCCCGTGGGGTCCCTTCAGATTTTAAAATGCTCGGGCGAAGTGAATTCGCCCTGCGCAAATCTTCGCCTGCGGCTCCGATTTTACGCGCCAAAAGGCGCGCCCCGCTGCGCGGGGTCCTCGTGCGGAATCAACGCTCCACTTCCTCCATAACATAGGCTTCTACAATGTCGCCCTCTTTGATGTCCTGGAACTTCTCAAAGGTGATGCCGCACTCGTAGCCCTGGGCCACTTCCTTAACAGAGTCCTTGAAGCGCTGGAGGGAAGCAATAGCCCCGTCGTAAATGACGATGTTGTCCCGGAGCAGGCGCATCTGGGCGCCCCGCTGCATCTTGCCGTCCAGCACATAGCAGCCGGCCACCATGCCCACGCCGGTGATGCGGAACACGTTGCGCACCTCGGCCCGGCCCAGGTCC
>CAJFVL010000120.1 GCA_904420465.1 uncultured Clostridium sp.
ACCCATCGCCCGCCTGGCCGCCGCTCAGGCCGCGATTAAGAACCCCCGCGGCTAAATCTCCGCCGCGATTTTCTGATTGAACCCGCCGAGCGCGCCATCATGGAGCTGTTTCCTGATGGCGCGCTCGCTTTCTTTCCCCTCCCGCCATAGGAAGAAACAAGAAAATTCAACCCCCGGCAAATCCTTGTGTTGAAGGACGGTATTATACGCGATGCAATGAGGGCACACAGAAAAAGCGCCCGGAGCAGGCAGCTCCGGGCGCAAAGGGAAACAGATGACTCAGGGATGACTGGCGTCGTGGTGGTCCTCCAGATTGTGGGAGCGGGTGAGCACCGGGTTGACGGCCAGCTTCTTACCGTTCTCATAGAGGTAAAAGCCCGCGCCGCTCTTCCGGCCCAGATAGCCCGCCGTGACCATCTTCCGCAGCAGCATGGAGGGGTGATACTTCTCGCCGTACTCCTTGGACATGACGTTCATCACGTTGAGCAGAATGTCCAGTCCGATCATATCGGCCAGCTCCAGGGGGCCCATGGGGTGGTTGCAGCCCAGCTTCATGCCGTTGTCCACATCCTCCACCGATCCGATGTAGGAGCCCACGATCACGCAGGCCTCGTTCAGCATGGGCAGCAGGGCCCGGTTGACGATGAAGCCCGGCTTGTCATCAGAGAGGATCAGAGTCTTGCCCATCCGGCGGCCCACCTCGGTGATCTGGTCCAGCACATCCTGGGCAGTGAGCAGCCCAAAGATTACCTCACACAGGCGCATCTTGGGAACCGGGGAGAAGAAATGCATGCCCACCACCCGCTCAGGGCGCTTGGTGGCCGCGGCCAGCGCAGTCAGAGAGATGGAGGAGGTGTTGGAGGCGAAAATGGTGTGCGCAGGGCAGACCCGCTCCAGCTCCTCAAACACAGCCGTCTTGGCCTCCAGATTTTCATAGATGGCCTCAATCACCAGATCCGCCGTTTTTGCGTCGCTCATACGGGGGGCCAGAGTCAGACGGCTCATGCAGTCCTTGTGCTCCTCCTCCGTCATGCGGCCCCGCTCCACCTCATGCTTGAACTGATTGTCCAGCGCAATCTGAGCCCGCTCCAGCGCCTCCTGCCGCTGGTCGTTCAAAAGCACGTTGTACCCGCAGGTCAGTGCGTTCTGCGCGATGCCGCTGCCCATCAGGCCTGCGCCCACCACAAAAATTGTCTGAATATCCATGGAACCTATATCCTCTTTCCTTCCGAGATCTCCGGGACGCCGGCCGCAGCCGCTTTCTCCGCAGCAGCGGACGGCACCCAGCGGCAGTTATCTTACCACAGCAATCTCCGCATGTCTTTAGCCAAAAACGACCAAAAACTGATGTATCTTGCTCTTCCAAACGGTGTCCTGCTTAAAACCGGTTTAATTCTGCCGAGCCGTCATCCCGTCCCTTTTCAATGGTCCGGACCTGCGCGTAATACCCATAGTCCGGACTCACCTGCACCCAGAAGCGTTCCCCCGCCCGCTTCCCCAGCAGAGCGGCCCCCATGGGGGACTCCTTGCTGATCAGGCCGTGGAGCACGTCCTGACGCACGGTCGTGACAACCTGCCAGGTCTCCTCCTCGCCGTCCTCCTCCAGATAGACGGTCACCTTGTCGTACAGGCCCACGGCATCCGATGCCGAGTGATCCTCAATAATCCGGGCGGTTTTGATCATATTCTCCAGATATCGGATTCGCCTCTCGTTTTTGTTCTTCTCCTGCTTGGCGGCCTTGTACTCAAAATTTTCGCTCAGGTCGCCGAAGCCCCGGGCGGTTTTGACCTCCTCCAGCAGCCGGGGGCGGAGGGTAATCCGCCGATAGTCCAGCTCCTCTTTCATCTTCTGAATGTCCATCCTGGTCAGTTCGTTGTGCATCTTCGTCTGATATCTCCATTTCGTGTGCTGAATTTCCGTGCCGGGCGCAGTTCCCCCTTTGCTCCGCCGTCTGCAGGGGAGCAGCGCGTGCCCACTGGCAGCCACATGGGGCCGCCCCTACAAAAGATAGAAAACCTCACAGGCGGGCGGGTGGGCTGACTCCCCCTGCCAGGGGGAGATGGCGCGCAAAGCGAGCCAGAGGGGGTAGGGACCACCCGCCCACGGGCCGATGAGACATCGGCCCCTGCAGAATGGGATTCCTAATTTTCATTCTGCATTCTGCCTTCTGCATTCCCTCAGGCCTCCCACCCGGCCAGATACTCCTCCTGCTCCCGGGTCAGGGTGTCGATGGACAGCCCCATGGCCGCCAGCTTCACCCGGCCGATCTGGTCGTCGATCTCGGCGGGCACGTCGTACACCTTCTTTTCCAGACTGTCCCGGTGCTTGGCCAGCCACTCCAGGGACAGGGCCTGGACGGCAAAGGACATGTCCATGATCTCCGCCGGGTGGCCGTTGCCCGCCGCCAGGTTTACCAACCGCCCCTCGGCCAGCACATTCAGGATTCGGCCGTCGGGCAGGCGGAAGCCCTCAATGCTGTCCCGGCGGGGGAAGCGCTCCTCCGCCATGCCGGCCAGTGCGGCCACATCCACCTCGCAGTCGAAGTGGCCCGAGTTGCACAAAAGGGCGTTGTGCTTCATCACCTGGAAGTGCCGCGCCACAATCACGTCCTTGCAGCCGGTGGCGGTGACAAAGATGTCCCCGACTTTTGCCGCCTCGTCCATGGGCATGACCCGGAAGTTCTCCATGGTGGCCTCCAGGGCCTTGAAGGGGTCCACCTCGCAGACGATGACGTCGGCCCCCATGCCCTTGGCCCGCATGGCAATGCCCTTGCCGCACCAGCCATAGCCCGCCACCACCACCGTCTTGCCCGCCACCATCAGGTTGGTGGTGTGCATGATGGCGTCCCAGGTGGACTGGCCGGTGCCGTACTTGTTGTCGTAGTAGTGCTTGGCCTTGGCGTCGTTCACCGCCATCATGGGGCAGGGCAGGATGCCCGCCTTCTCCCGGGCCCGCAGGCGGTGGATGCCGGTGGTGGTCTCCTCACAGCCGCCGATGAGCCGGTCCCCGTATTGGGCGCACTTGCCCCCCAGCAGCTGAATCAGGTCGCCTCCGTCGTCCACAATCAGGTGGGGGCGGCACTTCAGGGTCTCTGCCAGCAGATTTTCATAGCCCTCCATATCCACTCCGTGGACCCCGAAGGTCTCTACCCCCAGCCGGGCCATGGCGGCGGCCACGTCGTCCTGGGTGGACAGGGGGTTGCAGCCGGTGAGGTGGACGTCTGCGCCCCCCTCCCGCAGCACCAGCCCCAGATTGGCCGTCTTGGCCTCCAGGTGGACGGAGACGGCGATGGTCAGCCCGGCGAAGGGCTTCTCCCGGCGGAACCGCTCCTCAATGCCGCTGAGAGCGGGCATGAAGTCCCGCACCCACTGGATTTTCCGCAGGCCTGAGGGGGCCAGGGAACTGTTTTTGATGATACTCATATATATCTCCTTTGCTTTACGAGTTCTGCTCCTCCTGGGCGCGCTCCTGAATCACCACATGGACCCGGTCCCCCGGGCCCTTGCCGATTCTGGCCCGGATATCCTTCCGCAGGCCGATGATATGTCCCGGCGTGCCCATACGCACCAGGCTGCCCGCATAGGGCACTCCGTCAAACAGGGCGTTCACCTTCACCCGCCCCTTGCCGAACTCCCGGCGCACATCATACGGGAACTCCACATAGGCTCCGTCGATATCCGGGACCTTCTGAATCACCGCATCAAATTCATACCGTTTATAAGCCATAATCTTTCTTTTTCTCCACCTCTGTGCCCTTGATTGTACCATAATTCCCCTTAAAAGAAAAGTCATTCTCTCCGGGTCAAAATATTTACAGTTTGGACATGGACTTTCTTCCTGAAAACGGGTAAAATGAATCTGTATCTCTCTATACTTATCCCAAGGAGTGCTGTCTATGAGGGCCATTTCCAATTGGCTGGACCGTTTTTGTTACAAGCACCCAGGTCTGGGCGTCCCCAACCTGATGAAATACATCGCTCTGGGCAACGTATTTGTCTTTATCGCCGACCTTCTGATGAACGGGCTGGTTTCCTACTGGATTTCCTTTGTCCCGGAACTGATCCTCCGGGGGCAGATCTGGCGGCTGGTCACCTTTATCTTCGTCCCCGTATCCGCCGGGGGCTCCAACATCTTCAGCCAGAGCTTCTTCTTCGCTCTGGCCACCTTCTTCTACTATTGGATCGGCTCCGCTCTGGAGCGGCAGTGGGGTACCACCCGCTTCACCGTCTTTTATGGGCTGGGGGTCATACTGAACATCGTCTCCGGCTTCGTCATCTATGGCGTTCTGCTTGGTCAGTTCACCGGTCTGGGCGCCACGGCAGAGCAGGCACGGGACATCCTGGCATCTTTTTCCACCGCCAGCATGTCCTATGTGAATATGTCCATGTTCTTCTCCTTCGCCACTCTGTACCCTGACATGCAGGTAGCCCTCTACGGCATTATCCCTCTGAAGGTAAAGTGGCTGGCCTGGCTGGATGTGGTGTTCTTTGTGTGGAGCATCGGCTCCTATCTCTGGGACAGACAGTGGATCATGGCCCTGCTGCCCATTGTGGCCATCCTGAACTACCTGATCTTTTTCTGGGAGGACCTGATCAACATGTTCCGCCGGGGACAGAGCCGGGTACGGCACCGGACCTCCGCCCAGACCATTAACTTTAAAAAGGCCCAGAAGGAAGTTCAGCAGCGCAAAGGATATCTGCACAAATGCGCCGTGTGCGGCATCACCGACGCCGATGACCCCAGCATGGAATTCCGCTACTGCTCCAAGTGCAACGGCTACTACTGCTACTGCATGAAGCACATCAACAACCACACCCATGTGCAGTAGTCCGCTATATCTTGTGGTTTCAGT
>CAJFVL010000121.1 GCA_904420465.1 uncultured Clostridium sp.
TCTCACGAAATTTTGGCCGACAATTTCGCAAGAAATCGAGGCAAAAATTTCGTGCAGCCCTTCTCGAAAAAGTGGCGCGCCACTTTTTCGACAGTCTCAAGCAAGGACGGATATGGAATATATCCGTCCTTGCTTTTGTCCGTTTTTCAGGAGCCTTCCCCGCAGGCCGGCTGAACGCGGGCGGAGGAGAGGGTGGTCCGCTGAGATCTCAGCGCAGCACCGCGCCCAGTTCCTGCTCCAGAGTCTCCAGGATTGCTTTCACGTCTGCGTCCGCCTCCTCGGCCGTCAGGCTGCGGTCATCGGCCCGCAGCACCAGGTTGAAGGCCACCGACTTTTTGCCCTCGGGGATGCCCTTGCCCCGGTAAATGTCGAAGAGGGCGACCTCCTTCAGCAGGCCTTTCGCGCCCTTGCGGATGGCGGCCTCCAGGGCGCCCACGGTGACCTCCTCGCCGCACACCAGGGCGATGTCCCGGGTGACGGCGGGGAACTTGGGCAGGGGGACGTACTCCGGGTCGGCCCCTCTGGCGGCGAAAAGCTGGTTGAAGTCCAGCTCAGCGCAGTAGAGCGCCTCATCCACTCCGTAGTTCTGAGCCGCCAGGGGGTGGATCTGGCCCAGCACGCCGATGCGGCGGGCGCCGGCGTACACGTCGGCCACCCGGCCGGGGTGATAGGAGGGATTGGGAACGGCGGGCACCTCGAAGGTGACCTCCTCCGCCCGGATCTCCCGGAGAATGGCCTCCACCGCCCCCTTGAGGGAGAAGAAGTCCATATCCTCCCCGTAGGCCCCCATGGACAGCACCTTGTTCTCCACCGCCAGGCCGTCCTCGCCGCCGGGCAGGTAGATCCGGCCCACCTCATACAGCTTGGCGCTCTTGTTGCGGTAGTTGTAGTTGCGGGTGAGGATCTCCAGCATGGAGGGCAGGGTAGTGGTGCGCATGATGGAGGTGTCCTCCCCCAGGGGATTGAGGATTTTGAAGGACTGCCGGCGGGAATCGCCGGCCGCCCAGCGGATCTTGTCGTAGCAGGCGGGGGAGATGAAGGAGTAGGTGATAATCTCGTCATACCCGCAGGAGCGGCAGACAGAGCCCAGAGTCTGCTCCAGCTTCTGCTCGGGGGAGTAGCCCCCCTGGGTGGTCTGGCCCCGCATCAGGGTGACAGGGATGTTGTTGTAGCCGTGGAAGCGGGCCACCTCCTCGGCCAGGTCGGCCATCCCCTCCACGTCGCCTCTCCAGGAGGGGACGGTGACCTGGTCTCCCTCCACCTGGAAGTCCAGACGGCGGAGGATGTCCACCATCTCGGCGCCGGGGATGTCGGTGCCCAGCAGGGCGTTGATCTTGTCCGGCTCCAGCCTGAGCACCCGGGGCTGGGGCACATAGTTGAGGATGTCGATGACCCCGTCCAGCACCTGGCCGGCCCCCAGCAGCTCCACCAGCTCGCAGGCCCGGTTGACAGCGGGGAGGGTGTTCAGGGGGTCCAGGCCCTTCTCGTACTTGGCGCTGGCCTCGGTGCGCATCCCCAGGGCCAGGGCGGTGCGGCGGATGGTGGTGCCGTCAAAGTTGGCCGACTCAAAGACCACGTCGGTGGTGTCGGCGACGATCTCGCTGTTCAGGCCTCCCATGATGCCAGCCAGACCTACTGCCCGGTGCTCGTCGGCAATGACCAGCATGCTGGAGCTGAGCTTGCGCACATTGCCGTCCAGGGTGGTCAGCTCCTCGCCGTCCTCGGCACGGCGGACGATGATGTGCCCACCCTTCACATAGCGGCAGTCAAAGGCGTGCATGGGCTGGCCATACTCCAGCATAACGTAGTTGGTGATGTCCACGATATTGTTGATGGGCCGCACCCCCATGGAGCGCAGCCGTTCCCGCATCCACTTGGGGGAGGGTCCGATCTTTACGTTGCGCACCATCCGGGCGGTGTACCGGGGGCACAGGTCGGCGGCGGGGGTCTCCACGTCCAGCAGCTCGGGGAGGACGCCGGGGCCGCCCCCCTCCACCACCGGCTCATGGAGGCGCAGGGACTTGTCAAAAGTGGCGGCCGCCTCCCGGGCCAGGCCGATGACAGACAGGCAGTCGGGGCGGTTGGGGGTGATCTCGAACTCCACCACATGGTCGTCGGCGCCGATGACGGGCTTGATGTCGTCGCCGGGCTTCACCCCCTCCTCGCGGAGGACGAAGATGCCGTCGGGGATGCAGTGGGGGAACTCGGCCTGCTGGGCGTGGAGGTCGTCCAGGGTGCAGATAAACGCCTCGTTCTTGTTGTAAGCCACCAGATCACCGGTGTGGATGTTCTGACAGTGGGTATCATGCGGGGCGATGTGTCCGCCGCCGAGATCCAGCGTGACTGTCCAACCATCTTGATAGGGAACAACGTCTTGGATCCTGGCGCACACCACGGGGCCGAACACCTTGTCCCCGGGCTGGATGTCCGCGGGGATGGAGGGCTTCTTCGGGTCCAGGGGGTGGTAGTCGTTCAGCAGGGCGGCGGCGGTGATGACGGCATAGGGGAAGTCCCGCTCGTCCAGGTTCAGCTCCTTCAGGGAGCACAGCATACCGTTGGACAGCACCCCCCGCAGCTTGCCCTTTTCGATCTTCTTACCTCCGGGCAGGGTGGACTTGTGCAGGGCCACGGGGACCAGATCCCCGGCGTGGATGTTCCAGGCCCCGGTGACAATCTGCACCGGCTCCTCCTGCCCCACATCCAGCTGGCACACCCACATGTGGTCGGAGTCGGGGTGGCGCTCCATAGAGCGGATCTGCCCCACCACCACGTTGGAGATCTCCGCCCCCAGGTCGTGGGTCAGCTCCACCTTGGAGCCGGAGAGAGTCATGGCCTCGGCAAACTCCTTGTCATTGGCATCCACAGAGACGAACTCCCGGAGCCACTTGCGCGATAAGTTCATATATGAAAACTCCCTTACATCAGGTTTTGTAGGGGCCGCTGTCCCCAGCGGCCCGCTGGATCAAGCGGGCGGACACCGCCGGGCCGATGAGGACATCGGCCCCTGCGGCTCTGAGTCTGCGCCTCAGAACTGTTCCAGGAACCGCACATCGTTCTCAAAGATGAGCCGCAGGTCGGAGATCTTGAAGCGCCGCATGGCGGTGCGCTCCAGCCCCATGCCGAAGGCCCAGCCCGACCACTCGCTGGGGTCGATGCCGCTCATCTCCAGCACCCGGGGGTGGATCATGCCGGCCCCCAGCAGCTCGATCCAGCCCTCCCCCTTGCAGGTGGGGCAGCCTACGCCGCCGCACTTGTGGCACTGCACGTCCATCTCGCAGGAGGGCTCGGTAAAGGGGAAGTGGTGGGGGCGGAAGCGGGTCTGGGTGCCCTTGCCGTACAGCCGCTCCACCACCGTGTTCAGGGTGCCCTTCAGGTCGGCCATGGTGACGTTCTTGTCGATGACCATCCCCTCCACCTGGTGGAACATGGGGGAGTGGGTGGCGTCCACCTCGTCCTTGCGGTACACCCGGCCGGGGGCGATGATGCGGATGGGCAGGGGCATGGTCTCCATGGCCCGCACCTGCATGGGGGAGGTCTGGCTGCGCAGCATCACCCGGCTGTCCTTGTCAAAATAGAAGGTGTCGCTCCAGTCCCGGGAGGGGTGGCCCTCGCCGGCGTTGAGCTTGTCGAAGTTGTAGGAGGCCAGCTCCACCTCGGGGCCGTCCAGCACGGTGAAGCCCATGCCCACAAAGATGTCCTTGATCTCGTCCAGGGCGATATACATGGGGTGCTTGTGGCCCAGCCTGGGGGCCTTGCCGGGGATGGTGACGTCCACCGCCTCATCCTTCAGGCGCTGCTCCAGGGCCTGGGCCTCCAGGCGCTTTCCCTGCGCCTCGATGGCAGCTTCCAGGGCGGCGCGGACCTCGTTGGCCAGCTGGCCCATGGCGGGCCGCTCCTCGGGGGACAGCTTGCCCATGCTCTTCAAAACGGCGGTGAGCTCCCCCTTCTTGCCCAGGTACTGCACCCGCAGTCCGTCCAGCTCCGCCGGGGACTGGGCGCGCTCCAGGGCGGCGAGGGCCTGGGCGCGGATGTTTGCTAACTGTTCTTTCATATCGTCTGCTCCTTTATTGGGTATAGGATTTTGAAACTGTTTTGTTCTTATTTCAGCGTGACGGCGGTGCCGCTGACCGTGACCATCAGCATCCCGTTGTCCGACCCCAGAACCTCATAGTCCATCTTGACGCCCACTACGGCATCGGCCCCCAGCCGGGCGGCCCGCTCCTCCAATTCCCGCAGGGCGGTCTCCCGGGCATCCACCAGTTCCTCCTCATAGCTGTTGGACCGCCCGCCAAAGAAATTGGTCAGCCCTGCGGCAAAATCCCGAA
>CAJFVL010000122.1 GCA_904420465.1 uncultured Clostridium sp.
GGAAAGTCCCCGCTTCGTGGGCCGCACGCCTTGCACAGCAAGGCTTTGCGGGGCATTTGATTGGATTCGAGGCGGGCTTTGCCCCCTCGAGCTCCCCCTACACTGTACAACTTTCACTTCTGGAAGGGAGTTCTTCGACACGCTGAGGAGGACCGCCCCGCATGCTTACTTTCTCGAAAAAGCGGCTTTTCCGCTTTTTCGACAGGCTCTCTCGGTCTGTTACAGCAGCTCCGCCAATTCCTTCCAGGCCTGCTCCATGCCTTCCAGCCCCAGGCCGGGATAGTTCACCACCAGGGTGTGGGGCCGGCCGCGCTCCGCCTGACTCTGATAGTCCGACAGAAAAGACAGGCGGATTCCCCGTTCCGCCGCGAGGCGCCGGAGCTCTCCGTCAGACCGCCCGGTCTCCAGCTCCAGAAGGAAATGCAGCCCCGCCTCCTCCCGCAGCACCCGGCACCGGCCTGCCAGGGGGGAGTCCAGAATTCTGCCGATGATCTGATCTCTCCGTCTCCGGTAAAACACCCGCATCCGATTGAGATGGGACTCAAAATGTCCCTCCTCCAGAAAGGCGGCCAGGGTATACTGTTCCAGGGCCGGCACCGTGCAGGAGTAAAATCCCAGCCGCTCCCGGTATCTCCCCACCAGCGGAGCAGGCAGAACCATGCAGCTGACACGCAGGGAGGGAACCAGGGTGCGGGAAAAGGTATTCACATAGATCACCCGCTCCCCCCGTCCAATGCTCTGCATCGCCGGAATCGGGCGGCCTGTAAAGCGAAATTCACTGTCGTAGTCGTCCTCGATGATGTACCGCCCCTCCCCTTGAGCCGCCCAGCGCAGCAGGGCCTGCCGGCGGGGGACGGGAGTGACCGCCCCGGTGGGGAACTGGTGGTTGGGAGACAGGTGGAGCACCTGAACACCGGCCCGCTCCCCATCCTCCGGTCGGACTCCGGCCCCGTCCATGGGCAGGAAAACACAGGAGACCCCTGCCAGCCGGTAGATCCGGGCGGCCTTGGGGTACCCCGGGTCCTCCAGTCCATAGACCGGCTCCCGTCCCAGCAGCTGGACAATCAGGTTATAGAGATACTCCGTTCCCGCACCCACCACAATCTGTTCCGGTCCGGCCGTGATCCCCCGGAACTGATACAGGTGCCGTGAGATCGCACGGCGCAGTTCAGGCACTCCGTTGTGGGGCACTGCCCGCAGCAGCTCCTCGCCTCGCTGGCTGAGCACGCGGCGCATCAGCCTGGCCCACACGGAGAAGGGAAAGCCCTCTGCCCCTCCCCCGCCCGCCCGCAGGTCCAGCAGCCAGGGTAAGCCGTCCTCACCCCGCTCCTCCTGTCCTGCCCCGCTGGACTGGGCCGGAGCGGGCCGGGCCTCCACGTCCTCCACAAAATACCCCCGCTTCTCCTCCGGGCGGATATAGCCCTCGGCAGCCAGCTGGGCATACGCGTTCTCCACTGTAACCACCGACAGCTGGAGGTGCCGGGCCAGTCCCCGCTTGGAAGGCAGCTTCTCCCCCGGCCTCAGCCGCCCGGACAGAATGTCCTCCTTGACGCAGCGGTACAGGTAGTCATAGCGGGACAGCCCGCAGCGGTTCTCCAAATGATAAGTCAGCATATCCCTCTCCCATCTGGTCTGATAAAGAAATATCAAATTGGCTCTACTACTCAGATCAAATATGATTAAAATACAAGTCAGGCAAGAAAGCAAGTATATTTTTGCCCGGGCCCACATCAAAAAGGAGAGATTGCCATGTCTGACCTGAAGCTCCGGCGGCTGGTTCTGGCCGCCCTGTTCGCTGCTCTGTGCACCGTGATGACGCTGGTCAGCCAGATTCCCTCCTCTATTCAGGGTTATGTCAACCTTGGAGACTGTGCTGTTCTCCTCTCCGCCTGGGTGCTGGGTCCGCTGTACGGCGGGGCCGCGGCCGGGATCGGCTCCATGCTGGCCGACCTGCTCTCGGGCTACGCCCACTACGCTCCGGGCACCCTGGTCATCAAGTTCTGCATGGCCCTGGCCGCCGGCCTCATTTTTCGGGCGCTCTCCAGCAGGGGGACGGGCTGGCTCCCCGCCGCCCAGGGGCTGAGCGGGCTGGCCTCCGGGGGCATCCTGGTGGGGGGCTACTTCGGCTATGCCTGCCTGTGGCTTGGAAAGGGTCTGGCCGCCGCGTCCTCCATCCCCGGAAATGTCGTCCAGGCCGCCTTTGGACTGATCGCCGCCGTGCTGGTCTATGGATTGCTGGCCCGCAGCCGGGCGCTGGAACATATTTGACCTAATATAACCAAGACAGGCCCCGGGCTTCTGAATGCCCGGGGCCTGTCCTTTTCTTTCCCTGCCGCCTCTTTTTCATGCAGGCCAGGCAGCACCTATTTCACCACCACGTTCTCCTCCCCCAGCCGCTCCTTCAGATCCTCCAGGAGGGCGGGATGAAGCTGACACCGGGTGCCCACCCGCTTTTTGCAGTCCTCAAAGTAGAGCACCGCCTGGCTGTCTCCCGGGAAAAAAGACAGAGCCAGCCGCACCTTCCGCAGCCGGGGGTCCTCCCGGGAAGGCAGACGGAGCCACAGCTTCTGCTGGGCGTCCTGCGCCCTCCCCTCCGCCTCCCGCAGGGGCCGCAGGGCGTCCGCCATGATCTGGGGTTCCTTTTCATCCCGGACGGAAATTCTGCCTGTGACCAGCACGGCGCTGTTCTCCCGGATATAGCTGCCGCTCTCATTGAGCAGCCGGGCAAAGCACAGCACCTCCATGGAGCCGGTGTCATCCTCCAGGTTGACATAAGCCATCAGCGTATTATTCCTGGTGGTCCTGGTGCGGTAGGTGGAGATGACCCCAGCGATGGTCACCTGTCCTCCGTCCCGGTAGCGGACAGGCCCGTCCTCCCGGCCGAAGTCCCCCAAAATGGAGCCGATGGTCACCGCTCCCAGCGCCCGCACCGCATCCCGGTACTCATCCATGGGGTGGCCGCTGAGATACAGTCCGGTGACCTCCTTCTCCATGGTCATCAGCTCCTGGGGAGTATACTCAGGCAGCTCCTTCAGGTGGAGGGCGGGCAGAGCGGCCCGCTCCTCCTCTCCGCCGCCAAAGCCGAAGAGGTCCAGCTGGCCCTCCACATTGCGCTTTCGGCTGGCGGCGATGCCGTCCAGCACCTGTCCAAAGACCTCCATCAGCTGGGAGCGGCGGTAGCCCATCCGGTCAAAGGCCCCGGATTTGATCAGGCTCTCTACCACCCTTCGGTTCAGGTCCTGGTCAAACATCCGGTCGCAGAAGTCCATAAAATCTGTAAAGGGTCCACCCTTGTCACGCTCTGCCAGCAGGCTGTTGATAAAGCTTCGGCCCACTCCCTTCAGGGCCACCAGGCCAAAGCGGATGCCCTCCCCCACCACCGTAAAGTCAGCGCCCGACTCGTTGACATCCGGGGGCAGCAGAGCGATGCCCATGGAGCGGCATTCCGCGATATACTCCGCCACCTTCTCGGTGGAATCCAGCACCGAGGTGAGCAGGGCCGCCATGTACTCCCTGGGGTGGTGACACTTGAACCAGGCGGTCTGATAGGCCACAATGGCGTAGCACACCGCATGAGCCTTGTTGAACGCGTACTCGGCAAAGGCGTCGATCTCCTGATAAATGGCCGCTGCCGTCTCCTCCGGGATGCCGTTGGCAATGCAGCCCGCAATCTTCCGGTCCGGGTCGCCATAGATAAAGGACTGGCGCTCCCGCTCAATCTCCTTGCGCTTTTTCTTGCTCATGGCCCGGCGCACCATATCGGCCTGGCCGAGAGAATAACCGGCCAGCTGCTGAAACACCTGGAGCACCTGCTCCTGGTAGACGATGCAGCCGTAGGTGTTGGACAGGATGGGCACCAGGGCGGGATGCTTGTAGGTAATCTTCTCCGGGTTCTGCTTGCAGGCAATGAACCGGGGAATGGATTCCATGGGTCCGGGGCGGTACAGGGCAATGATGGCGGTGATATCCTCAATGTTCTGGGGCTTCAGGCCCAGGCACACCCCAGTCATGCCCGCCGACTCCATCTGGAACACGCCGGAGGTCTTTCCCTCGGACAGCATGGCCATGGTGGCCGGGTCGTTCTCCGGAATGTCAGCCGCTGTAAAGCCAGGTTCCTTGCGGCGCACCATTTTGGCGGCGTCATCCAGAATGGTCAGGTTGCGAAGCCCCAAAAAGTCCATCTTCAGCAGACCCAGCTCCTCCAGGGTGGTCATGATATACTGGGTCACCGGCAATCCGTCGTTGGTGGCCAGGGGAACGTACTCATAGACCGGCTGGCTGGTGATGACCACTCCGGCGGCATGGGTGGAGGTGTTGCGGGGCA
>CAJFVL010000123.1 GCA_904420465.1 uncultured Clostridium sp.
GATGTGCATGCCCGGCGACAACGTGGACATGAAGGTGGAGCTGATCACCCCCATCGCCATCGAGAAGGGCCTGCGCTTCGCTATCCGCGAGGGCGGCCGTACCGTTGGCTCCGGCGTCGTTATCGACATCGAGGAGTAATCTGCGCTTTCTGAGAAATCTCCGCCGTTCGGCGGGGATTTCTTTTACAAGGATGTTGCGCGGCCGCCCGGGGCCCCATCGCAGATGGGGCGGCGCGAAGCGCCGTACAAGCGTTTTGTCCGAAGGACAAAACCTTGGCGGAAGGGCGGCTTTGCCGCCCTGAGCATTTTAAATCGGGAGGGTTCCCGCGAAAGCGAAGCTTTCGTGGGAGTGGCCGTACCGTTGGCTCCGGCGTCGTTATCGACATCGAGGAGTAATTTCTGACCGTTCAGGGGCCTCCGCGTTATCCAGCGCGGGGGTCCTTTCTTTATATGACTCCCTGCACACCCCCAAAAGAATGGATACACCGTCAAATCGGAGTTTTGACAGAGGAGGCAGTTATGATTGCTGCGGTGCCCGGCACAGAGGAAATGACAGCGTTGGTCGGACCATCATTATATGAAGTGTGGAATCAGCTGTGCGCGCTGATTGATGGGAAATATGACATGGAGCGCCTGTGGGGAAAGGGCGGCAAGGCGTGGACATACGAATATAAATACCGGCGGGGCGGCAAGACCCTGTGCGCGCTATATGCCAGAGAGAGCTGCATAGGCATTATGATCATCCTGGGAAAGGAGGAGCGTCTGAAATTCGAACAGGAGAGAGAAAGCTACTCAGTGGAAGTGCAGAGAGTGTATGATGAGGCCCGGACTTATCATGATGGGAAATGGATGATGTTTGAACCGACATACGCTTCTCTGTTTGATGATTTGATCAGACTGCTGCACATAAAAAGGAAACCGAACAAAAAATAGAGGCGTATGATCCTCAGTTGGGATTGACTGTAGAAAAAATCAGAAAATTCTTACCCCGGGCCCTTGACAGTGGTCTGTGGCGCTGGTATACTTTAAAGGCCGCTTTGAATGGGGAAGGGCGCAGAATGTCCAGCAGAGGCTCTGTGTTCGGACAAGCGGAGCATGTCTCCCCCCCAGGAGAGCGAGCCCGTAATGAAGGAGTTGAATACAATGCAGGCAATCATCGTGACCGGCGGCAAGCAGTACAAGGTGGCTGAGGGGGACACCCTCTTCATCGAGAAGCTGGAGGCCGAGGCCGGGCAGACCATCACTTTTGACCAGGTGCTGGCTGTGCTGGACGGGGACAAGGCCACCTTCGGCGCTCCCACCGTGGAGGGCGCCAGCGTGGACGCCACCGTGGTGAAGAACGGGAAAGGCAAGAAGATCCGCATCTTCAAGTACAACCCTAAGAAGGGCTACCGCAAGCGTCAGGGCCACCGTCAGCCCTATACCAAGGTTCAGATCGGCGCCATCAAGGCCTGATGACCACAGTAACGTTTTATTCCGAGGGCAGCCGCGTCACCGGCTTTGAGGTCAGGGGACACAGCGGCTATGCCCCCGAGGGAGAGGACATTGTCTGCGCCGCCGTCACCAGCGCCGTGCGCCTGGTGGAGTGCGCCGTCAACGACGTGCTGGGCCTGGAGGCCTCTGTCAAGGTAAAGGAACAGGACGCGTCCATCTCTCTGAAGCTCCCCAATGGACTGGGCCAGACCAATGAGAGCACCTGCCAGACCCTTCTGGTGGCGCTGATGGTCCACTTTGTCCAGCTGGCGGAGGAATATCCCGACAATATTACCGTTTTGGAGGTGTAACAGATGCTGAACATTGGTCTGCAGTTTTTCGCCCACAAGAAAGGCGTGGGTTCCACCCGCAACGGCCGTGACTCCGAGTCCAAGCGGCTGGGCGTGAAGCGGGGCGACGGCCAGTTTGTGCTGGCCGGCAACGTGCTGGTCCGTCAGCGCGGCACTCACATCCACCCCGGCGTCAACGTGGGCAAGGGCAGCGACGACACCCTGTTTGCCCTGAAGTCCGGCAAGGTGAAATTCGAGCGCAAGGGCAAGGACCGCAAGCAGGTCTCCATCGTCGCGCTGGAGCAGTAAAATCCGCTGACAAGGCCGCAAACGCACATCGTTTGCGGCCTTTCCATTCAAAAGGAGGTTGTGATTTCCATGGAGTACCGCAAATTTGACCAGGGCTATGTCCTCCGGCTGGACCCGGGAGAGGAGATCGTGGCCAGCCTCACCCGGCTGGTGGAGCAGGAAAACGTCCGGCTGGGTACCGTCTCCGCTCTGGGGGCGGCTGGTGACGTGACCATCGGAATCTTTAACACGGCTGAAAAGAAGTATTACTCCCAGCGCTACCAGGGGGACTATGAGATCTCCGCCCTGGTGGGGAATGTGACCCGGAAGGAGGGGGAACCCTACCTCCACCTCCACATCACCATCGGAAACCCCGTGACCGGGGAGGTCCATGCCGGCCACCTGACGGCTGCCACCATCAGCGCCACCCTGGAGCTGTTTCTCCAGGTGTGGGACGGACAGGTGGGCCGGAAGTTCAGCGACACGGTGGGGCTGAACCTGTTTGAGTTCAACTGATGGAGCGGCGGCCGGCCGCCGCCCATTGACAAAAAAGGAGGTGCCAGCGTATGGCGGCGCCCTTTGTGGATACGGCGAAAATTACAGTGCGCTCCGGAAACGGAGGAAATGGCGCGGTTTCCTTCCATCGGGAGAAGTATGTGGCCGCCGGTGGACCGGATGGGGGGGACGGCGGCCGGGGCGGGAACATCGTGGTGCAGGTGGATGACCACATGTCCACCTTGATGGATTTCCGATACAAACGGAAATATGCGGCGGCCAACGGGGCGGACGGCTCCGGCAACCGCTGTACTGGGAAGGACGGGGAGGACCTGGTGATCCGGGTGCCCCGGGGCACGGTGATCCGGGATGCGGAAACCGGCGAGATTATCCGCGACATGTCGGAGGAAAAGCCCTTTGTCCTGTGCCGGGGAGGGCGGGGAGGCTGGGGCAACCAGCATTTCGCCACTCCAACCCGGCAGGTTCCCCGCTTTGCCAAGGCGGGCCTGCCCGGCCAGAGCCGGGAGGTGGTGCTGGAGCTGAAGCTGCTGGCCGATGTGGGTCTGGTGGGCTTTCCCAATGTGGGCAAGTCTACCCTTCTGAGCGTGGTGAGCAAAGCCCGGCCCAAGATCGCCAACTACCACTTCACCACCCTGTTTCCCAATCTGGGGGTGGTCTATGTGGAGGAGGGGGTGTCCTTTGTCCTGGCCGATATCCCCGGCATCATCGAGGGGGCGGCCCAGGGGGCCGGCCTGGGCCACGACTTTCTGCGGCATATCGACCGCTGCCGGCTGCTGATCCATGTGGTGGACGTGTCCGGCTCCGAGGGGAGGGACCCGGTGGCCGACTTCGAGGCCATCAACGCCGAGCTGCGGGAGTACTCCCCGGAGCTGGCCTCCCGGAAGATGCTGGTGGCCGCCAACAAGGCGGATATCATGGAGGACCCGTCGCTGCTGGAGCGGCTTCGGGAGCATGTGGAGGGGCTGGGGCTGGAGCTCTTCCCCATCTCCGCCGCCTCCCACCAGGGGGTTCATGACCTGGTGAAGCGCTGTGCCCAGGAGCTTCAGCACCTGCCCCCCGTGGCGGTGTATGAGCCCACCTATGTGGAGCGGCCCCCGGAGGTGGACACCACCGGGGAGGTCAGCATTGAGCAGTTTGAGGACACCTGGGTGGTGGAGGCCCCCTGGCTCCAGCGCCTCATTGCCAACGTCAACTTCGGGGACTACGAGTCCCGGAACTGGTTTGACAAGATGCTCCGCCAGTCCGGCCTGTTTGACAAGCTGGAGGAGCTGGGCATCCGGGACGGGGACATTGTCTCCATTTACGACCTGGAGTTTGAGTATCAGAGATAACGGCAGCACCGCTCCGGCTTTCGGAGCGGTGCTTTTGCAGACAGAGGCTTTTGCTCTTGCGGCCAGAGCCGGGCTGTGGTATAATATTTTGCCAAACCATGCGAAATCTGATCAAGGGAGTGGACCCTTTTGTCCAAATACGAATCGGAAATCAAACGCCGCCGCACCTTTGCCATCATCAGCCACCCGGACGCAGGCAAAACCACCCTGACGGAGAAGTTCCTGCTCTACGGCGGGGCCATCGCCCAGGCAGGGCAGGTGAAGGGGAAGAAGAACACCCGGGCGGCCACCTCGGACTGGATGGAAATCGAGAAGCAGCGCGGCATCTCGGTGACCTCCTCGGTGATGCAGTTCCAGTACGAGGGCT
>CAJFVL010000124.1 GCA_904420465.1 uncultured Clostridium sp.
ATTCCATCTAGTGGCCCGTTTACGGGCGGCAAGCAGCAGTCCTCACGCAGTTGGCAGACCGTATTACGCGTTGTACGCGTCCGCGAGGAACAAAGGGCTATGCCCGCACAGTGACAACCACCAGCTTCGCTGGTGGATGTGTTCATTGTGTCCAAGTTGGACACATTACTGGGCTTTCTTCAGTTCGGAGATCTCCCGGTTCAGCTTGCGGACGGCCAGTTCCAAAGTGTCCACCCGGCGCTCCAGCAGCTGAGCATCTTCCGGATCGGGCAGCCGGTCCAGAATAATCTGCTGGTTCTCCGCCAGGAGGTTGAACTTCTCGTTGACCTCTACGTCCAAACGGACCTTGATCCCAGAAATGTCATCCCGCATCGCCTCATGGGCAGATTTGAGCCCGGAGATATCGGCCTGCATCGCCTCTTGGGTAGATTTGAGCCCGGAGATATCGGACCTCATTTCTTCCAGCATTTCTCCATGTTTTTCTAAAAGCGCCAGGATTTTTTCTTCATTGGTCATGCAAAGGCCTCCTTCTCCGGTGTCCAAGTTGGACACATTTATTTTTCCCCGTAAAGCGTGCGCAGCTGCTCCTGGGTGTAGCTGCTCCCCAGCATCCGGTTTACCACCTGAACGGTGAGCGGCCAGGAATAGCCGCAGTCGTCAACGTAGCGGTGCAGCAGCTTGGGCAGATCCAACGTCATGCTTTATTCATCTTCTTTCTTTGCCTGCTTTTCCTGCAGGGCGGTGAACTCCACGAAAGCCATTACCTTTTCCTGGCCCTCCTGGGAGAGCTGATTATAGCGCATGACCAGGTAAGGCTGGGCTGGCCCCTGGGAGGTCCCCGAAGCGTCCTCCCCCAGAAGTTCGCTCACGGTGACGCCAAGGTAGCGGGCCAGGAGCTGGACCTTCTCGACAGATGGAACTTGTCCCCTACTCTCAATATTATTTATGAAACTGTTCCCTACTCCGCTCTCTCGACAGGCAACAGTAGGCCTTATTCCTTTGACAGCGCAGTATTTTTTAATATTTTGCACAAAAACTGCCTTGTCCAAGTACAATCTCACCTCTAAAAATAGGAATAGGGCAACACTACAAAAACTTACTATCAAGGAAAAATATATTGATATTCCTTGATTAAGGAATTATGATTTACGTGTGGAGTAAATCAAAGATGAAATGCAGGGGGGTGAAAAAATGTTTGCAGTACCTAAGGACACCCAGCTGCTGGTGTTTATCCTGCCTTTTGCAGACGACCACTCAGCAGAGATAGGCCCCGAAATACTGGAGGCCGAACTG
Organism: uncultured Clostridium sp.; assembly: GCA_904420465.1. Lineage (GTDB taxonomy): Bacteria > Bacillota > Clostridia > Oscillospirales > Oscillospiraceae > Lawsonibacter. Next base: position 1,294 of record CAJFVL010000124.1, read on the forward strand.
ACAAAGCGCACTGGAATCCCTTGCGTAGTCTTAAACCGGTATGTGCATCCGGAAGAAGAAGCCTGGGGAGACTTCGAGATTGCCCGGCGAAAGAAATCATCCGCCGAACAATCCTGTCAGGAGCCCCAGCAGGCCGACGTAATGCTCCACGACGAGACCAGCGATGAACGAAACAAGGGCGATGACCGTCTGGATCAGCGTGAGCCGGGTCTGCTGCCGAGAAAGACTAATCTGCGTTTCGGTCTGCTGGCGCTGAATCTCATAGCGCCGTTCTTCCTCGGCCTGCTGGTTTCGTTTCTGCTCAATCTCTAATAAGGCCGCTTTTCCTTTGTCACTGACCTCATATATTCCAAAATGTCTCCCATGCAGATCGAAACCCATCCCTCGTTTTAGTAATCCCTGTGTACGCATTTCTTCCAGGCGGTCACTTGTATAACCGGGGGCTTTGGCCGCTTCCATCTGCATCATGGACTTGGGTTCAGACTGCTGTTCCAGCCAAGTCATAAGGGCAATTTGTTCTGGTGAAAGCATTTTTGAATCCTTTCAAAGACGGGACAAATTATGCCTTACTTATCATACCATTTACGCCGCACGTAAGCAAGCAAATTTTTGAAAGGAGGGTCAATATGCCGATTCGTCAGCTGCGTGAGCGCCTGGGTATGTCCATGTACGAACTGGCCGAGAAGATGGGCGTGTCCGTCGCCACGGTTTCCAGATGGGAGACCGGGGAGGCGGTGCCCGTCACCGGGCGGCTGGGCGCCCTGGCCGATGTGCTGCACTGCACCATCGACGAACTGTACGGCCGGGAGCCGCCCGGCATCCAGGCCGGGTGAGTACCATAACGGAAAATAACAGGGAAAGGAGGTAAACCATGGATATTTCGAGAGAAGCCATCATCTGCTCCGGGCGGCACCTTGCCGCCGCCAACGAGATCACCCTGGGCAAGAAGCCGGCGGGCTTCGGCGGCGTCTGCCAGGGCTGCGAGTTCGAGGCGGCGTGCCGGGCCGTCAGAACAGAACCGGCGGCGGATGTGTCCAATCTGGGCGCTGCAGGGTATGGAGTTCAGCTGGAGACGTGCGGCGGCGAGGAAGGTGCCCCTCTGAATGAAGGGCCGGCCCTGTCCTTCGACGACATCCCACTGGTGATGCGGGTGGAGGCCGTGACGCCTATCCTCCGCGTCAAGAAGTCCGCCGTCTATGAGCTGATCCGCTCCGGCCACCTTCGGAGCCTGCGGGTGGGAAGTCAGATCCGTGTCTTGAAGCAGGACCTGATTGCATTTCTCCAGCAGGAAGAGGCACAGGAGCCGGGGACAGATTTTACGGCAAAATCACAATAACGCAAGAAGGAGGAAATGCTGTCCCCTGGGCTTCCCGGGGCGCTTCATGTGGCCTGCCTCCGGGTCCGTCCGACTCACCCGCTTCTTGGTCTGCCGCCGGTCCCTCTTTACCTGCTTTGTCCGGGCCTTGCGCCGTCTGCCCGTCCTGCGCTCCAGCTCTGCTAGCCCCTCCTCCTCGCAGGCGTCCAGCCGCTCCCAGTACACCCCGGGCTCCTCTGTCAGCTCCACCTGCTCCTCCGAGGCCCGGGAGGCATTGGCCTTCACATGGGCGGAGTCTGTCCCCACCAGCCGCCCGCTGGCCATCCCCTTGGCGATGCACTGCCCCACCACCTCCTCAAACAGGCGGCGGAATACCTTGCGGAAGGCCGGCTTCCGCCGACGCAGCTGACTGATTGTGCTGTGGTCTGGAACCCGGTCAAACAGATCCAGACCCAGGTACCACCGCAGCGCCACGTCGGTCTGGATGCGCTGTTCGATCTGCCGCTCCGACGGAATCCCGTACAGAAACCCCACCAGCAGGTATTTTACCAGCACCACCGGGTCAATGGGAGGACGGCCGCATTGCCGGCTGTACAGGTGGGCCGTTTCTTCGTACACAAAGGACAGTCCAGCACCGCCTTCAGCCGCCGCAGAATGTGCTCCCTCGGCACCAGATCCTCTATCGTTACCATGTGTAGTGCCAGCTGCATTCCTATCACCTTTTCCATTCCCTTTTTCTTATTTTACCATACTTTCTCCCCCAATTTCGATTTTGTCAACAGACCCAAGTTGTCTCGTTTGGTGGGCTGGGCCTCGCCGGGGGCCGCCTTGTCAACCTTAGAGGGGCGGCCCTTGCGGGGCCCGGACTTTTTGGGCTCCTTTTCAGCCTCCGGCCCGGTGCGTTCTGTCTTATCAGCCTTAGGGGGACGGCCCCGGCGCGGCTTTTCGGTTTTCTCGCTTTCAGCGGCAGGACGATCCGGCGCAGGAGTCCCGGCTTCCGGTTCACGGGATGCCTCTGCCTTTTCCACCTCGGCTCGAGCCGCCTGCCGCTTTTCTGCCATGAGCGCGTCAATCTGCTCCGCAGAAATTACCACATCGCCGGGCTCGGCAGGCCCGGCCTGTTCCGGCGGGTGTTCGGGAACGGCGGGCTCCCCGTGAGCCGGATCAGCCACAGCGGGCGCGGGGGCCTCCTCGATTTTCTGCGCCTCGGGGCTCGTGTTCAGTTTTTCATCTGTCATTTACTAACCTCCTTTTCGTAAAGTTGCACAAATTTTGAGCTTAAATTTCTGTAATTATTTTTCTGACTCCTTCCGGTCTATCCACGCAAAAAAGCCGTCCAAGATAGCACCTGGACGGCGTTCTGCGTAATGTGATAGATCAAATATTATTTTTTTCGGATTGCAGGCCCCGAAAAGCCTTGTATTTACAGTGTTCCTAATAAGAAACAATCCATACTGTGGTGATGTCATCAACTTCAAAAGCTATTCCAAATCCTATAAAATGAAGCGCCGGATTGAGAACCCGGAGGAGAACCGGGCCATCTTCCTCAATGTCCATGAGCCTATCATTGACCGGCCAACTTGGGAAAAGGTGCAGGCGTTAAAAGCCGGGACACGGCGCAAGCGCCCCACCGTTACC
>CAJFVL010000125.1 GCA_904420465.1 uncultured Clostridium sp.
GCAGCGCAGGCGGCGGTTGCCCAGGTGGTCGATGTCATCCGGAGTACCCACCCCGTGGGCCAGACAGTTGAGGTAGTTGATGGAGGCCATGATGTCCTCCACAGTGATGTGCTTGGGGATCAGGTCATCCAAGTGCTCCCGGATCAGGTCCTTAAAGTCCTCATCGGACAGGCCCTCAGCCTCCCGCCGGTCCAGAAGCCGGCACAGGGCGGGGAAGGAGACCATCTCGTCCACTCCAGCCTCGGCGGGGTCAAAGTCCACAAAGCGCTCCAGGTGAACCATGTTGTTGGAGAACACCTTGACCTGCCTGCCGTCCATATCCAGCACGGCCTCGTTGACGCCCCGGTCATCCAACTCCCTGGCCTGGGCACGGTTCAGCACCTCGCCGGCCTCGGCAATGATCTCGCCGGTGCGGGGGTCTGCCACAGGCAGAGCCAGCTTGTGTCCGGACAGCCGGGCCCACAGGGCCATCTTCTTGTTGAACTTGTAGCGGCCCACGGCGGACAGGTCGTAGCGCCGGGGGTCAAAGAAGGTGGCGGAGAGCAGGGATTCGGAGGAGTCCACCGTGGGGGGCTCGCCGGGGCGCAGCTTGCGGTAGATCTCCAGCAGAGCCTCCTCGTAGGTCTTGCAGGCGTCCTTCTCCAGGGTGGACAGGATGCGCTCGTCCTCGCCGAACATCTCGATGATCTCGGCGTCGGTGCGGGGTCCCACCGCCCGGATCAGGCAGGTGATGGGAATCTTGCGGTTCTTGTCGATGCGGACATAGAACACGTTGGACAGGTCGGTCTCATACTCCAGCCAGGCGCCCCGGTAGGGGATGACGGTGGTGGCGTAGGTGTGGTTGTCCGCCTTGTCCCGGGTGTCGGTGTAATACATGCCGGGGGAGCGGACGATCTGGGAGACAATGACCCGCTCGGCTCCGTTGATGACAAAGGTGCCCGCCTGGGTCATGATGGGGAAGTCCCCCATAAAAATTTCCTGCTCGTTGATCTGGTTGTTCTGGGTGTTGCGCAGCTGAACCCGGACCTTGATGGGGGCGGCGTAGGTGGCATCCCGGGCCTTGCACTCCTCCACGTCGTATTTGGGCGCCTCGTCCATGGAGTAGTCGATAAAGCTCAGCTCCAGATTGCCGGCGTAGTCGGCAATGGCGCCCACATCCTTGAACACCTCCCGCAGGCCGGTGTCCAGGAACCACTGGTAGGATTTCTTCTGAACCTCCAGCAGGTTGGGCATCTCCAGGATCTCCTCGTACCGCGCGAAGCTCTTCCGCTTGGTTTTTCCATACATTACGTCCTTTACGACCATGCTAAAAAATCAACTCGCTTTCTTTGGAATGAACGGTTGTTTCTCACATTTTTCGCCTGAACCAGGAATTTTCCGCCTGTTTTCGCCGTCATACTGCACAAGAATAACTACTTTTCCCGATCCGAACGCCCGGCCCCGTTGTATGTTTAAGGCATAAATGTCTTGCCTTTTCCTCCAGTCCATGGTAAACTAACCTCAGATTCTGGAAGAGTCTGCATCTTGGCAGGAGGGCCATAAAAGCATTTTATTATACCATGAGATATCGGGGGCGTCAAGCCCTTTTTCTTTTTTTATCCATATTTTCCGCTCCGCACTCCGCCCGCGGAGCTTTTTTCATGCCCGGAATTTGTCCCAAAACCCGAAAAGGCCTCTCTTCCCCCTGTTTTAATGCAGGATAGCCCCCGCTTCCCTGTCTTTTTCAGGCTTTTATACGCCGCTTACAATTTCCCGCTGCATTTTTTGTGAGCGCCCGTTTCAAAACGCACTTGCTTTTTTCTCCTTATGTGTTAAAATACATCTATAACATCCAGCTTAGACTTTTCAGCTTATATGCTAGTTCGGTCTTAGCGGAAGGAAGGGTTGTGTAAGCTTTGGACAATATGTTTTGGATTGGCCTGGCGGGGGCTGCCGCAGCGCTGCTTTTCGCCTGGCTGCAGCGAAAAAAGGTCCTGACCTTCTCCGAAGGGAACGACACCATGAGGAAGATCGCCGCCGCGATCCGGCAGGGTGCGAATGCCTATTTGAAGCACCAGTATGCCACGGTGGCAAAGGTCTTTTTCGTGGTGTTTTTGATCCTGCTGGCGCTGGCCAAATTCCAGCTGCTGGACAACTGGTTCATCCCCTTCGCCTTCCTTACCGGCGGCATCTACTCCGCCCTAGCCGGCTTTGTGGGGATGAAGATCGCCACCGCCGCCAACTCCCGCACCGCCCAGGCCGCCAGCGAGAGCCTGAACCGGGGACTGAGCGTGGCCTTCTCCTCCGGGGCGGTCATGGGCTTTACCGTGGTGGGGCTGGGCCTGCTGGACATCTCGGTGTGGCTCCATATATTAAAGTACATCGCCGGCTTTGACGCGGCCAAAATCGCCCAGACCATGGTCATGTTCGGCATGGGCGCCTCCTTTATGGCCCTGTTCGCCCGGGTGGGCGGCGGCATCTTCACCAAGGCGGCCGACGTGGGCGCCGACTTGGTGGGCAAGGTGGAGGCCGGCATTCCGGAGGACGATCCCCGCAACCCCGCCACCATCGCCGACAACGTGGGCGACAACGTGGGCGACGTGGCCGGCATGGGGGCCGACCTGTATGAGAGCTATGTGGGCTCCATCCTGGCCACCTTCGCCCTGGGCGTGGCCGCCTACCCGGAAAAGAGCTGGGAGGCCATCCTGCTGCCCATCGCTCTGGCGGTGGTGGGCATCCTGTGCTCCATCTTCGGCTCCTTCCTTATCCGCACCAAGGAGGGGGCCAGCCAGCGGGAGCTGCTGGGCACCCTGCGCAGGGGCACCTACACCGCCGCTGTCCTGGCCGCCATCATCGCCGCCCCCCTGACCTATTTCATTCTGGGCAGCTGGGGCGTGTATGTGGCCATCCTGTGCGGCCTGATCGGCGGCTGCGCCATCGGCTACTTTACGGAATACTACACCTCCGACACCTATAAGCCCACCCAGAACCTGGCCAACGCCACCGAAACCGGGGCGGCCACCACCATCATCGGCGGGCTGTCTCTGGGCATGCTGTCCACCATCGCCCCCATTCTCATCGTGGGCGCCGCCGTGGTCATCTCCTTCCTGGCCGCCGGAGGCACCATGACCACCAACTCGGCGGACTACACCTTCCTGTTCTCCAAGGGCCTGTACGGCATCGGCATCTCCGCCGTGGGCATGCTGTCCACCCTGGGCATCACCCTGGCCACTGACGCCTACGGCCCCGTGGCCGACAACGCCGGCGGCATCGCCGAGATGTCCGGCCTGGGCGAGGAGGTGCGGGAGCGCACCGATGCCCTGGACTCCCTGGGCAACACCACCGCCGCCACCGGAAAGGGCTTCGCCATCGGCTCGGCCGCCCTCACCGCCCTGGCCCTGCTGGTGAGCTATGTGGACATCGTCAAGGCCAAGATGGACTTTGCCCCCGACCTGTCCCTCACCAACCCGGCGGTGCTGGTGGGGCTGTTCATCGGCGCCATGCTCACCTTTGTCTTTGCCGCCCTCACCATGAGCGCGGTGCAGCGGGCCGCCCAGTCCATCGTGGTGGAGGTCCGCCGCCAGTTCCGGGAGATCGCCGGCATTATGGAAGGGACCTGTGACCCCGACTACGCCTCCTGCGTGGGCCTTTGCACCAAGGGCGCTCTGCGGGAGATGGTGAAGCCCTCCCTGCTGGCCATCGTGGTCCCCATCCTCACCGGCGTCATCCTGTCGGTGGAGGGCGTGGTGGGCCTGCTGGGCGGGGTGTCGGTCACCGGCTTTGCCATGGCGGTATTCATGTCCAATGCCGGCGGCGCCTGGGACAACGCCAAAAAGTACATCGAGGCCGGCCACCATGGCGGCAAGGGCAGTGAGCAGCATAAGGCCGCCGTCATCGGCGACACCGTGGGCGATCCCTTCAAGGACACCTCCGGCCCCTCGCTGAACATCCTCATCAAGCTGGTGTCCACCGTCTCCATCGTGTTCTCCGGTCTGATTGTCAGCTTCCACCTGCTGTAACTCCACAGAACAAGCACACAACAAAAAACGGGGACGGCGCAGATTGCGCCGTCCCCGCCAGACTGTCAAAAAAGTCCCAAGACTTTTTTGACAGTCTGTGCAATGCCGTTACTTTTGCACCGCGGCGCGGTGCAAAAGTCCCCGCTGCGCGGGCCGC
>CAJFVL010000126.1 GCA_904420465.1 uncultured Clostridium sp.
GGCCGCCCTCGGGCCGATGAGACATCGGCCCCTACACACGAAAAGCGGTCCCGCTCGCCGATCACCGCCCACGGTGTATGCTGCACCACTCAGGCGCATTGTATCTTGTAGAAGCACCTGTTTCAATTACTGAGGAGAACGGCAGTGATAATCTTTAGACACCCTTCCTGAGGTTTCCGCGCCGGCCGGGATTGCCCACGCACCCCTCTCTGGCTCCCCCGTAAAACGGGGGGCCGGGGGAATCGTGAGCGAAAGCGCAAGGCGAAGCCGCAGCGCTTTCCTTACGAACGATACCCCCGGCGATTCTTTGGTTTCTTTCTGATCGCTCAGAAAGAAACTCGCCGTCCGCAGACGGCGAAATACCCCCGGGCGGCCACAGGCCGCCCCTACGGAGAACAGCAGGGGCAAGCCCCCGCCCTACGAAATCCCATATCCCCCGCAGGCGGTGAAACCTTTGCGGGGCCGTCGGGGACGCCGCCCCCTACGGAGCAAAGGCAAAAAGGGTGGGCGCACGATGTGCGCTTCTACGCAGGCCGTCCCCCACAGACGGAACGGGGAACGGGCGGCGGGGGCATGCCCTCGCCCTGCTCCCCATAACAAAATTCTGATGGTGACGAGATGGAACGAAACATCGCCTTAAAACTGATGTACAACGGCACCGCCTACCACGGCTGGCAGGTGCAGAAAAACGCCGTCTCGGTGGCCGAGACCCTGGAAAAGGCCCTGTCCACCGTGGTGTGCCACCCGGTGAAGTGCACCGGGGCGGGCCGCACCGACGCCGGGGTCCACGCCGAGGTCTATGTGGCCAACTTCCGCACCACCTCCACCATCCCCCTGGACCGGCTGCCCCTGGCGGTGAACACCCGCCTGCCCAACGACATCGTGGTGGTCAAGGCCACCCCTGTTCCAGACTCCTTCAACGCCATCGGCTCCTGCCTGCGCAAGGAGTACACCTACCGCATCTACAACTCCCGCCTGGGCAACCCCTTTTATGTGGACCGGGCCTGGTTCTATCCCCGGCGGCTGGACGAGGGGGTCATGCAGCGGGCGGCCAGCCAGTTTGTGGGCACCCACGACTTCCGGGCGGTGCGTTCGGTGGGAACGGAAACCAAAACCACGGTCCGAACCGTCCACTACTTCGACATCTCCCGCGCCGGCGACCTGATAGAGTGTAAGGTGTGTGCCGACGGATTTCTCTACAACATGGTCCGGGCCATGGTGGGCACCGTGGTCTATGCCGCCGAAGGGAAGCTCTCCCCCGAGGACATCCCGGCGATTCTGGCCTCGGGCAACCGGACGCTGGCCGGTCCCACCGTCCCGCCCGGGGGGCTGTATATGACCCGGCTGTGGTACCGGGAGGATGTGCTTTGACCTCCCTGCATATTGATGTAAAGGCGATGCTATGAAGGAACACACGGCCAAGAAAATCCAAAAACCAAATCCGCTCTTCCGGCTGATCGCCCTGCTGATCACCGCCGCCCTGGTGCTGGGCGCCCTGCTGCTGGTGGTCTACCGGGACCGGCTCAACCTGGATGCCCTGGAGCGGTGGCTCTCTTACCGCACCCTGGAGACCAGCGACACCGGCGAGGCCGCCCCCTTCACCCATGCCGGCGGGGAGCGCGTCTCCTTCGCCTATCTGGACAGCGGTATTCTGATGGCCTCCACCGCCGGAGCCCGGTACTATTCCTTCTCCGGCCAGACATACGCCGAGGAGGTGCTGGCCATGGAGAACCCGGTGCTCTCCGCCTCAGACCGGGCCGGGGTGGTCTATGACGCGGGGGGGCAGTCCCTCTTTCTGTTCCGCGGCGGCGAGGAGGTCTTTGACCTCTCTCTGGAAGGGGATGCCGACCTGCTCTCCGCCCGGGTCAATGACAGCGGATGGCTGGCGGTCACCGCCCAGCAGAGCGGCTACCGGGGGGCGGTCACCGTGTACAACGCCAGCGGAAGCGAAGTGATTCAGATCAGCCTCTCCTCCACGCTTGTGGTGGACGCCGCCCTGTCCCCCGACTGCAGCACTGTGGCGGTGGTCACCATCGGGCAGGAGGGCGGCGCCTTCACCAGCCAGGTGCTCTTCTATCCGGTGGACCAGGAGGAGCCCTCCGCCCAGGTCAGCCTGGGAAATACCATGGTGCTGGACCTGGACTATGAGGACGGCCTGCTGTGGGTGCTGGGCGAGAGCGGCCTGATGACCGTTTCCCAGGACGGCTCCTCGACCGTCTCGTATTCTTTCGGACGCTTTTACCTGAAGGGCTGCGCCCTGGGGGGCGACGGCTTTGCCCTGCTGCTGTTGGGCCGCTACCAGTCTGGCCCGGCCAGCCGGGCTGTCACCGTCGGCACAGACGGCACGGAGACAGCCGCTCTGGACCTGTCCGGCCAGGTGCTGGACTTTGACAGCGAGGGCAGCTACTGTTCCCTGCTCACCGGCGACGCCCTGACCGTATTCACCCCCTATCTGGAGCAGTATGCCAGCCTGTCCCCCACCCAGGGGGCCCGGCACACCGCCCTCTCCTCTGACGGCTCCTCTCTGCTGGCCGACAGCCAGCAGGCATGGCTGTATATTCCCGGCTGATCCCATGCCCGCGCTCTCACATAAGGAGGTCTTTTCCCATGTCCTATTTGTTCCTTGACGCTGTTGTGGTGCTGGTGCTGCTTTTCGCCGCCTGGCGGGGTTACCGGCGGGGCTTTGTGCTGACGCTGTGCGGCTTTCTGGCTCTGTTTGTGGCCCTGATCGGCGCCTCCATGGTCTCCAATACCCTCTCCGGCCCGGTGAGCCGGGCCCTGCAGCCGGCCATCGAGCGCAACCTGACCGCCATCTTCTCCGACTATACCGCCCAGCAGACTCCCGCTCCGGACGTGTCCCAGAGTCTCGACGGCCAGACGGAGGAGGAGCTGCCCGTCCCCCTCCAGGAGGCGCTGGACATTCTGCAGGATTCCCACCTGTACCGGGGATTTGTGTCCTCCATCCAGGAGGCGCTGAACAAGGGGATGGTGTCCGCCGCTGCCGACGCCGTCCTGGTCATCGCCGACTATGTCGCCACCCAGATCTCCCAGATTATCATCTTCTTCATCGCCTTTGTACTGATTCTGGTGCTCTGGTACTTTATCAGCCACGCCCTGGACCTGGCCTTCCGCCTGCCGGTGCTGTCCGCCATCAACCACTGGCTGGGGGCGGCCATCGGACTGCTGAAGGGGGCCTTGCTGCTGTTCATCCTGTGCTGGCTGTTTCAGGGCTCCTTCCTGCCGCCTGACGCGGTGCGGGAAACCTACCTGCTGCGCTTCTTCTGTATGTCCACTCCCCTCTCCCTGCTTTCCTAAAATTTCTCTTGATTAAAATTCATGACCAGTTCATAATTGGGGTGTAAGATACTGTTTAAAAGAAGTTTTCCCCCGAAAGGAACGTGAATCCATGCAACCGACACTCTGCAGCCGCTGCGGCAAAAATGTGGCTGTTATCTTTATTACCAAGCTGGAAGGCAGCACCTCCAAAAACGAGGGGCTGTGCCTCAAGTGCGCCCGGGAGCTGGGCATCAAGCCCATCGACGATATGATGAAGAAGATGGGCATCACCGACGAGGACCTGGACAACCTGACCAACGAAATGATGTCCGCCTTCGGCGGCGCCGAGGGGATGGAGGGGCTGATGAACCAGCCCAAGGACGAAAACAGCGAGGAGGATGACGGCCGTACCGCCACCTTCCCCTTCCTCAACCAGCTCTTCGGCGGCGGGAACACCCCCGCTTCTCAGCAGCAGCCGGACAACGCGCCCCCCCGCACCGACAAGGGTGGCGCTCCCAAGCAGCCCAAACGGAAATTTCTGGACAGCTACTGCATCTCCCTGACCCAGCGGGCCCAGGAGGGCAAGCTGGATAAGCTGGTGGGCCGGGACCGGGAGCTGGAGCGGGTGGTTCAGATCCTCAACCGCCGCCAGAAAAACAACCCCTGTCTCATCGGTGAGCCCGGCGTGGGCAAGACGGCCATTGCCGAGGGCCTGGCCCAGCGCATTGCCGCCCACGACGTGCCCTACAAGCTGCTGGACAAGGAGGTCTACCTGCTGGACCTGACCGCCCTGGTGGCGGGCACCCAGTTCCGCGGCCAGTTCGAGAGCCGGATGAAG
>CAJFVL010000127.1 GCA_904420465.1 uncultured Clostridium sp.
CGGTGTACCGGCTGGCCGCCCAGGCCATGTCCCGGGAGTACACCTTGCCGAAGTTGCCCTTGCTGTCCACAAAGGGGTGGAGCAGGGCCCCGTAGCCCCTGGACAGGCGGACCAGGGTGTCGTAGATGGCGGCGTCCCCGTGGGGGTTTAATTTCATGGTCTGGCCCACCACGTTGGCGCTCTTGGTCCGGGGGCCGCCCAGCAGCTTCATCTGGTACATGGTGTAGAGCAGCTTCCGGTGGCTGGGCTTAAAGCCGTCGATCTCCGGGATGGCCCGGGAGACGATGACCGACATGGCGTAGGGCATGTAGTTGAGCTCCAGCGTCTGGGTGATGGGCTGCTCCAGCACCTCGGGCCGCAGGCCCATCACGTTGGAGTTGTTGACTTTGGGCTTGTTTGTGTCAGTGGATTTCTTCTTTGCCATTGGTTTCCGTCCTTATTCTTTTCTGCCGCCGTCACAGGGGGCTGCTGCCCAGCAGGCCGGCGGGATATTCCAGGGGGTCCTCCTCCGGGGGCGCGGTGTCCGGCGCCTGGCTGGAGGGGGTGATGCGCAGGGACAGGGTCAGCTCGCTGTCCATGGTGTTCTTGACGCTCCAGGCGGCCTCCAGGTCCAGCCGGCCGGAGAGCCCATCCGGGCCGCCGGCGGGCAGAACCGCCCAGGCCTCCGGGTCCTCCATCAGCCCCAGCTGGGCCAGCAGGGGACAGCGCAGATAGGCCCGCTTCGGCCGCCGCCTCACACCTCTGACGCCCGCCGGGCGCTTCCCCGGCGGAAGCCGCGTCAGGAGATATCCGCCAGCTCCAGATATTTGTACCCCTCGTCGGCGATGTGGTTCTTCCGGCCCTGGAGGTCGTCCCCCAGCAGCAGGTCAAAAACCTGGGCCGTCCGCTCCACATCCTCGGGCATGACCTTGATGAGGCGGCGGGTGGCCGGGTTCATGGTGGTCAGCCACATCATGTCCGGGTCGTTCTCGCCCAAACCCTTGGAGCGCTGCACGTCGCACTTCTTTCCCTCCAGGGAGGCCAGAATGTCGTTCTTCTCCTTGTCAGAGTAGGCAAACCAGGTCTTTTCCCTGCAGGTGATCTCGTACAGGGGGGACTCGGCGATATAGACGTACCCCTGCTGAATCAGGGTGGGGGTCAGTCGGTAGAGCATGGTGAGAATCAGGGTGCGGATCTGGAAGCCGTCCACGTCGGCGTCGGTGCAGATGACGATTTTGTTCCACCGCAGGGAGGACAAATCGAAGGAGGCCAGGTCCTTGGCCCGCTTGTCGTGGACCTCCACCCCGCAGCCCAGCACCTTTAAGAGGTCGGTGATGATATCGCTCTTGAAGATCTTGCCGTAGTCCGCCTTCAGACAGTTGAGAATCTTGCCCCGCACGGGCATGATGCCCTGGTACTCCGCGTCCCGGCTCAGCTTGACGCTGCCCATGGCCGAGTCGCCCTCCACGATATACAGCTCCCGCCTGGACACGTCCTTGGTGCGGCAGGGGACAAACTTCTCCACCCGGTTGGACAGGTCCATGGCCCCGGTGAGGCTCTTCTTCAGGTTGAGGCGGGTGCGCTCGGCGTTTTCCCGGGCCCGCTTGTTGATCAGCACCTGCTCGCCGATCCGCTGGGCGTCCTGGGGGTTCTCGATGAAGTAGACCTCCAGCTGGGCGCGGAGGAAGTCGGTCATGGCCTCCTGGACGAACTTGTTGTTGATGGCCTTTTTGGTCTGATTTTCATAGCTGGTCTGGGTGGAGAAGTTGCTGCTCACCAGCACCAGGCAGTCCTGGACATCGTTGAAGGTGATCTTGCTCTCGTTCTTGTTGTACTTGTTCTGCCCCTTCAGCCAGCCGTCGATGGCCGAGACAAAGGCCGACTTCACCGCCTTCTCCGGCGAACCGCCGTGCTCCAGCCAGGAGGAGTTGTGGTAGTGCTCGATGACCTGGACCTTGTTGGAGAAGCAGAAGGAGACCGACAGCTTCACCTTGTACTCCGGCTTGTCCGCCCGGTCACGGCCCTTTCGCTCGGTCTGCCAGAACACCGGCTGGGTGAGGGCGTCCTCCCCGGCCAGCTCGGACACATAGTCCTGAATCCCGTTTTCATATTGGAAATCGGTGGTTTCAAACCTGCCGGGGGCGGTCTCCAGCCGGAAGCGGAAGGTGACTCCGGCGTTGACCACCGCCTGCCGCTTCATCACGTCCCGGTAGTAGTCGGCCGGAATGTCGATGTCGGTGAACACCTCCAGGTCGGGCTTCCAGCGGATGGTGGTCCCTGTCCTTTTGCCCCGGTCGGTGGGCTCCTTTTTCAGCCCGCCGAGGTTCTCCCCCTTTTCAAAGTGGAGGGAGTAGTGAAAGCCGTCCCGCCAGACGCTGACGTCCATATACTCGCTGGCGTACTGGGTGGCGCAGGAGCCCAGACCGTTGAGACCCAGGGAATACTCGTAGCTGTCGCCGTCGTTGTTGTTGTACTTGCCGCCGGCGTACAGCTCGCAGAACACCAGCTCCCAGTTGTACTTCTGCTCCTTCTCGTTCCAGTCCACCGGGCAGCCCCGGCCCTGGTCCTCCACCTGGATGGATTTGTCCAGAAAGCGGGTGACGGTGATGAGGGAGCCGTGGCCCTCCCGGGCCTCGTCAATGGAATTGGACATAATCTCGAACACGGCGTGCTGGCAGCCGTCCAGCCCGTCGGAGCCAAAGATGACGCCGGGGCGCTTGCGCACCCGGTCGGCCCCCTTCAGGGCGGAGATGGACTGGTTGCCGTAGCCGGCTTTTTTTTGAGCCATAATGGTTGTTCCTCGCTTTTCATTCAGAGATCCGCTGCGGGCGGAAGGGCGGGGAAAGAACCCGCGAATCCCCATACTCATTCATTCTAATCTTACCAAATTCATTCCGGGAAAGTCAAGGAGAGGGAAAGAGATTGTGCCCGCGCGGGAGAAAAGGCCGGCTGAGGACGGTGGGAACTGAGAAGGAGACGATGCAGAAGCGGGCATGTGTGCAGAGAAGGACTGAATTTGGGGAACGAAGCGTTTCAACAGGACATGCAGTCTCAGCTGAAAATTCCTGACCTGCGGAGTGGACGGTGTTCCGGAGGAGAAACGGAGGACCGGCCTGGAATCTATGCAGCCCGGAGACAGGGGAACGGATGCAAATGGAATGAATAATGGGAAGGAATGTGCAGAAAACTGTCCTTCAAGGGGGATGAATATGGAGTATTTTCGTGTTGTCGAGGCAGGCGAAGGGATTGAGCGGGCCATTCTACGGGGATTGACACACCGGGGAAAGGGAATGTCCGGTGTCAGCGGAAGCCACCCCGCCCTGCTGGTGGTCTCCCCCGGGGCGGCGGCGGACGGCCTGGCCCTGCCCGCCGCCTGCCGCACCGTCCTGCTGCCCGGGGACGCCTGGGGGCTGCCGGAGGGGCTGCGGGCGGCCAGCGCGGTGAGCTATGGCGCCTCGCCCAAAAACAGCCTGACCGTCTCCAGCCGGCGGGGGGAGCGGCTGTGGGCCGCCCTTCAGCGGGAGTTGGTTACGGTGGAGGGACGGGTGGTGGAGCGGCAGGAATTTCCTGTGCCGTTTCTCTCCCACGGTGAGCTGGCGTCGCTGGCGGTAGCCGGCGCGCTGCTGCTGCTGGGCGTGCCGCCGGAGGAGCTTGACCTGCAGGAGAAATGAGGCCGGGCGGCGGCTGGCAAAGAACCCCAGGAAGATTCCCGTATATCCAACCTGTTCCTGTGGATACTAACTGTGTCAACGCAACTTAAACTGCAGGAGGCATTCTGACAGATGAAAGCAACTGGAATCGTGCGCCGGATCGACGATCTGGGGCGTGTGGTCATACCCAAGGAAATCCGCAGGACCATGCGGATTCGGGAAGGCGACCCGTCGCTGACTACATTGGAGCCGTGGCAGAAATTCTGCGTTGGAATGCTGGATCTGGCAAAACGGGGCGGGTGGAGTCGTACATCCTGACGA
>CAJFVL010000128.1 GCA_904420465.1 uncultured Clostridium sp.
GGCAACATCATCCTGGTCATCGACGAGGTCCACAACATCGTGGGCGCCGGCGACGCCGAGGGCTCCATGAACGCCGCCAACATCCTCAAGCCCGCCCTGTCCCGGGGGGAGCTGCAGGTCATCGGGGCCACCACCCTCAACGAGTACCGCAAGCACATTGAAAAGGACACCGCCCTGGAGCGGCGCTTCCAGCCCGTCATTGTGGAGGAGCCCTCCATCGAGGACAGCGTGAAGATCATCGAGGGCATCGCCCCCTACTACGAGGCCTACCACCAGGTCACCGTCTCCCCCCAGATGTGCCGGCTGGCCGTCACCATGAGCGAGCGGTACATCACCGACCGCTACCTGCCGGACAAGGCCATCGACCTCATCGACGAGGCCTGTTCCAACGTAAACCTGCACAACAAGTCCCTGGCCCGCATCAGCGAGATTGACAAGGAGCTGGCCGACCTGTCCAAGGAACGGGAGGTCATGATGGCCGCCGCCACCGAGGAGGCCTATCAGCGGCTGGCACAGATCAAGAGCACCGAGCTGCGCCTCCAGGCGGAGCGGCAGGGTCTGGAGGGCTCTTCCCATCCCGCCCTCACTGAGGAGAATCTGGCCAACGTTATCGAGCTGTGGACCAACATCCCCGCCAGCCGTATCCAGGAGCAGGAGTACCAGCGCCTGGCCAAGCTGGAGGACCGCCTGAAATCCCACATCATCGGCCAGGACGAGGCGGTACAGGCGGTGGCCGCCGCCATCCGCCGGGGCCGTGTGGGCATCTCCCCCAAGCACAAGCCGGTCTCCTTCATCTTTGTGGGCTCCACCGGCGTGGGCAAGACCGAGCTGGTCAAGCAGCTGGCCGCCGACCTGTTTGACACCCCCGAGTCCCTCATCCGTCTGGACATGTCCGAGTTTATGGAAAAGTTCGCCGTCTCCCGGATCATCGGCTCTCCCCCGGGCTATGTGGGCTATGACGAGGCGGGCCAGCTCACCGAAAAGGTGCGGCGCAAGCCCTACTCCGTCATCCTCTTCGACGAGATCGAAAAGGCCCATCCCGACGTATTGAACATTCTGCTCCAGATTCTGGATGACGGCCGCATCACCGACGCCCACGGCCGGACGGTGAACTTTGAGAACACCGTCATCGTCATGACCACCAACGCCGGCAGCAACACCAAGGTGGGCAGCGTGGGCTTCGGCCGCACCGCCAACGAGCAGGGGAAGGAACGGGCCCTCAAGGCCCTCAACGACTTCCTGCGGCCCGAGTTCATCAACCGGGTGGACGAGATTGTCTACTTCAACCAGCTCACCGAGGACAACTTCAAGGGCATCGCCGTGCTGATGCTCAAGGAGCTGGCCGCCTCCCTGGAGGAGAAAAACATCACCTTCACCTGGGAGGACTCCCTGCTGGACTACCTGGTCAAAAAGTCCTACTCCGCCGCCTACGGCGCCCGGAACCTGCGCCGGCTGATCCAGAAGGAGCTGGAGGACGCCATCGCCGTGCGGATGATTGAGGGCTGGGAGCATCCCATTTCCCACCTGAAGGCCCTGGCCGAGGGGGACCAGATCCAGCTTCTGGCCATGTAGCGCATCTGCAAAAGCGGGAAGCCCCCTTCACGAAAGGGGCTTCCCAAAGGCTTGGACTCGATGCTGCCAAAAGCTGTGGAACACTCGCGTTCCTATCAAAACGGATGCGGGCGGTCCACAGCTTTTTCGCCCTCACAGGGACCTTCCGGCACTGCGGCGGAGGCTCTGGTATCGGTGATTCAGGCTGCCGCAGGGCGGCACGGCCCCAGCTCCGCAGGCTCCGTTTTCTGCAGGCGAGCCTCTCAAAACAGCAGCCGGACTGCCCAGGAGGCAGCCAGAAACCCTGTCAGGTCGGCACACAGGGCGGCCGGGATGGCGTAGCGGGTGCGGGTCACCCCCACCGCTCCGAAGTACACCGCCACAGTGTAAAACGTGGTCTCAGTGGAACCCAGCATCACCGCCGCCGTCCGGCCCAGGTAAGAGTCCGGCCCGTAGGCGGAGATCAGCTCCGCCCCCACTCCCAGGGCGGCCGAGCCGCTCACCGGCCGCACCAGCATCAGCGGCAGCAGCTCCGCCGGCAGCCCCAGCCGCTCCATCAAGGGTCCCAGCGCCTGGGCCGCCAGGTCCAGCGCCCCGGAGGCCCGCAGCATGTACACTGCCGTCAGCAGGCCGATCAGCGAGGGCACAATGCGCACCAGCGTCTCCAGTCCGGAGCCCGCTCCCTGGACCAGGGCCCCGTACACATCCACCCGCCGCGCCGCGCCCCAGAGCGCCACGGCGCATATAGTCAGCGGGACCACCATGGTGAAGAGAAGATCCGCCATCTCATTCCCTCCAGACCCGGGCAAAGAGCTTACAGGCCAGAATCCCCACTCCCACCGACAGCGCGGAGGCCAGCCACACCGCCGGCAGAATGTCGAAGGGGGCCGCGCTTCCGGCTGACGCCCGGACAGTCGCCACTGTGGTGGGGATCAGCTGGATGGATGCTGTATTGCACACCACCAGCATGCACAGGTCGTCGCAGGCCCGGCCGTCTCCGCCCCGGCTGAGCCGCTTGGCCGCCTCAATCCCCAGCGGAGTGGCCGCGTTGCCCAGCCCCAACAGATTGGCGGACACATTGGCCGAAATACTGTCCATGGCCTCCCTGTCTCTCGCCGCTTTGGGAAACAAGCGGCGCAGTACCGGCCCCAGCAGCCGGGAGAGGCTGTCAGCCAGCCCCGCCCGGCGCATCACCTCCATCACGCCGGTCCACAGGCACATCATCCCCGCAATGGACAGACACAGCTCCACCGCCGCCGAGGCCCCTTCCGCCGCCGCTGCGGCCACCTCCGGCCCCCGCCCCGTGGCCAGTCCGCACAGCACAGACACCAGCACCATTCCGCTCCAGATCACGGTCATCGTCATGGCCGCACCCCCCTCTCTTATCCTTGTCCCATGGATACGGCGGCGGAGAGAAAAATATGCCTGAAGCTCCCCATGTCCTGTTCCCCGATTTTATAATTTTTGTTTTCCATTTTATTCATTATTTCCCCTGGCTGTTGACAGAATTTTTCTTTGTAGTACAATAATCTTGTTCGCAAAACAGCGAACCTTGTCACCAGGTCTGACGCCCGTTCAGGGCACGAAAGGAAGGATTGCATGAAGTCAACCGGTATTGTCCGCAAGGTGGACGAATTAGGCCGCATTGTTCTCCCCATTGAGCTGCGCCGTACTCTGGATATTTCAGAGAAAGACAGTCTGGAAATCTACATGGAGGGTCCCGCCATTGTACTGAAAAAGTACCAGCCCACCTGTGTTTTCTGCAACGAGAGCGAAGGGCTGACTCTGTTTCATGGGAAGAATATATGCGCCAAGTGCCTTGCGGAGCTGAAGGCGGACGTGCAGGACTGACTTTCTCCTGTTGGAGGAGCGTTTGCTTCGGGCACGCCTGCCGCCGGTCTCAAAAAAAGAGCCTTCCCATCCGGGGAGGCTCTCAGGCTGTCGAAAAAGTCTTGACAGACTTTTTCACAGCCTGAAAGTGCCGTTACTTTCCCACTGCTCCGCAGTGGGAAAGTCCCCGCTTCGTGGGCCGCACGCCTTGCACAGCAAGGCT
>CAJFVL010000129.1 GCA_904420465.1 uncultured Clostridium sp.
TCAGCCGTTCTCACGGTTCTGGGGAATGTCGGGCAGAGAGTCAAAGCCCCGCTGGAGATCCTCATCGGTGGGGATATAGTCGTTCATTTTACCGCTGAGATAGCTTTCGTAGGCGGTCATATCAAAGTAGCCCGTGCCGGTCAGGCCAAACAGGATGGTCCTGGCCTCGCCGCTCTCCCTGCACTTGAGGGCCTCGTCGATGGCCCCCTTGATGGCGTGGGCCGACTCGGGGGCGGGAAGGATGGTCTCCCGCTTGGCAAAGAGGACGGCCGCCTCAAACACCTCGGTCTGCCTGTAGGAGACGGCCTCCATGTGCTCGTCGTGGTACAGCTTGGACAGGATGGGGCTCATGCCGTGGTAGCGCAGGCCGCCTGCGTGGTTGGCGGAGGGGATGAAGCCGGAGCCCAGGGTGTACATCCGGGCCAGGGGTGTCACCTTGCCCGTGTCGCAGAAGTCGTAGGCGTACCTGCCCCGGGTGAAGGAGGGGCAGGAGGCGGGCTCCACCGCCACGATGCGGGGATTTTTCACCCCGCTGAGCTTGTCGGCCATGAAGGGGGCGATGAGGCCGCCCAGGTTGGAGCCGCCGCCGGCGCAGCCCACCACCACGTCGGGGTACTCCCCCAGCTCCTCCAGCGCGAGCTTGCTCTCCAGGCCGATGATGGACTGGTGGAGCAGCACCTGGTTGAGGACGCTGCCCAGCACATACCGCTTGGCGCCGCCGCTGGACACGGCGGCCTCCACCGCCTCGGAGATGGCGCAGCCCAGGCTGCCGGTGGTGTCGGGGTTTTCCGCCAGAATTTTCCGCCCCGCCTCGGTGGTGGTGGAGGGGGAGGGGGTGACGGCGGCGTCAAAGACCCCCATCACCGCCTTGCGGAAGGGCTTCTGCTCGTAGGAGCACTTGACCATGTAGACGTCGCAGGTCAGGCCGAAGTAGGAGCAGGCCTCGGACAGGGCGGTGCCCCACTGGCCGGCCCCCGTCTCGGTGGTGACGCCGGTGAGGCCCTGCATCTTGGCGTAGTAGGCCTGGGCCACGGCGGAGTTGAGCTTGTGGGAGCCGGAGGTGTTGTTGCCCTCGAACTTGTAGTAGATTCTGGCCGGGGTGTCCAGGGCCTTCTCCAGCTCGTAGGCCCGGACGATGGGGGAGGGGCGGTACATCCTGTAAACCTCCAGCACCGGCTCCGGAATGTCTACATAGGGGGTGGCGCCGTCCAGCTCCTGCCTGGCCAGCTCCTCGCAGAAGATGGGGGCCAGGTCGGGCACCTGCAGGGGCTGGAGGGTGCCGGGATGGATCAGGGGGTCGGGCTGCTCGGGCATGGCGGAGCGCAGGTTGAACCACTGTTTGGGCATCTGGTCCTCGGTCAAATACAGGCGGTGGGGAATCTTTTTTGTGCTGTTCATAATTCGCATCTCCTTTTGTCTGGGGAGAAGGGTGCAAAAAAGCCCTTCGTCCCCGAAATTTGTTTTCTGGGACAAAGGACTGGAAAAACAGCCTCTGCGGTGCCACCCGGATTGACATATACGCTGGTATATGCCCGCTCGCTTCCGCACGTCAACCAACGCGCGCTCCCCTGGTAACGGGCGGAGTCCCCGTCGCACTACTGAGCAATCAAGCCGTTCGCTGTGCCCTCGAAAGTCCATTCACCTGGCCGCCGCCTGCCGCGATCCCACCGCCCGCGGCTCTCTGAAAGGCATTGATTCCAGACTACTTCTCTTTCTCATCGGTTTGTCTGTTTAGTTTGGTTCAGTATAATGGAGACGGCCTTATTTGTCAAGCCTGAATTTGAAAAAGCGGAAGAAGGGAAGGACCGGTGTGCGCGCCGCTCTCTCAAGGCGGCCCGCCCACCGGAAATGACGCCTCATGCGGTGAGGAAGGGGAGGGCTTTCGGATAAATCGAGGGCGGAAGGGGGGAAAAGCACCAAAACAAAAGCGGTGAATGGGCAATATAAAAAAAGCAGGGGCCGTTCTGTGCCAAGCGATGCAGCCGTCCCGGCGGAAGCCGCGCCGCGGGATGGAAGGATTTACGCCTTGCCAACAGGGAAGAAAAAGGTTACAATCTGGTTACAAAAACAAAGGAGGACTTTTATCATGAACCGACGATGGACACGGACTGCGGCGGCCCTGCTGACCGCCCTGGTTCTGGCCACCCCGGCTCTGGGAGTGAACGTGGTGGCCGACGGAACCGCCCTGACGGCCAGTCAGGCCTGGGTGGAGGACGGAACCAGCTATATGACGCTGCGGACCTTTGCCGCGCTGGCGGACTGCAGCTTAAGCTGGGACTGGAAAACCGGACAGGCCGCGCTCACCGGTCCGAATCTGAATCTGACGGCCCAGCCTGGGGCGATTTACATAACGGTGAATGGACGGGCCCTGTATGTGGAGGGAGGCGTCAAGGTTGTGGACGGACAGATGGTCCTGCCCCTGCGGGTGCTGGCCGACGCTACCGGGTCGAAGCTGTCCTGGGATGCCGCCGCCGGGGCGGCGGTGCTGAACACCAGGGGAGCCCAGCCGCCCCAGGCCAGCTACGATGAGGACGCGCTGTACTGGCTCTCCCGCATCATTTCCGCGGAGAGCAGGGGCGAGCCCCTGCTGGGGCAGATCGCGGTGGGCAACGTGGTGCTCAACCGGGTGGCGGACAGCGCCTTTCCCAACACCATCTACGGCGTGATCTTTGACCAGCAGTACGGCTATTACCAGTTCCAGCCGGTGGCGGACGGTACCATCCACAGCGAGCCCACCGGGCAGTCTGTTCTGGCCGCCAAGCTGGTGCTGGAAGGAGCCAGGGTCGCCGGGGACAGCAAATACTTCTTTGCGCCCGCCCTGTCCAGCGGCAGCTGGATTGTCAGCAGCCGCACTTACTACACCACCATCGGCAACCACCAGTTCTATCTGTAGCAGAGAGAAAGACACGCCTTCAGCGTGTCTTTCTCGGTTTGACGAAAAAGCTCCCGGACTTTTTTAACAGACTTTCATCATGCCGTTAATTCCGGGCCGCGCGCCGGACGGCGCGTAAATTCCCGGCCCGCAGCCGGGAATTGCTTGGGGGCGGCTCTGCCGACCTTGAACATTCAAATCACGAAGGGCGGAGGCCGCCTTCGGCGGCCAAAGCCCAAAACGAAAGGACTTCCTACCGTTGCTCATTGTAATGCGTAAAAAAGTTTCTATCGTTGCTGATTGCACGAGCCAAAAGTCTTCTTCTCTCTTTTGAAATCTCAAGGGTGCCATTGATCTGCGCTAAAACATCTTCAATGCGATATTTCAACGGAAGTTGTTTCTTCCTGTAGCCATCCGCTTGTGCAATACCCTTTGCAAATTCATCTCGATAGTGGACAGAGTACAATTCGATATCTTCGGAGGAGGGTACCTTATCGAAGAACGCCTGGAAAAAGAAAGTTGATAACTTCAAATATAATTGACATAATCGCCGAAATAATATAGTATAATTTATGTTAGGAGGCGATTGTGCATGGCAAAAAAAGCTGCGGTCATCATGCCGCAAACACGGGAGATCCTGGCACAGATGGGTGAGCAGATCCG
>CAJFVL010000130.1 GCA_904420465.1 uncultured Clostridium sp.
GTTGGAACGGCGGTGGGAGTGGGAGACCTGGATGCCGAAGGTGACGCCCTTGTCGCAGAATTCGCATTTGGCCATGTTGCTTACCTCCTCGCTATGAGAATCGCTTTCAAAAGCTTCGGATGATATGATATCAGATATTTCTCCGAAATGCAAGGACTTTTTTCGAAAAGGGTGAAAATTTTGTCAATGAGACTGTGTCCAGGCCTGATTGAATTCAAACAGGGAAGAAGGGGGGAAAAGGGACGGCCTGGGAGAGAAACAGCGGAAGAAAAAGCCGGAATGGCCGACAGCATTCACAAAATTGCCAGGTGTGGGGATAACAGGCACGGGGCCGCCGAAAAGCCGGGTTTTGCTGAATGGATTGTGCAAAGGGAAGCTGATATGAAATTACCGGAGCTGATTGATCCGACACAGGGCGGCTGCCCCCATGCCGCAGAAAAAAGTTGTGAAGTGCGGAAAATAATGCTTGCATTCCAGGAAGCTCTGTGCTATAATAAATGAGCTGTCAGGGAAGCGTTCCAATTTTTCAATGCGGCTGTAGCTCAGTTGGATAGAGTGTTTGGCTACGAACCAAAAGGTCGGGGGTTCGAATCCCTTCAGCCGTACCAAAAAGAAAGACATGACCATCGGTCATGTCTTTCTTTTTGATTTTCGGATTTCAAGGCCGTTTTTGGCCCTTCCCCTGCGGAGAAGGGCACCGAGGCCCGGCCCTGACCCGGCCAATGACAGAAGAGGAGAAACTTTATGGCATCTCAGACAACAGCCCATATCATGATGGTGGATGACGAAGAGGAGATCCGCCATGTGGTCAAGGTCCTGCTGGAGAGTGAAGGCTTTACAGTGACCGAGGCCGCCAGCGGGGAGGAGGCTCTGGCCAAGTTTACGCCTGACATGGATCTGGTGATTCTGGATGTGAAAATGTCCGGCATCTCCGGGTATCAGGTCTGCCTGCGCCTTCGGGAGCGGTGGAATGTGCCCGTCCTGTTTCTGACGGCCAAGACCCAGGACTCGGACCTGACCATGGGATACTCCTCCGGGGGAGATGACTACCTGGCCAAGCCCTTTTCCTATCCGGAGCTGATGGCCCGGGTGAAGGGGCTGCTGCGCCGCTACCAGGTCTACAAGGGGAAGGTGGGCTCCGAGGTGGACCAGTATGCTGAGTGGCGGGGCCTGCGGCTCAACTGTGAGCGAAACGAGGCGTGGATGGCGGGTCGGCAGCTCAACCTGACGGAAAAGGAGTACCGGCTGCTCCGCCTGATGCTGATCCACCACGGAAAGATTTTTTCCGCGCAGAATCTCTATGAAAGTGTGTGGGAAGAGCCCTATTTCGCCCCCTCCAGCAATACAGTCATGGTTCATATCCGAAAGCTGCGGGAGAAGGTGGAGCGGGACCCCCAAAACCCGGAGCTGATCAAGACCGTGTGGGGAAAGGGGTATCGCATTGAGTAGATGGCACGGCCCCTCCCGATTAGGGATGAAGTTTGTTGCCGCGGCCGCTCTGGCCCTGGCAGCCGCTTTGGCTCTTTATACACTGCTGTATGACAATGTTCTGCCCGGATTGCTTCAGTCCCCTGAATTTGAGTCAGGCTGGTACAGTCAATACGGGGAAACTGCGGCGGACTTTCAGGATTATGTGCGTACAAAGAATATGACAGTACAGGAAGCCATGCGGGACACCGTCTGGACGCGGCGGTATCCCCAGGTGGAGCTGTACCTGGAGCTCCCTGAATTCTTGGACACCGGGCTGCTGTCAGACTACGGAGGACAGGTGATTGTCTGCTCCGATGGGCTGCTGTATGCCTACCCGATGCCCAATTATTTTTATTACGACGGGGCGTGCCGCATTCTCTCCCTGATGGCCGCCGGGCTGTGCTTTTTCCTGATTCTGGTCCCCTACACCGCTCTGCTGATCCGGCGCATCACCCGGCTGTCCCGGGACATGCAGGTGCTGGCCGGGGGAGATCTCTCCTATCGGGTGGTATCGAAAGGACGGGATGAGCTGGCGGAGCTGGGACGGAGCATTGAGGAGATGAGGCTGGCCGTCCTGGAGCAGATGAAACGGGAAAATGAGGCGGTTCTTGCCAACAGCCGGCTGATCACCTCCCTCTCCCATGACCTGCGCACGCCGCTGACCAAGCTGATGGGATATTTGGACATACTCCAGCTGGACAAGCTCCAGGATGAGGAACAGCGGGCAGAGTATCTGCGCAGAGCCTCGGACAAGGCCCTGCAGATGCGGGCCCTCTCCGATGAGATGTTCCGCCACTTCCAGGTGGGAGAACCGCCGGAGCCGGAGGAGGGGCGGGAGATGGTATCCGGCCCCCTTTTTTTGGGGCAGCTTCTCTGTGAGCAGTGCTTTGATCTGACAGAGGCCGGCTTTGCGGCGGAGCCTCCGGTGGTGGACGGAGACTACCGTCTGCATGTTCGGACTGAGGATATCTGCCGGGTGTTTGACAATCTGTTTACCAATCTGAAGAAATACGCCGATCCCGCCAGCCCCATCCAGGTCTCGGTACGGGAGGAAGGAGAGCGGGTGGTGGTGGCTCTGAGGAACCGGGCCGGGAAGAAAAACCGGACGGACAGCCGGGGGATCGGCCTGCCCACGGTCCGGAATCTGCTGGAACGAAATGGGGGGCACATGGAGATATCCCGGAGGGGAGAGGATTACTGCACCGCCGTCTGGCTGCCCAAGGCGGCGGAAGAAACGGGAGACGCACCATAGAGCGGGTCTGCGGGAAGCCCGCCCCTACACGCTGAGCGCCGCCGAATATTCGGCGGCGCTTTTTTCTGCAAAGTTAAGAGTTTTTAAGATTTATACCCCATTGGAATTTAAGATTTTGCCGGTATTCTGGTGCCATACCGGGGTGCGGCCAGTGCCGGTTCCGGAAGAATATACGGAGAGGTGCGTGTAAATGGTGCGCAGACAACATCTTCTTTGGATTTCCGCCTTGCTGCTCCTGCTGGGGGGTCTCCTGTGGGCGTTCTGGCCTGGAAAGGCCCACGAACCGCTGGACCGCAGGGTCCAGGCCGGGATCATCCGTCAGATGGCGGAGCAGCCCTCCAGCTGGCGCGGCTGGGACCTGCTGCATGCGCCGGACCCGGGATGGACCGATCCCCGCCGGACGGAGCGGCCCGTTCAGCCGGTTCCACAGCCCCTTTTCCCGCCGGAGCCCTTTTTCCTGGTGGACGGCTCCCGCAAACTGACCCCTCAGGAGGCGGCCAGAGAGGCTGTC
>CAJFVL010000131.1 GCA_904420465.1 uncultured Clostridium sp.
GGGCCTGTTCCCGTCGAAAGAGAAGAAACCAGCTTATAAACCCAAGCCCTACCAGCAGATGACCTATCCCGGCCAGCGTATTCAGGTGGATGTGAAGGTGGTTCCCAGACGCTGTATCACAGACCCGGAACTCCGCCTGTACCAATACACTGCTATTGACGAGTTTACACGCCTGCGCTTCCTGGCCGCCTACCCGGAGCAGTCCACCTATTCCTCCGCCGATTTCCTAAAAAAGTTGTTCAAGTGGTATGCTCGCCGAGGTATCCGCGTGGAGTGTGTCCAAACTGACAATGGATTTGAGTTCACCAACCGTTTTTCCAACAGCAGACGGGATCTGCCCACCCTGTTTGAGACCACTGCCGCCCAGCTGGGTATTTGGCACAAGCCCATCCGTCCCTACACACCGCGTCATAACGGCAAGGTGGAGCGCAGCCACGGGGAGGACCAGAAGCGCTTTTATTCCTGCCGCAGCTTTTACTCCCTGGATGACTTCGCCAGGCAGCTCGCTGTCCATAACCGCCGCTTCAACAACTTCCCTATGAGACCGCTTAGCTGGCTTCCTCCGAACGAATTCAATGTCCAATATGTTTGACAAACTTACAAAAATCCTCTTCTTTTGTGAAAAAATCAGCTTGGCACAGGGGGCAGAATCTGCTATACTATTTTTTACGCCTGCAAGGCATGTTCCCGCAGACACACAGAACATGAGAGGAAGGATCTCTGTGGCACAGGCCCACCGCAACGAAGCCGCCCTGGCTTCTGCCCCTATCGGCAGACTGATGCTCAAGCTGGCGGTCCCCTCCATTGCCGCGCAAGTCATCAATATGCTCTACAATATTGTAGACCGCATCTATATCGGACACATCCCAGTGGTGGGGCAGACCGCCCTCACCGGCGTGGGGGTTACCTTTCCCATTATCACCCTGGTATCTGCGTTCGCCGCCTTCGCCGGCCAGGGAGGCGCTCCCCTGGCCTCCATCCAGCTGGGCGCCGGCAAGCGGGGGGAGGCAGAACGGATTCTGGGCAACTCCACCACCCTGCTCCTCATCATGGCCGCGGTGCTGACGGTGGGCTTCAGCATCTTCAAGGAACCTGTTCTGCGGGCCTTTGGAGCGTCCGACGCCACCATCGGCTACGCGGTGGATTACATCGGCATCTACCTGCTGGGCACGGTCTTTGTTCAGCTGTCTCTTGGACTGAACACCTTTATCAGTGCCCAGGGCAAAGCTCTGGTGGCTATGCTCAGCGTGCTCATCGGCGCCATACTCAACATCATCCTGGACCCCATTTTCATCTTTGTATTTGACATGGGAGTACAGGGCGCCGCACTGGCTACCATCCTGTCCCAGGCGGTCAGCGCCTGCTGGGTGGTGGGCTTTCTGTGCAGCCGACACAGCGGCCTCCGCATCCGCCGCGCCAACCTCCGCCCGAACCGGCAGGTGGTCGGCCGCGTGGCCGGACTCGGCGTTGCTCCCTTTATCATGCAGTCCACCGAAAGCCTGGTCACCGTGGTGTTGAATACCGGGATGCAGACCTTCGGCGGAGCGATGGGCGACCTGTATGTGGGCACCATTACCATCATGCAGTCCATCATGCAGATGATTGTCATGCCCACCCAGGGCATTACCCACGGCGTACAGC
The DNA here is from genome assembly GCA_904420465.1 of uncultured Clostridium sp. Lineage (GTDB taxonomy): Bacteria > Bacillota > Clostridia > Oscillospirales > Oscillospiraceae > Lawsonibacter. The sequence goes on from CAJFVL010000131.1 coordinate 1,642, forward strand.
CCATTATGAGCTACAACTATGGAGCCGGAAACTACCGGCGGGTGCGCCAGACCTTCAAGCGCCTCATCACCGTCACCCTGACGGTCACCTGCGCCGCTTTCCTTGTGGTCGCTCTCTTCCCCGGCCTGCTGGCCCGCATCTTCACCCCGGAGGAGGAGCTGATCACCCTGTCCGCCCGGTATATGCCGCTATTTTTCGGCGGTATCTGGGCCTTTGGCGCCCAGATGGCCTGCCAGTCCACTTTTATGGCGCTGGGGCAGGCCCGCACCAGTCTCTTTCTGGCGCTGCTGCGGAAGATCGTCCTCCTGGTTCCCCTGGCCCTCATTCTCCCCCGGGTAACGGGCAGCGTGGTGGGTATCTACGCCGCCGAACCGGTGGCCGACATTCTGGCCAGCTGCACCACCCTGGTCCTGTTCCTGTCCCAGCGGAAAAAGCTGCTGCCCACCGAAAAGCAAATATGAGCCAGGCGCCTCCGGCTCCGGCCGGGGGCGCCTTTATTCCTCCCCGTCCCGCTGCAGGCACACCAGATCGTACAGCCGCAGCAGAGCGGCGGCCAGCACAAACAGGGAGGCCCACAGGTTCAAGTCCGCAGACCGCCGGGCCGATCCGCACTCCTGCCGTGTCCCCTCCCATGTGTCCAAGGAAAGGCCGAAGAACCAGGTCAGCGCCCCCACTACGATAGCTGAAGCGGGCAGGCGCAGGGGAAACAGGTTTTGGGGCCCCGCCGCCCCGCCCTCCAAAATGCCGCACAGCCCCTCCCGCTGAAGATCCACCGCCCGCCAGGACAGGCACAGGGACAGGATCAGAAGGGCCAGGTATCCAAGGGACTGGTCCGCCGTTTCAAGCTGACAGCAAAGCTCACGTCTCTGGTTCTCGTCCATACCGCAACACCACCGGAATTGAAGCTGTGGCGGGAATACCCCGACAGCACAGCATATGCAGGACAGGCCGGACAGTTGCTGGCGAAAAAGGGGGAGCGTACAGCAAAAGTCCCCCGGCCGCCCCTTCCAGCGCCGGGGGACTTGTCGTTGATCCTTAAAATTTTGCGCCGCCGAACTCAGCCAGCTTCAGCCCCTTGTTCCGGTCCTGGACCCACTGGATGGACCACTGGGAGGCGAACAGCAGCAGCTGGTTGCCCTTGTAGTCCTCCACCAGCTTGGCGTCGTTGGGGAGCAGCAGGTCCTCCTCC
>CAJFVL010000132.1 GCA_904420465.1 uncultured Clostridium sp.
TGCTTGGAATTCTTCCGACCTCCGCTTGGGCCGCGGATAGTGTAGAAGCGGCGCTGGGCGAAGTGGACATTTATAACGGCGGATATGAGCTGGGTTATCGTGACAGCGACCATGAATTCAGCTATCTCTCCCGGAAAGACGGCCAACTGCGGAGAGTGACCGTTGCCAGCAGTCTGGAGGACCCGCCTCCGGGCTATACAGCGGAACAGGCGGAGCAGCACGGAAAACTGTATGTGTTCGGTACAGAGCCTCCCATCCCTGAGACGCCGCCTCTCGAGAAAAAATCTATTCAGCGGAAGGGGCGGGAGCGATGAATCAGAAAAGCAAGGCCAGGCCGGGTCTGCCCCCTGACGCCAGGGCTGAGATCCTGGAGAGCCTGTCCGCCAATATGGAGATCACGGGGGACGAGATCGCGGCCATCCTGAAGCGTCACCATGTGGCGGAAGATGCGGAGGTCCTGCAGGACCGCTACCGCAGGCAGCTGGGCCAGCGGCTTATGCTGTGACGGTCACGGATGTGTCCCTGTTCCCCCAGGGCTACGCCGCCGTACTGACTCAGGGCGAACTGCTGAACGAGCCCTCCATCATTGTGGCGGACATTGGGGGGTGGACGGTGGACCTGATGCGGCTGGACAACCGCATTCCCAATGCCGCCACCTGCCGAAGCCTGGAGTTGGGGATGATCCGCTGCCTGGACGAGATCGGCGAGAAAGTGCGGCAGATGTTTGGTGTGTCCATGACAGACCCGCAGATCGAAGCGGTGCTGCGCGGCAGCGCGGGGAGCATCGACGAGCGCGTCAAAGTGGTCATCCATGCCCAGGCAGACCGCTACGTTCGGGAATTGCTCTCCGCCGTTGTGGAGAGCGGCCTGGACGTCCGGGCCATGCCCACCATCTTCCTGGGCGGCGGGGCCGCCCTCCTGAAGCGCCACGTCTCCGCCACAGACGGCCTGTGCCGGCCTTTGATCCTGGACGACGTATCCCTGAACGCCAAAGGGTATGAGCGGCTCACGGAGCGGATGTTGGGGAGCGCGGCCAATGTCTGATCGGCGCCGGCTGAATCTCTCCCTCTCTATGCAGGCGCCCCAGCAGCGGGAGGCATGGAAGATCCTGCGGGCCATCCCCCCTGGGCAGCGGACGGACGCCATGTGCCGGATGGTCTGCCGGGCCAGGGAGCAGGACCAGCTGCTGGATGCTGTCCGCAGAGTGGTCCGGGAGGAACTGAAACACTTTACTTTTACTGCGGCAGAACAACCAGTGCAGCAGCCAGCCGGGGATATGGACGAGAACATCCTCAGCTTTCTGCGTGCGCTTCAGGAGGGAGATGATATGACCTGATCCGTTATTTCGACATGTTCGCTGGGATCGGCGGCTTCCGGGCCGGCCTGGACCGGGCCGGGGGCTTTCAGTGTGTCGGCCACTGCGAGATCGACAAATACGCCGAGGCCAGCTACCGTGCCATCCATGATATCCGAGAGGAGGAGCGATACTATCCAGACGCCAGAACCATCGACCCCAACGACCTGCCCGACTTCGACCTGCTGTGCGGAGGATTCCCCTGCCAGGCATTTTCTCTCGCTGGCCGCCGGCGGGGCTTTGCCGACACCCGAGGCACTCTCTTCTTTGAAATGGCCCGGCTGGCTGAAGCCAAGCGGCCCCGGTATCTGCTTGCTGAAAATGTTCCCGGCCTTTTATCGCATGACCAAGGGAAAACCTTTGCGGTCATCCTCTCCACGTTGGATGACCTGGGGTACCATGTGGAATGGGCTGTGCTTAACTCAAAACATTTTGGAGTCCCGCAATCCAGGAAGCGGGTGTTCCTTATCTGCTGTCTTGATCCCCGATGCGCCGGAAAAATACTTCCTGTCCCCGGCCATGACGGAAAGGCTCTTATACAAGTCCTCGGCGGCTCCCAGGGATACCGGGTCTACGACCCGGAGGGAGTAGCCTGCACGCAAACGGCGGGCGGAGGCGGCCAGGGAGTCAAAACCGGACTGTACCTGATCCCACCGCCCAATGGCGCCTTTGTGGACCTTTGTGATGGGCATCCCCAGCGTACAGAAAATGCCCGGTGTATTACAGCCAGGTATGGACAGACCACCCTATCCAACCATAAGGCGGAGCGGTCCGGTGTCTTGATCATTAAAGAAGCGACCAAGAAAGGCTATAAGGAGGCGGCCCAAGGGGATTCCGTAGATCTAGGATATGCGGGCAGCAGAACCCGTGCCGGACGAGTAGGAAAAGGAGCCGCCCACGACGTTGCCGCGCTCCGAGGGATCGTGGAACGCGGCGGCCGCATCCGCCGCCTGATGCCCAGGGAGTGCCTTCGCCTGCAGGGGTTTGACGAGAAGCAGATCGACAAGATCCTGGCCATCACCTCAGATGCCCAGACCTATAAGCAGGCGGGCAACAGCGTCACCGTCAATGTGATCGAGGCTATCGGGCGCCGGCTGCGGGCCGTGGACGAGGCGCTTCGCCAGGAGGACGCGGCATGACCGGGATGAAGGACCAGTGCTTCGGCGCGGAGGTGGAACTCACCGGCATTACAAGGAAACAGGCCGCTGAAGCCCTGGCGGAATACTTTGGGACCATGCCTCGTCACAAGGGCGGCACTTATGATGCTTGGGCCGTCA
>CAJFVL010000133.1 GCA_904420465.1 uncultured Clostridium sp.
CGCCCGCGGCCGCGGGCGCTTCTCAGCCTGTCGGAAAAGCCTTGCACGGCGAGGCTTTGCAGGAATTCGATCCCATTCGAGGCGGGCTTCCGCCCCCTCGAGCTCCCCCGCAGGGGTGTTCCCTGTTCCCTTTTCCATAGGTTTTGACAAACTGAGAAGCGCCCGTTACCGGGCGCTTCTCTCTTCCCTTTTTTGCATTTTTCTGCTACAATACAACGTACAGACAAATGCAGCCGAGAAAGAGGGAGTATCTATGCGTACCATCCAGGCCGCCGCCATCACCGAGACCGTGGCCCGCCTGTGCATCCAGGCCAACACCCACCTGCCCCCCGACGTGGCCGCCGCCCTGGACGCCGCCCGGCAGGCCGAGCCCTGGCCCCTGGCCCGGGAAACCCTGGACCTGCTGTGGGACAACCTGGAGCTGGCCAACGAAAAGGACCTGCCCATCTGCCAGGACACGGGGATGGCCTGCGTCTTTGTGGAGCTGGGCCAGGAGGTCCACATTGAGGGGGACTTTGAGGCCGCCGTCCACGAAGGGGTGCGCCGGGGCTACGGCGAGGGCTATCTGCGCAAATCCATCGTGGCCGATCCCCTGCGCCGGGTCAATACCGAGGACAACACCCCCGCCGCCATCACCCTGCGCCTGGTGCCGGGGGACAAATGCACCATCACCGTGGCCCCCAAGGGCTTCGGCAGCGAGAACATGAGCCGCCTGGGGATGCTCAAGCCCGCCGACGGGGTGGAGGGCGTCAAGCGCTTTGTGGTGGAGACGGTGCGCCTGGCCGGCTCCAACCCCTGCCCTCCCACTGTGCTGGGCATCGGCATCGGCGGCTCCTTCGACAAGGTGGCCGCCCTGGCCAAGCACGCCCTGCTGCGCCCCCTGGACCAGCCCAACCCCGACCCCTTCTATGCCGCGCTGGAGGCGGAGCTGCTGGAGGAGATCAACGCCCTGGGCGTAGGACCCCAGGGCTTCGGCGGAAAGACCACCTGCCTGGGGCTGGCCATTGAGACTGCCCCCACCCATGTGGCCGGCCTTCCGGTGGCCGTCAACGTCAGCTGCCACGTCACCCGCCGGGCTTCGGCGGAGCTGTAACGGCACTTCCGCCGCTCAGCGCGCAGGACCGTTATGGCGGGTCCGCTTTGCCTCACCCATTCTATAGAAGGGGATTGTGTATGGAAGAACAATTTGTCGCCCTGCCCCAGGGACGGATCTATGTGGCCCAGATGGGCCAAGGGACCCCCCTGCTTCTGCTGTCCGGGTTCAGCACCCTTTTCCCCCATCTGGAGTACGGCGCTGTGGGGGACCGCCTGTCCGCCCGCTGCCGGGTTCTGATTCCCTCTAAATTCGGCTACGGCTACAGCGACATCACCGACACGCCCCGGGATGCGGACACCATTGTGGAGGAGTACCGGGCGGTGCTGGCCGCCCTGGGCATCGCGCCCCCCGTGGTGCTGACCGCCCACAGCATGGGGTTTCTGGAGGCCCTGCGCTGGGCCCAGAAGTACCCGGAGGAGGTCATGGCCCTGGTAGGTCTGGACCCGGCCACGCCGGAGGTCTACCAATCCTTTGACCTGGAGGGCTCTCTGCGTCAGATCCAGCGGCTCAGCCGCCCGGAGTGGAAACGCCTTCTCACCTTCCGGCTGGTGAAAAAGTCCCTGCTCAGCCGCTATCCGCCCAGCCTGCGCCGGAGGCTGGCCCCCACGGCCCAGCGCACCTTCGCCTGTCTGCCCTGGCTCAACGAGAGCCGGGCGCTTCCGGACAACGTACAGACCATCGTCCAGGCGGGCGCCCCAGCCTCCATCCCCACGCTGTTCCTCCTGTCCAACGGAAGCGGCACCCCCCTCCCCGGCGATCAGTGGCGAAAGCACGCCCTCGCCTATCTGGACCACTTCCAGACCCGCCGGTCCCGGCTCTTTGACCTGCCCCACGACCTGTACCGCTATCAGCCAGAGGAGCTGGCGGAGGACATCCTGGACTTTCTGGACCAGGTGTGGGACAACGACCCGCCGGAGGAAGAGGAGGAAGCGGAGCCCGCCCCTGGCGAACAGGAGGAGTAAGGCCGGGACACAAATTGCTCTTTACTGCCGGCTGTATCGTCTATGCCATTTACGATTCCAAAAAATAGGAGGCCATTTCCATGCAGTACAAGCTGACCACCCCCGTCACCCGGGAGGACCTGGTTCCCCTGCGGGCCGGGGACACCGTTCTGCTGTCGGGCACCGTCTACACCGCCCGGGACGCCGCCCACCAGCGGATGATGGAGCTGCTGGACCGGGGAGAGTCCCTGCCCTTCCCGGTGGAGGGCTCCGCAATCTACTATGTAGGCCCCACCCCGGAGCGGCCGGGCCAGGTCATCGGCTCCGCCGGCCCCACCACCAGCGGCCGGATGGACGCCTACTCCCCCCGCCTGCTGGACCTGGGCCAGCTCATTATGATCGGCAAGGGCA